>DJFN01000057.1:0-54205 GCA_002432085.1 Flavobacteriales bacterium UBA5871
GAGGTGTGGAAGGCGTAACGGTTTCGTTGCCGGCCTACGAGCGTTGGGGTGGCGCTGCCAAGCTGAAGATCGGTACGGAGAAAAACAATATCGAGCTGATCTATTTCCAGGCGGCCGATCGCGAAAATTCCATTCCTTTTGATACTTCGAACAACATTTTGCCTGCTGAAAATCAGATCATCGGCTTTGTGACTTCGCAGAAATTCGGTGAAAAACTCTCGGTTTCGGGAAGCTACCATTTCAGTATGTACAATCCGAATACTTTTTTGCCGATTGAAAAGCTGGAGCGCTTCAGCTACGTGAACAAGATCTTCAATCCGCGGGCAAATTCGCAGTTCAACTCGGCCTATACGATGAGCGTCGATTACGAGCTTTTCAGTACCCGAATCGGTGCGAAATTCAAGCGGATCGATCCTTCTTATACCAGTCTCGGCTCGGTGTTCATTGTCAACGACGTACAGGAAATTTCAGGGAATGTCGGACGTCAGTTCCTGAATAACAAACTGGGCGTGACTGTGAGTCTCGGTGTAACGGAAAATAACCTCGACCGCAAACAGCTGGCCACGCAGCGCCGGATCGCCGGTTCGGGAACAGTAAGCGTGGGCTTGATCAAGAATGCGAACATTAACCTGAGTTACAACAGCTTTAGCAGCAATGTTGTGGCGCTGCAGGATATTTTTTACGATTCCATTCGTCTGACGCAGCTGAATGAAACGGCCACTGCAACGACGAACTATACGCTGGGGAGCAAGATCAAGCACGTGTTCACGGTCAACGCGACTTACCAGGAAAGCGGCGGCAATAAACAGGATCCGGTTTTTACGTTCCTGCTGAACCCGGGCTATGCCATCACGTTCACAAAACACAGCCTCGGTTTCCTGCTGAATATGTCGTTTATGGAGCTCAATAATTCCATGGGCGAGACGCAGAATATCGGACCGACGGCTGGAATCAACCACAGTTTTTTCAAACAGAAATTCAAAACCGGGGCAAACTTCAGCTTCCAGCAGTCACGTGTTAATGCCGTGCTGACGAACCAGAATTATGCCGCTACGGTTTTCCTGCAATTTTCGCCGGCGAAGGCTCACAGCTTTAAGGTCAACTATGCTTATGTGCGCAAAAATGCCGTGGTGGAAGGCGCTCAGCAGTTTTCCGAGCACCGTATGACGATCAATTACAATTACAGCTTCGGGCTGAGCTACAATAGCATCCGCTCCAAAGCCAAAAAATCCGACACCGAATGAAACGCCTGTTATTTACCATCGTTTTCCTACTGGGAAGTTTGCCTGTCTTCGGTCAGCGCTACGACCTTGTTTACCGCTCATCGGATGCGGGAATCGAGCTGAAATGGTATGCGCAGGATCTCGTGTATCGCAAGGATTACTTCATCATGCGCCGCGAGAATGGCGGTTCGTGGGAGCAGCTCAATCAAACGCCGGTCACGAACGGAACGTACCGCTTCACAAATGCCGAGCTGGAAGCAGATAGAGAGCTGACGGACTATAAAGCGATTGCGACTTCACCGAAAAAGCTGGAAGGATTCGGCTTGCTGATGGCTATGCTGAAATCGTTTGAAAGTACGCCTTACAGCAAATTCCTGGGGATTTACTACCTCGATGCGACTGCGGCGCCGAACACGACCTACGATTACAAGCTGATGGAACGGAAAAACGGTGAGCTGGTTGAGCTGGGAATGTTAACAGGTGTGAACCGCTCGCTCGCGCTGGATAAAAATCCGGTCGACAGTCTTTCGTTCAAGCTGATCAAAAAAGGCGTTCATTTTACCTGGAAACCGGAAGCAANNAGCTCATTACGAAAGACCCGATCCTGCTTTCAAAAGTGAAAGACGAGGAAGGCAATATGGTATTGCCCGATCATTTTTACGCCGACGAACAGCTGAAGGAAAAGCAGACCTACTATTACACATTCGTGGGGCTGAACTTCTTCGGTGAATCGCTTACTCCTTCTCAGCCGCTGAAAGTGCGTATCAAGGACGAAACACCGCCGATTGCACCGACAGATGTTGACAAGCAGATCTATGATAAGAAGATCGTTTTGACGTGGTTGCAGCCCGAAGCATCGGACGATATGGCCGGTTACCACATTTACGTTTCGGCTGCAAACGATTCGATACTGGAACGTCTGACTGCTCAACCGATTGCTTCAGGAACAATGCGTTATGAGCTCGAAGTCGGCCGGTATGCTTTGTACACGTTGCGTGTAGCAGCCGTCGATGCGGAAGAAAACGAAGCGTTCAGTGAAGAGCTGTATGCCGAAACGATCGATAAAATACCGCCTGCAGCGCCGTCGATGGTAGAAATTGTTGCCGACACCGGACGTTTGATCGTTCAATGGCAGCCGAATGCCGAAAGCGATCTGATGGGCTACAAAATTTACCGTAGCGTGAAAGGAAATTCGGGCGCGATGGCCCTGCTGACAGCCGACTATTTCAGCGATGCCAGTTACATTGACAGCTTGCCTGCGAACGCGATCAACGATTTCAGCTACGCCGTGATTGCGCTCGATTCCAACGGTAATGAAAGCTCGCTTTCAGCTATTGCGACGAACAAAATGATCGACGCTACACCACCAAAAGCGCCTTTCCTGAAAACAGCTGTTGTCCAGGATGAGAAACACGTGCTGCTGACCTGGGTGCGTAATACCGAGCTGGACCACAAAGGCTACGCCATTTACAGGAAAAACGACAGCGATTCGCTGGGCCAGTTTCAACGCCTCAACCAGCAGCTCATTCCCGGCGATGTGATGCAATTTACCGATCGCTCGGCCGATGGAAAAAATACCTACAGCTATTATGTGGAAGCTGTCGATCAGCAGGGAAATCTCTCGGCGCCATCCAATATCGTTCGTTTCAGAATGGCTCCTCAGAAATCGGAGAACGATCTGAAAGTGTCGCTGAAAAAAGCGAAATACAACAAAACGACGGGGACCATCCGCTTGAGCTGGAAACCGGGCTCGTATTCGGAAACAGCGCGTTATGTCGTGTTCCGCCGGAATGCTGCGGGAACGTTCGTTCCGATCTCGGCCATGCTCGATATGCCGACGTTTACAGACGATTCTTTTGAAAAACAGCCGGCTATCGAATACCAGGTCCGGATTTACGATAACGGCCAAAGTCAGAAAAGTGAGCCTGTAAGGGTCAGCATTCCAATGAAAACGAAAACCAGGTGATTATGAAAAAATACAGTTGCTTATTGTTATTGCTGATGGCTCAAGCGTGGGTGAACGCACAGGTCGGAATTAATACGGACACACCAGATTCAACGGCAGCGCTGGATATTCAATCGCCCGGAGGAAGTGATAACCGCGGTGTATTGTTACCGCGCATGACTTCGACGCAGCGCCTGGGAATTGTCAATCCGGCGACATCGCTCATGGTTTTCGACACGGATAAAAAGCTGTTGTTCTATTACGACGGCTATTTCTGGATTCCGCTGATTCCGGCAGAACGACCGACGGGTTCGTATCCTCCGGGAGCTTCGCCGCAGATCTCTGGGCATATCGTGATCGATACCGGCTCTGTAACAGCACCGCAGATGAATGCCGAACAACTGACTTCCGACCAGATCACAGTTACGACGACGCTGAATGTGGACGGTTTTGCTCCCAACGCATTGGTTCCGACTGGTTCCATTCTTATGTGGAGCGGCTCNNGATTCATCGTCGGACAAGGACAAAACGGATCGCCGGCACCGGGAGATTATAACCCGACTTATACGATCAATCAGGTTGGAGGTGAAAACATGCACAGGCTCACTGCTGCCGAATCCGGCGTCCCGCTGCATACACATACGACGGATCCGCATAATCACTCGCAATCGCTGGTACGAAGCGACGCTGTCGGACCACAGATCGAAGGCAACAATATGAAAAGTGATAATGAGCGGGGGCTTTATCGCTGGGATGGCAGCCATACAACGGGAACAACCACGGTAAGTGTTAATTACAACACCGAACAGGATGCCGCCACACAGCATGAAAATCGTCCGGCATACTATGCACTGGCATACATTATAAAACTCTGATTATGAAAAAATACAGTTTCCTATTCGTATTGCTTACAGCGTGTATTTCGCTGAACGCGCAGGTCGGTATCAATACAGACACGCCTGATTCTACGGCGGCGCTGGATATTCAGTCGCCCGGAGGAAGTGACAACCGCGGTATACTATTGCCGCGCATGACGACGACGCAACGTGTGGGAATCAACAATCCCGCGACATCGCTGATGGTTTTCGACACCGATCGCAAGTTGTTCTACTATTTCGACGGCTCTTTCTGGATCCCGCTTGTTCCGGCAGAACGACCGGCGGGTGACTATGCTTCGGGAGCTGCACCGGTATTGACCGGACATATTGTGATCGACACGGGATCTGTAACGGCGCCGCAGATGAATGCAGAGCAGCTGACGACCGATCAGATCACAGTTCCCGGATTCGGCACGAACGCACTTGTGCCGCCGGGCGTTATCGTTATGTGGAGTGGCGCAATCATAGACATTCCTACCGGCTGGGCGCTTTGTGACGGAAGCGGGACAACACCGGACCTGCGTGGCCGTTTTATTGTCGGTTATGACGCTGCAGTACCAGCCTACAATACGCCTGAAAATACCGGCGGAAATACAACATTAGTACTGGACAAAAGCAATCTTCCTCAGCACCGTCATACTGTAAGCAGCGGCACGGTCGACGGTGGAGCGATTTCGTTGTCAGGAGGCGATCATAACCACCCTTCAAGAGGTTCCGACATCGTGGATACGGACAATGGTGACATCAGCGTGCCTACCTTCGGAGGTGGCGGCGCATATACTGTTACCGACGGTGGTGGCGCCCACGGACACAGCGTTTCAGGTACGACCGGTAACGGCGCTTCCGACGGTCTTCTGGCAGCGCCGATCGATATTCGTCCGCCATACTTTGTATTGGCCTACATTATTAAGCTCTAACCAACAAGCTGATGAAACAAATACGATTTTTTCTGCTGTTGATACCACTTGTACTGGCGGCACAGCTTAACGCCCAGCAACGCGGGTTGTTTATCAACGACTCGGCTGGCGGAATCTATGTAGGCTCAGCCGCTTCGATCTATGTCGACGGGGATTTCCAGCTATTGAAGGCTTTCCCGCTTGTGACCAACAAGCTGATCAACGGCCGGTTAACGATTACAGGAAACCTGGTGACGGATGACAGCCTTTACTG
The DNA here is from genome assembly GCA_002432085.1 of Flavobacteriales bacterium UBA5871. GTDB lineage: Bacteria > Bacteroidota > Bacteroidia > Flavobacteriales_D > Crocinitomicaceae > Fluviicola. The sequence continues at coordinate 5,217 of DJFN01000057.1, forward strand.
CGATCGCGGCGACAGTCTCGACGGTACGCCGCCTTCCATCTTACGTTTTACCGGAAACGGCGATTCCTATGTTCGCGGAATGACCAAATCGACTTTTTACCAGGTGGTTTTCGACAAGCCGAGCGGGAATGTCTACATCGAAAACGACATGCAGGTCGAGGATACGATTACCTTCCTTTCGGGAAATGCGATCATCGCTCAGCCAAATGCGATTAACCTTGTTTACCGGCAGGGAACCAATAACGTGCGTGCCAATCCTTATATCATCGGCGAAAATGCGCAACACCGTTTCCTGGGTGACGGCGTGATCCGGACGGATTTCCTCATCGAAGCAGGGCGTGAAAGCGATGTGGCCGGAACCGGCTTTCATTTTCACAACCACATGGGCGATACGCTGTTCCTTACCCGCGGACATAACAAGCAATTGTATGCCGGAAACGGCGGATTGGATCACTACTTCGACGTCGAGTTCATCGGGGCGAATGCTGCATTGGTAGATACGCTCGGGATCAATTATTTGCATGACGTGGATTACGCCGCTACTGGCGTCGATACGGCGCGATTGGCGTTGTATGTCAGCAGTCAGTTCGCCGATATGGACTTCCGTCGCATCGGTGACGAACGGAACGTGCTTTCTGTCGATTATTCCATAACTGATCCAAACGCTTTTGACGATCCGACCGTAGCTATAACGTCGAACCATTTCCGTCTGACAGCCGGAGATACGGCTTGTATTCAGCCTCCGTTGTCGGACCTTCCGTCGGCGGCTATTCATTTGTGTGCCGGCGACAGTTTGCTCGTAACGGCTGAAAACACGATCACTTACGGTTTTGAAAACAGCGTGGATTATTTCTGGCTGCACGATAGCCTCGATCTGCCTTCGCGGTATGTTTATCCACAAGCAACTCAGCAGGACCTTGTCGTTAAGCTCATCGATTCACGTGGCTGTTATTCCTACGATACGGTGACAGTTGCGCCGACAGCACCCGAACCGAATGTTGCTTTCAGCTGGGCCGATGCCTGTTTTGGAGATTCCGTACGCGTGACCAATCAGACAACGATTGCCAGCGGAACGTTTACTTCTGCCTGGAACTTCGGTAACGGCGATATATCTACATCGCAAACCGATACGCTCTATGTTTCCTACGCTGCGCCCGGTTCCTACACGGTAACGCTGACGTCGGTTTCCAATTACGGCTGCGAAGCGAGTATCAGCAACATTGTCGATATGTTCAATCTGCCTGTTGCGGATATCGAGACCTCGATCAACTGCTTCAACCAGACGATTTTCTTCGACGGGACCGGCTCGACAGGAACGACTATTCCGGCGAATTACAACATCACCGATTACAACTGGAATATCGATGCCGGAGCGATTACACAAACCAACGCGTCGTTTACGCAACCAATGCTTTTACCGGGAACGCACCAGGTGGAATTGCAGGTAGAATCGGGCGTTGGCTGTCGGGACACTTTATTGACGACGCTCGTTATCGCCCAACCGGATACAGCCGGATTTACAGTAACAACAGCTTGTGCAGGAAGCCCGATCGGCTTGACCAATACTTCGTTTGTCGTAAATCCCAATCCGCAATACCAATGGTCGTTCAGCGACGCTACTACCGATACAGTAGCGAATCCGGTGAAAACCTTCGCCACGCCGGGAATCAAGACCATTCAGCTCATTCTGCAAACCGACGGCGCCTGTGCCGATACGTTCTCGACAAGCATCGTCGTTTCGCCGCTTCCGGATCCCTCCTTTACGGTTAGCGGTCTGTGTCTCGGCCAGCAATACACTTTTCAGGCTTCCGCCGTTAGCGGAACGAACACGTATACCTGGAACCTGAGCGACGGCGCTGTTTTGAACGGTGCGGTTGCGCAACATACATTCGCTACGGCGGGAACATTCACGGCAACGCTGACGGTTACCAATGCCCAGACCTGTACGGCTCAATCGACACAAAACGTGGTGGTAAATACGCTACCGGTTCCATCGTTTAACGCAACGGCTGTGTGTGAAGGATTACCTTCAACATTGGTCTCGACCAGCTCCGGAACGGGATTGACTTATGCCTGGAGCTTTGGTGATTTCACTGCTCCGGGATCGGGATTGAGCGTTCAGCACACGTACGCAGCAAACGGCAGCTACAACGTACAGCTTTCGGTTACCAATTCGACCGGCTGTTCGGCAGCAATTACTCAGCCGGTGACGGTTCACGATTTGCCGCAGCTGAATCTCGGAACGATTTCGACCTGTGGCAGCAGCTATGTGCTCGACGCCGAAAATCCGGGCTCGACCTATTTATGGTGGCCGACGAACGATACGACGCAAACCATTACCGCCACAACTTCCGGAACGTATAGCGTAACGGTAACAGACGGCAACGGCTGCGAGGGAACAGGACAAGCAAACCTCACGCTGAATGCGGTCGTGCAGCCTGAGCTTGGGCCTGATACGTCCATTTGTGGCGAGATCATGTTCTCTGCAGGCTACAACGGCGCTGATTTCGAATGGCAGGATGGCTCCACGGACCAAACATTCACGGCAAATGCTGCGGGAACTTATTGGGTCGAAGTGACCGATCAGAATNNGAATGGCTGCGTGGGAAGCGACACGGTTGTTATTCCGCTTGTTTATCCGTTCGTTCAGCCGGATCTTGGTGCCGATCAGTCGGTTTGTGAGACGGATTTCCCGGTTCAGCTTTCAGCCGGAGCGTTCGATGCCTATAGCTGGAGCGATGGCTCATCCGGAGCAACTTACAGTGTAACGGGAACTGCTTCCGTGTGGATCGAAGTAACGGATGTCAACGGCTGCAGCGGTCGCGATACGATCTCGGTTGTTTCTATGAACTCACCGGCTTCGATTTTGCCGGCTTCGGTTTCGTCCTGCGATGAGGTGACGCTCGTGGCTTCCGCTAATCCGGGTGATGACGTGCTTTGGAGCACAACCGAGCCGACCAATATCATTACCGTCACGTCATCGGGTGAATACTCGGTGATCATTGAAGATGTGAACACGGGTTGTCAGGTATTCGATACGATCGATGTGCTCATTCAGGCGTCGCCGGTTGTGGAGCTCGGTCCGAATCTTTCCGTTTGCTCGAACGCACAGGTTACACTCGACGCGAGCAATCCGGGTGCCACTTACGAATGGACATCGACTTCAGGGGCCGTGATCAGTACTTCTGCGACGTATGTGCCGATCAGCTCGGGAACATATTTGGTAACGGTTTCCAATGCTTCCTGCTCGGCCAGCGACGCGATCACCGTTACGTTATTACCTTCGCCGNNCCCGCCAACATTCTACATCTGCGGAACGACGCCGGTTAACCTCGAAGGCTGTGATTTCTCCGCCAATACCTGGACAGGACCGAACGGTTTCAGCTCATCCGACGCCATTGTTTCCACTTATGAAACCGGAAACTATACGGTTGTTTCAAATGTCGGAACCTGTACCGCGACGCGCAGCTTTACGCTGGAAACGTCGCCGAACCAGCTGGAGGCATTTTACCTCGTCGACAGCGATACGCTGATCAACCTGTCTATCAAATTCATCGATCTGAGCGAGCCGACGCCGATTTCCTACTTATGGGATTTCGGTGACGGAACAAGCGATACGACAGCGAGTCCGATACACCAGTATTCCGTGGTGGATGTTTACAATACATCGCTGACGGTTTCCAACGGGATTTGCATCAGCACGTTCACGAAAACGATCAATCAGAAAACGTTCTTCCCGGATGGTGTGAGCTCTTCATCACCGGCGCTGGAGCTGGTGGATTACAATCTCTATCCGAATCCGGCAACGGACGCGGTGCATTTCAGCGTTCAGCTCAGCGACGAAGCGAATAATGAGATCGTGCTCTACGATATGCTGGGCCATATTCTGTACCGCTACCGACTCGACAACGCGTCGACCATCGAGCTGGATATTCCGGTCGATACGCTGGCTACAGGAAGCTATTTCATCCGATTGAATGCCGAGAGCTTAAAAGGAAATGTCGTGCGCAATTACAAAATCATCAAGTCAGACTAACATGAAGACCATCTTTCGCTTTATTTATTTCTTACCCGTTTTGAGCTGTTCGCTCGGAGCATTCGGTCAGCAGCTAAATGCCCCCGCCGCGATGCACCAGAACTTTTCCCTGCTGAATCCGGCTTTTCTGGGATCGGCACCGTCGTCTTCGATTTTGCTGAGCTACCGGAAACAATGGTCGGGACTGCCGAACGCACCCGAATTGCTCACCGGCATTGCCGATTTGCGATTCAAAAGCGGAAGATCGGGAATAGGAGTGGAAGGAAGCTCTTACAACGTAGGCATGATCCAGCGAACGGCATTGGGATTGGGTTATGCTTACCGTTTGAAATTCAACGAGCAGAATCACCTTGGTTTCGGAATTTCAGCCGGCATCGAGAAAACGAATATCGATTTTTCGCGCATCATTGCCCAGGATCCTGACGAGATTTCCACTTTGCAGCAATTGCAGGGAACGACTATCGGTCGCTTTTCGATAGGAGCGATGTATCAGCTCAAACAATGGCAGGTTGGACTGAATGTGCAGTTTTATACCGGCAACCGCGTAAGCTTTACGAATCCGGTGACACAATCGTCTGTCAACGTGAACAAAGTGCCGAATTATTCCTTCGTGACACGTTTGCCGATCACTTTATCCGAGCGCTGGCTGTACACGCCGTCGGTGGTGTTGTTCTCCACACAAGGATTGCCGATCTCGGTCGACAACCTGCACCAGTTTACCTTCGACGGAAACCTGCAATTCGGGGCCGGTTACCGTCAGCTCACGAATGCTTACCTGCAGCTCGGCTATACGTTCTATTCGCAGGTGTCGGTACAATACGTTTACCAGCGTAATTTTTCCAGCGTCGGCAACCTGATGGCCAATACACACGAGCTTTCGCTGCGCTTTATGCTCGGAAAAGGAGTCGAAACAGCTGTTCCGGGCGGCAACGGAAAAGTGCGCCAATCGGAAGTTTTGCAGGAACAGATCGACAACAACGAAGCGCGTCTTCGACCGCTGCAATCGCGTCTCGATTCCCTGGAAGGCACGATGAACATTCAGCGGAAAGAGATCGAAGACCTGAAAAAAGAACAGGTCACGATGGAAGAGCTGAAACAGATCGTTCAAGCTGCGCCGGATGATACGGCCAGCATTCGACTCACTTCTTATGAAGTCATCAATGTGATGAACGAAGACGACATCAGGCGACTGATCGACGAGCCGAATACCAGCTATTACATTGTTTTGGGAGCTTTCCGCAACCTCGATAAAGCGCAGGAGCTTAAGAAAATGCTCAAACGCGATCTGTCAATGGACCTGCGCCTCGTTTCCATGGAAAGCAATGGCCGGATCATGTACCTGGTCACACAGCCGAAAGAATATACCGGCGTGAAGGAAGCAACCGGCGACCTGCTGAAATTCCGCAAAAACAGAAGAGCTGATTACGAGAGCTACCTCAATGGCGAGCCTTGGGTACTGAAAATGAAGAAATGATGAACACTACGAAGATATTATTCAGCCTGATGGCCTTGTTGGCGCTCACCGGAACTGCTCACGGACAATTGTCTGTCGGCGGAACGCTTTCCAGCGCGGATACAGCCAGATGTACGGCTACCAATGCGGGAACCATTCAGCTCAGCGGTCATAACGGCAATGTGATCCGGTGGGAATATTCCTATTCGGGTGGCGATCCGTGGACGCCTATCGCACACACGTCGACCACTTATAATTTCAGCAACCTGTCGCAGCAGACGTCTTTCCGGGCGATCGTGCAGGTACCGGCAAATCTTCCGGCGACTTCGAGTGTGATCACCATTAAAGTGTATGCGGCCTCGAACGGAGGAACGATCACCGCGCCGGCGACTGTTTGTAACGGTCAATCGACAGCGCTAACACTTTCCGGAACAACGGGAAATATCCAGCAATGGGAAGAAAGTCTTACAAGTGGCTCGACGTGGAATCCGGTTCCGGCAAGCACCAATATGACGCAGATCAACCGTACGATCAGCCAGGAAACCTGGTACCGTGTTTCAGTGAAGAACGGATCTTGCCCGGCGGTTTATTCGCCTGTGTCAATTGTCGATGCTTCGTCCGCGTCCGTTGCGGGAACGATCAGCGGGACCGACAGCGTTTGTGTAGCCGGAAACAGTGTTAACCTGAATCTTTCCGGTCACAACGGAAACACGCTCAGCTGGGAACAATCGCTTTCTGCCAGCGGACCGTGGAATCCTTCTGCGGCCACGACGGCCAACCTGGCACAAACGAACATCAATCAAACGACCTTTTACCGCGTTTCGGTAACCAATGAGGCTTGTCCAACTGTCTGGACCCCGATTTATAAAGTACACGTTTCACCGGTGACACAAGCTGGAAACCTTACGGGAGACGCGACGATCTGTGCGAACGAATCCATTGTGCTGAACAGCGTGAACCGTTCCGGAACAATTACGGATTGGGAAGTTTCTTCCAACGGCGGCGGCTCATGGGCTCCGCTCGGAANNGGCCGTCAGCTGCAACGCCGACTTTCCAGGTAACGGTTCATGGACTTCCGGCCGTACAATTCAGCTTTTCACCGGTTTGCGAAGACCTGCCGCTGGCTTTTGTGAACACAACGCCTGGCTCGCATGTCTACAACTGGGATTTCGGCGATAACAGCAGCTCAACGACGGGGCAGCCTTCGCACAGCTATGTCAACTGGGGCGATTACGACGTTCGCTTGATGGCTACAGATCCGAATGGCTGTACGGATTCGGTGACGCATACGATTCATGTAAACGCTCGTCCGGAGGCTGATTTCCTGATCCTGAACGATACCGTTTGCAGCGGCGACCTGGTGAATTTCCTCAACAGCTCGCAGCTCCAGGAAGGAATGGTGACAACTTATGNNCAATTGGTCCAGCCGGGTGATGCTCCGATCCAGCTTCGGGTTACGAGTAACTTCGGCTGCTCGGATTCGATTGTTCAGATGGTGAGCGTTCGTCCTACACCGGTGGCGGCTTTTGCTACGGAAAACGGCTGTGAAGGAACGGCAACCGTTTACCAGAATCTTTCCCAGATCGATTACGGAACAACGACAAATACGTGGTCATTCGGCGACAGCAACACGTCTTCGCTCACACATCCGCAACATACGTATGCGGGTTCGGACTCTTACATCACACAGCTGGTCGTAACCAGCGCTTACCTGTGCGCCGATACGGTCAGTCATACCGTTGTCGTTCATCCGATGCCGGTGATCGATTTCACGGTCAACAACACCTGCCTCGGCGATACGGCGTATTATGTTTCCGCTGTATCCAATGCAATCAATCCGACCTATAACTGGCAATTCGGAGACGGAAATACCGACACGATTGCCGATCCACAGCACGTTTTCAGCGGATTCGGAACGTATCAGACGACATTCCAGGTCATCAGCGATTCGGGTTGTGTGGCTACGCTGGCGAAAAACCTCGTGGTTTACCCGGTTCCGACGGCCAACTTTTCAACGGCCAATGCCTGTGTGAATGTCGTTTGCGAGCTGGACAACTATTCCCAGATCGCGAACGGATCACTGCAATACGAATGGGATTTCGGCGGTGTGCAAACCAGCACTGCGTTCGATCCGGATCCTGTTTTCAGCGATGCTGGAACCTTCAATGCTCAGCTTATCGTGATTTCCGATATGGGTTGCCGCGACACACTGATTCAGCCGTATACGGTCTACGATCAGCCACAGGCTTCGTTTGATTTCGATAACGTCTGTTACGGCTTCACGACGCATTTTCAGGAAACATCGACGGTTGGTTTCGGCTCGATCAGCAACGTGCTCTGGGATTTCGGGGACAACACGAACAGTACGCTCAGCGCGCCGGATAAGACTTACCTCAACGAAGGTGATTACAACGTGATGCTGATCGCCACTTCCTCGAACGGATGCTCCGACACGGCAACGGCTGTAGTGAGCGTTTACGAAGCGCCGATCGCGAACTTTTCAGCGAACAATGTGTGCCTGGGCGAAGAAATGGCTTTCGTGAATACGTCGATCCTGAACCTCGGTGTTTATACTTCCGACTGGGATTTCGGCGACACTCAATCATCGGACTTGTTTGCACCGAATCATACCTACGACGAATACGGCAATTACCTCGTAAAGCTCGTGATCACTTCCGACCAGGGCTGTTCCGACTCCATTCAGAAATACGTGCAGGTATACGCGCCGCCGGTTGTAAATGCGGGCGCCGATGCAACGATCGATAAAGGCTACGATCATCCGCTGCTGGCCACCGGAGCTATAGCTTACACATGGTCGCCGTCTACAGGACTGGACAATCCGCAGATCGCCGATCCGATCGCCAGTCCGGAAGCAACGCAGGAATACATCGTGGTGGGAGTGGACCAGCACGGCTGTTTAGGCGAAGACACGGTCCTGATCACGGTCGACGACAGCTTCAGACTGGTTCCTTACAATATTCTGACGCCTGACGGAAACGGTAAAAATGATACGTGGATCGTTCAGAATTCAGAAACCTATCCAACGAATGCCGTGGTGATTTTCAACGAGCTCGGCAACGAAGTTTATTCTGCAAAATCCTATGCCAGTACCTGGGACGGCCGCAACAAGACAGGCGAAATTCTTCCGGACGGCACTTACTACTATGTGATCACCTTTTCCGACGCTTCGAAAGTGTACAAAGGCGATCTGTTACTAATCAGAAACATGCAGTGATGAGGTATATTCGTTCACTTCTGGTCATTCTTACGCTGTTTTCGGTCGTTCCGAAAGCATCCGCGCAGGTTTACCCGACGGCGGCTTTTCCGTCGCAAATGGGGCCTTGTTCGATCTATTTCGACGATTTCTACGCGGCCATGAACCCCAAATTACGGGTTCAGTTACAGCTGAATGACCTTACAACGCCGAGCCGGGATGTGTACCTGAAAGTCCGGATTACCGGGCCGGGCGTCAACATCATTTCTACGCCGGGAATTCGTCCGCTGACACCGATCACGTTGTTTTCGGGAACACCGACGGAGCTGATCGGCGCTGACCTGGCACCGACGTTCGACTTCAACGCATTGACATTCGGAGGCGCTGTTACGCGTCAGTCGATCGAAGGAAACGGCCGTTTGCCGGAAGGACTTTACACGGTTTGCTTTACCATCATCGATTACGACCAGAACGTAGTGCTTTCGCAGGAATCCTGTATTCAGATGCAATTGGCGCTGAGCGATCCGCCACAGATCATCAACCCGGTTTGCGGTAGCGTGATCAGCCAGATCAATCCGCCGAACTTCCTGTTCAACTGGATGCTGACCAATTCCAACTCGCTGGTCGACATGGGAAATCTGAACTACCAGATCAACCTTTACGAAGTCACCAGCAATACGTCGAATCCACAGAATGCGATCATGAACAACCAGGCGTTGCTCGTCTGGCAATCGCAGCTACTCAATATGTATACGTTCAATTACGGCATTACCGAGCCCGTGCTGGAAGTTGGCAAACGTTACGTATTCAATGTTCAGGCGATCGAAAACTACGAGCGCTCGCAGATCAAGAATAACGGTTTTTCAGCGCCGTGCTGGTTTTACTATGGCTACCCGGAAGGCGGAACGATCGAGCTCACGCGTCCGGACAGCTCTTACCAGTTTAGGTTGAGCGACCCCGGTTTGTTTTCCTGGAAACGACCTTCGAACGCGCTGAACGACCAATATGTAACCTACGATTACAAAGTGGCAAAGATCGAGCCCGGACAAACGCCCGAACAGGCGCTGGTCGAAAATCCGGCTTTTGACGAATACACCATTCCGCCTACGGAAAATGCAACGGTGGATTACGTGATGCCGAACAATGTCCTGAACCAATTCGAGAAAATGCAGCCGTATGCCTGGCAGGTGAAAGGCCGTAGCGGCAGTCAGACGATTGCGACGAGCCCTGTTTCGACTTTTACCGGTCCGCCGTACCTCGACGAGTTCTACGCAGCGAACTTTCTCATCGAGATCACGCAGCTGACATCGTTCGATACGGTGAATTACACCATTTCGGGTACCGGACGCACGAAGCTGAAGAACGGAACGACCGAAAGGCCCGAATTTTCCTTCCACGACGTGAAAATTGCTTCGGCCGGGAACAATCTCTGGATCATGACCGCCGGCTACATCGAGGACAACATCACGATCAGCAAATACGACCTCGATCCGAAAACGGTCGAAGACAACGGTCTGATGAGCTTCCAGCCGGACAAGATCTACATCGACAAAGACAACCTGCGTCTCGGTGGACATTGCTCATGGCGTGTTCCCGTGGTTGCAGCGACATCTTATCCGCCGGTTATTCGCACGGAATATGTGAAAATGCTCCTGCAGAACCACACTTTTCAGCTGGCTTATGAAGATCCGATCGAGCTGGAAAACAACTACAACATTCCGCTGCTGGAACCGTATGGCTTCAACCTGAAGATCGAATACACGACGACCGTGGTCATTTACCAGAGCAAATACGAATTCTCGCTCGAAGGATTCACGGAGCTTCCGACAGCGGTTGAAGATCTCGAGAAAACCACGGTGCTGGTGCCGTTCCGCAATCAGAAACAGGTGAATTTCATGGAAGAGCAAGGACTGGTTTATCGTCCTGAGCAGATCGACTTCCTCGAAAATGCCAACTTCGGGCTGCGCGGCGAGCATTACTTCATCGATTTGTCGGAAAAGCTTTCACCCGGCGACAGAAGCCAGGATTCGAGCTGGAAAGGTGTGTATTATCAAACCGCGCGACTGGTCATTCCGGAAGATGACGCGGAAGAAACGAATCAGCTGACTTCGGACCACACATTCGGGGCGCTGCTAAGCAACACGGCAACGGATTCTACCATTGCTTATATCGACGAAACGGGATTGAACTTTCGATGCGCGGTATTGTTCAATGCTTCCGATTCATTGAAATTCAATACGTTCCCGTCTACGGAAGCGCGACTGCATATCGATATTCGCGAGAACTTCTTCCATACCGGAAAAGTGGAAGGCTTTATCCAGATTCCGTTCATCGATACGGCGCGTTTGTTTGCTTATACCGTTCCGCTTACTTCCTTCGGATTTGAGCTCGGAAACATCGATGAATCGCTGGTGAATCAGCAGTTCGTCTTCAACGCCGGTGGTAGCGATGAAGAACGCGTGAACATGAAAATCACCCGCGCGGTCTTCAAATCGAACAACCACATCGAAATGGACCTCGACGCTTCCTGGCCGCATTTCAACGCCACCTTGCAAAACCTTCAGAGCCTGTGCGCCTGGGGGAACGGCAACATCGGTTTCGAAATTCCGAACGGTGCTGCCGCGCTCAACGATCAGATCGTAGGGAACAGTGGCGATTACGCGATGGTGATCGATTACGTTGGCTGTGGTCGCGATCGCAATGCCTACGCTTTCGGTATTTCGGCCAAAATGAACATGGCGGAAAACATTTCGGGCGACGATGGTGCACCGGTGGTGAACGCTTATTCGATGTACCTGAATCCGCTGCTTTCGGGAACGTTTAGCGGTTCGGGAACCGATCCCGGTGGTATGCTGCCGGGCTTCAACAACCAGACCGACACGACGGTTTCGCAAGCAACGGTTGCCAATGCGACCAACCTGACGAACGACCTGTCGTTTTTCAGCGACAGCCTCGGCATTGATCCGAGCGATACGCTAAGCCTCGGTAACGACAATCCCAATGTGCTGATCTCCGAAGGAACGTACTTGCAGCTGCAACGTATCATCGAGATCGCCGAGATCTTCGTGCAATTCATCGATTCGTCCAAAGCGGAAAAAGCGGCTGATTACATCACTGTAGCCAAACAGGCCTTGAATTCAGATGCCGTGAAAGGTGCCGTGAACAAAGATCCGAAGGAATATCTCCAGGATATCATGGAGTCGGCGCTGGAAGATCTCATACGGCGCGCCACGCAACCGATCACCAACGCGACACAGAAAGCCACGGGCAAATTCCGCGACCTTGTCGAAGACAACATCACCGATCCGATCAACGATAAGATCAATACGGCGCTCACGAAGGTGTTCGATAAGATTTCCGGTCAGATCATGGCTTCGGTCGAAGATGAAACGGCGAGGGCCTTGCTAACGAACATTCTCAACGATACCAAGCAATCGCTTAAAACACAGCTCACGGGCTCGGTAACGAATTCCGTGGAAACGAACATTACCAGCAAGATCACCGACTTTATCGAGCTGGCGCTGGTGAAGCAGGTGACGGATTACATCGCAGCTGAAATCCGCTACATGGGAATGGAGCTCATCGAAAACGGCACGAATGCATCGATCAACCTCAATCACATCGTCGAAAATGGCGAAGAGCTGTTTGAAAACATCGGCGATACGCTCGTTTCGGGTATCAGAAGCGTGAGCTTGCAGAATATCATCAAAACGGCGGAAAGTCTTGTCGATGATGCGCTGAACGGCGTCGATTGGGACCAGGTCCTGGATGACATTCTCAGCAGTGCGGTTTCCAACGGAATCAATACGGCCGTGAGCGAGCTCCTGGGCAACGCGCTGAACTCTTTTGGCGGAGAAGCTTTCTCATCGCTTCTGAACAACGTACAATTCGATTTCAGCAATCTCGGCGAAAAACTGCAAAGCGGCGACCTGTCGGGCATTGTGCAGTTCGACCCGACGAATATCTCGATCAAAACATCAGCATGCGAGGTTCGAGGTCAATTGAAACACACCAAAGACGATCCGATTTACGGCGATCACTGGCGTGCCCAGGTCGATGTGCGTCTGCTCAAGCCGGAAAAGCTGAAAGACGTGGCAATTTCTGCGCTCTTCATTACTGGTAAAACGAGCTATTCTGCTCCGCTGCCGCCGAACTTCATTCCGCCGATCGATACGACTGATCCGGCGGCTGTTGCCGAATACGAAGCGTCTCTTGCCGCTGCAACTGCCGATACGACCAAGTACAGCTACTGGTTTGCAAGCCTTGGTGTGAGTGGACTACAGGTGCCATTATCGCCGATTCCGCTTTACCTGACCGGCGTTGAAGGCTTTGCCTATCATCATATGCAGAAAGCTTCACCGACCGCAACTCCGGTGCCTTGCCGACTCAACAAGCTTGGCCTCGGCGTAGGTTTCGACTTCATGGATGTGCCGGGCAACGGTAAGTTCGTGAAGCTCTACATGCAGCTCGAAGTTATCATCAACGAAGGCGCCTGGGCTATGGAAATGTACACCAAAGCCAATATCGGGAACTTGGGCAGTGGAGCTCCGTTGCCTTCGATTGCGACAGCCACCGGTACGATGGGTTATTACAGCGCGATCAAGACCTTCAAAGGCGATATCAGCGTGATCTTCAATACGGCGCCGGTATTCTGTGCGGGCGGACAGATCAAGTTCAAATTCGACGGACTCAATGGAACGTGGTATGTCAGCGCCGGAACCCCGAGCGAGCGTATGTATGCGGAACTGCTTTGCAAAGACTGGCTTTCGATCACTTCCTATGTCGAAGCCCAGAATACCGGATTCAAAGCAGGCTTAACGCTCAATATCGATATCGCTGCCAAATCGCCGTGGCTGGATTTTGATGTCGTCAAAGTGCGTGGAACAGCCGATTTCTATATTTACCTGGATGCTTATGTCGACCTGCAGTTTGAGCCGACCTTCCGACTGAACGAAGCTTATGTTTACCTCGAAGCCGGCGCCTCTATCGGAGTCGATTACGAATCCAGTATCAAGAGTGGTCACTTTACCGTTGCCGGGATCGCGCTGGCCGGTCATGTCCACTACAAAGCCTCGCCGGAGGGAAATATCAATGGTGGCTTGAGCGGAACGGTTACCGTACTTGGAATCGATTGCTCGCTCAGTCTGAATGTGAACTACGATCTCGGAAACAGAGCCGATAATTCCTGATGAATATGCAACGGATCAAACATACTTTTTGCGCATTGGTTATGCTTGCCGGCATCGGTTCGGCATGGACGCAGCAGTCTTTAAAAACCACGCTCGATACCTATCGGACGAAGCAGGATACGGAGTCACTGAAAGTACTCAGCGGTCATCCGAATCCAAAAGAAGTGGCGGCGGCGATTTATGCTTCGGCAATAGACACGACGATCACCGATCATAAAGGAACCGTTTACCTGATCAAGCAGCTCGAACGGAAAACGACCGATCCGGTTGTTCGTGAATCATACGTGCGTTCGCTGACGGAAATTCTTTTTCGTCCGTCGTCCACGGTAGCTGCGTCGGCACTGAAAGTCATGCAGCAGTTCGACAGGGCAAATTTCAGTCAAAGTGCCAAGGAAGACCTGATGACGTATATTTCCGAGCAGAAAGACAACAGGGGAGAAGCAATCCTGTTGCTGGGCTTTGTCGGCAATCCGAACGATGTCAGCTTTCTGAAAAACCTCGAGCACTACACTTCGATCTCGAAAAAAGACAAATACAAAGTGAAGCTGGCACTGGTTCGTCTGAACGATAGAACGGCCGTTGAAGAATTCATGACGGAATTGTCGGCGCGGACCGTCAACGACAACCTGGTGACGGATTTATTGCCCGATCTCATTTATACGCATCATCCAGCGGTGTATACCTATCTGCTGAACGAGCTCTACAACGAGCTGCCGGCATGTCTTTCCGCCAATAACGATTCAGAAGACCGCGTGCTGTGCTCTTACCGGATCATGGAACAGATCGCTGAAGAAATCATTGACTTCCCGGTGAAACTGGATCCGTCGGGCGAGCTGAGCGGCGACTACGAAGAAGCGCTCAATACTGCGCGGAAATGGTACCAGGCCAACCGGAAGTCCTTCACGATCAATCCCGACAACTACTAAAAACCTTATGCAATGTTGAAATCAGTATTTGCAACGCTTTTTTTGGTCGTAGCGGTTAGCTTCACCGGCTATTCGCAGGATAGCACGACGGTTGCGCTCGGTTCGGATTACTTCCTGCAATTCGTCAAGAAAGTATACCTGAATCCGACGATTCTCCTGAAAACCCAGGATTTCCGGGAAGAGCACAATGTGCGCGTGATGATCCTTCCGGATATGAACGGGCAGACGGAGAATACGATCACCGGCTTCGAGCGCGCTTTGCAGAAGATCATTCGCTTCCTGATTGAAGGCGACGACGAAGGAACGATCCGTTTGTATTTTGACAGCAACGATCCGAATTCTCCCTTCACGCTCGTTCACAGCGAAGAGCTGCATTGTAAGTTCGTCGGTCACGACAAGGATTCCATTTTAGCCAGGCTCAACGCACCGTTTGCCGGAGTTAATTACACGATTGAAAGTACGAGCCTGTTCGAAACGGCGTTGGAGGACGGACTCGAATACATCGGAAACTGTCTGCGTGTCGTTCCGTCAGCCTGTGGTGATCAGCCGGATTACGCAACAACGGAGATCAACACCAAGCCGCTGTCTATTGCGCTTTTCAATACGACCGGCTCGAAATATGACCTTGATCGCAAGCAATACGACTTACTCGAATCACATTATGCCAAAGCCTATGACCTGCATACCGAAAGTGATTGGTACGCACCGGCAAAATTCATGGCAGCGAACGGCAGCTCGGATGAACCGATAGCCATTGCGATCGACAAGCACGAAGCGCTGTTCAAAAAGCAGAATATTTCCTTCCGAACGGTTTACAACGACCAGGTCATACCGATCGAACCGTCGAGCACCAACGACACCATCAAGCTGAAGCTACCGAAAGACCTGCCTCCGGGCAATCCGATCGAAGTGGTGGTGAAATACGAAAGCCCGGTCGACAGCATCACGTACACCGTCGGTTTCTTTATGGTGTATGTGTTCGAGCCGCAGACGATCAAGCTGAACCTCATCGCTGTGAATGGCTATAACCTCGATGCATCACGACAAGCAGAAATTGCGGCCGGGTTGAAAAAAGTCTACGATCCGGTTGGCGTTACCTTCGATATCAGCGTCAAAACCCTTTTGCCGGATTCCGACTGGCCAACATCTATCGAGATCGAAAGCAGCGGTTTGTTGTCGAACTACCCGCCTGATTTGCGCGATTATGTTGGTGGTGTTAAAGATTTGCCGGATTATGAAAGCGATGAATACTATCTGGTATATGGACTCACAACCGCTGAAATCGATGGCTATATGCCCAGGGCACGCAACATCGGATTCATTTTTGCACAGTCGGCACCCTCAACTCCGATGGCGCCGGTGACCGCACATGAATTAGGACATGGTGTATTCCACCTGCGCCACATTTTTGCGGAAGAAGAGCTTGGATTAAGCGTATACAGACAAACCGCGAATGTGATGGATTATGTCAGCAATCCACTCGAACTCTACCTGCATCAGTGGAAAGCAATTGATGATCCGGGATTTGTGAGCTGGAACGCCGGTGACGATGAAGACGGTGCGGGATCGGTAGGACACAATCTTCAGGACGGTAAAATAGACAAAGAGCTATTAAATAACGATAAAAAATCAGTAAGCTTTATCACTCCCGGTGGAGAAATTATCAGTTTCGAAGCGGCCAAGCTAACGGAATTTTATTTCAAATACGTATCCGAATACTTTGGACAGTATTCAGTTCCCATTGGTGTTTTAACATCGTTTGTATACGATGGCAAGCGTTATGAGGCTGATCTGACTTACTTCCCTGCGACTATGGACGTGATCCAGAATGAGGACACGCAATTTGGTTTTTCAGGCTATAAATCCGATGGTGTAGCATATGTCGACAGTTATCGTGAAACACTTCCTGATTCTGTAAAGTTGACAGCCTGCTTCCTGGTCCTCGAAGGGTATTCCATACAGTTCTGGCGATCCGAAATGCCAACATTGATGGATTATGGTAGCAGGTATGCTGCAGGTCAAATGGAAGTTTTCCGTGGAGGAATGTCCTTTCCCGTGCTTCCGTTTCAAACTATTCAGAAAGATAATCAACACTATAAATCGTATACGAATATCAGGAATCTGAGCAATGAGCAACGCCTCCGTTATACTCACCTCCGGAATACACTAGCTAATCATCGGCTTTCCGAATCAAAGAAATACCTGTATGGCGCACATATACAGGTACTGGACATTTGTAGCCTGGAACCTGAAATTCTCTACCTGTTTTCAGCCAAAGACAAATTGTTCCGATGGGACGAAGAAGGGGTGTTCGAGTACGGAATGGAAGCGTTATTGGAAGCGACGACTGGAATCGGTCTCAATTCCGGTTTCGATGAATTGATGGAAAACAATGAATATAATTCGGAGTTTGGTGGAAAGCCGCTGGATATGTTCAAAACAGATCGCCCGCAGTTTTACCGTAAAGTCTTTATTCCGCGCTACCATTACTTCAAATCCAATATTGAAATTGCCATACGCGCCTTCTGGGATGATTTCAGCGTTGCGAAGTTCGAGCAGTTTAGCTCCGACGAGCACAAGGAGGCTTATATCAATATGTTGAGGATTGCGCTCAATGTCACCCCGACTCATACATTGGAGCTTCAGCCACCGCAAAAGAAACAGGATGCCATTCGGATACTTACGTCAACGGACAATTGGTTTACGGCTGAATGGGAAGATGCATTGGTGAAGCTGTTAAAAGGAGTTACAGCTCAGGATGCCGGTGTTTTCCTGAATACGGTTCAGAATGAAACCAATTTTTCACTGGACGGCAATGACCTGGTAAATCTCACAGACTTTATCTCCAGCAGTGTGCACAACGTTGGAATAGGAGAGCAATATACCGAAATGGTTATCCATTTAACGCGTATAGCATTATCGGATGAGAACCGGATTAGTGAACTGAACACACGGATCATGACGGACATGAATCCGGACAAATATATTGTTCCGTATTATCATACCGGCTTTTGGACGGAAGTCAAAACCGCTTTCAACCCATGGGCAGAGCCTACATTCGAAACCTATAGTGAAATAGAGGTTGTAGGCGGTATCGCCAAAGTAAAATTCTCCTCCTATAAATATGAAATGCAGGGAGGTGCTCTGTTTCCTGTTGTCGGAGCGATACAAAACAGCTTCGAAGTCATTCAGGCCGAACGCTCAATCGAAGCATTCGATCTGATAATGATCCAGAGCAAAACCGAAGATATCACCTTCGTTGACTTGTCTCCCGAAACAGCAGGGAAAGTAAATGGAGTTTATCCGGCTTTTGTGCTGAATTATATGGACGACGAGGCGACCACTAAGAAAATCATGGACGGTGTAGAAGCACTCGTAGATCTTGCTACGATAGCCGCAGGACTCGGCCCTGCAATGGCCGGATTGCGTACACTAAGAGGACTGGTCGCGCTGGTAGACGTAACCAGTGGAGCGTTGAATATTGCCAATAATATGACTGGTGGAGAAAATCAGACATTGTCTTTTTTCAATGATGTATTCAGTGTTGCAAGTATCGGATTTTCGGTACACGATATTTATCAGGGATTCAAAACGAAAAAATCAATCAATGCTTTAGTGGACCAGATTCCGCTTGCCGAGCCGGTGAAGATGAGAACACTGGTGGACAAGCTTCGACTGGATGTTAACGGACAACCGATAGTAAATGGTATAGGAGAATCGGCGATTAAAACATTGATGCATTCCTCTGATATCAATAATAAAGTCTCAGCCTATGCTATTCTGAAAAAATACGAGGACGACCTCCGTAGATCGGGGATCACCAGTGGAAATGATTGGGATGCTCTTCAGGCGCTGAAAAACGAAGTAGACGGCGATTGGATTAACTTATTCAGAGTAGGTAGCAGCGGCCCTAACTGGTCGGCAATTCATCCTGATTACAGAGACGCCGCCAATTCCCTGATGTCGTTAGGCGGTAAAATGGAAGGATTCAATATCAAACTTGGAAATAAAGTCATCGCATCCTTTGATGAAACAACAAACGTGCTGAATATTCCACTGACAACCGGAGCTGTACCGGATGCAGCGGCCGTTAAGTTTTTTCCGGAGATGACCTTTTATAACAATGGCTTTCCATATCCTAAACAACCTATGATGGTCGTTAAAAACACCGCCGGCGAGTATTTCTGTTTGATTGAAGGAGCATGTTTTACAGCTGGAACTCCTGTAAAAACAGATAAGGGCTTTGTTCCCATTGAAAAGATTGGTGAGGGAGATGAGGTGATGTCTTTCAACGAGAACACTCAGACATTTGAGCACTCAAAAGTAACGAGCGTTTTCCGTAAAGCGACGGATAAGCTTGTCCGGCTGGTTGTTGGCAGGGATACACTATATGCAACGACTGATCACTTATTCTATTCCGCCGCCAAAGAATGGGTGCCTGCAAGAATGCTGAACAAAGGCGCAGCGCTGTTCCTTGCGACAGGTATCGCAACTGTAACCAGCAGCCAGATTATTGATTCCGTTGCAGATGTCTATAATTTCGAAGTTGCCAATACACATACTTATGTGGTGGGCTACGACCAGGCAGTTGTTCACAATGATTGTAACTGGTACAAAACGATTAAAGGCATTTCGCATGACGCTATTCAGAAGTTGCAGCAACTAAAGCTGTCCGATAACGCGCTTTTTGAGATCATTAAAAGAGATCTCGGCACAAACGGTGCAGATATCGAGAAATTCCTTCAGCATTTCCCTCCGGGAAGTGCAGCGAGGGCAGAATTTGTAGCAGGTACTATTCTCATTTCAGATTGGAGGATGCTGGGACGTTTCCATACTGACCTGTGTAAGGATGCAGCCTCCCTTTTGGCTTTTTCCAAAGCACGGAAAAACAATACGCTGAAGCTGCTTGGCTTCACAGATGAGCTGCTGGCTAAAGTAAACGGCTATACGAATGCCAGCTACGCACAGATGATGAACGATCTGGATGATTTCGCGAAAAACATTGCCCAGCAGAATATTACGATAGAAAATTTCCAGGCCACTATCGGTATCCTTACCGGGAATAATATGAACTACAGACAAGGTGTGCATTGGATTATACAGGATCTGAAAGTAAATGCCGCAAGCTTTAACGGGAAAACACTCCAGTTTGAGTTCTCGGTAGCAAACGCGCGTAGTACGATTTCCA
Organism: Flavobacteriales bacterium UBA5871; assembly: GCA_002432085.1. Classification (GTDB taxonomy): domain Bacteria; phylum Bacteroidota; class Bacteroidia; order Flavobacteriales_D; family Crocinitomicaceae; genus Fluviicola. The sequence goes on from DJFN01000057.1 coordinate 25,223, forward strand.
GTATTGATGTGTTTTGTGGTAACTGTGTACCTCCGAACCTTAAGATCGAGTATAAAAGCGGTCCCGGGAGTATCACCAGCAGCACAATCAAGGAGCAGTTCATAGAACGGGATCTTTTCAACGCAGCGACTCTCAGTGAGATTCAATGGCGAATGACCAACACCGAATTCACGCCCGATAAGCTCAAGCTATGGATGAAAGCCAACAAAACCTCCATTGATGCTTTGGATAATGGTAAAAAAGCACTCTTTTTCCCCGGAATAGATGTGCTGAATGGCGTGTCAGATTCGCAAATTGATACCTTCGTAGACAATAATTACACGACGATATTCAGATAATGCTGCAATTCAGGGAAAAATATGCGGGCATCCCGATTGATTTCGTTGCCGCTAAGCATGGTATTATATACAAATCAGGAACAACTCTTTGTCACTTGGAGACCGGAAACAAGAGAAGTGAGCTTGTTACACTCGATACTCCTTTTGTGATCGAACGAATTGTCGGCGAAGAAATTTGTATAAGAGACAAGGATAGTTTACAATTGATCGATGCGCTTTCGGGAAATATTTTGAAGAAAATTCCGCTTTTTCCCGGCCCGAAACAATTACTTGAAATTTCTTCGGATGCTGCTTGGCTCCGCTCTGAAAATGAAAAAGGCATACCTTTTCTTCGAAAAATAGACACAACGGGATCAACCTGCTGGCAAATCGAAAACGTAAATCTGTACAAAGTTCTTCGATACAAGGATATTATTTTATTGTACCTGCCCTGGGAACATACAATGATAGCCTGTGATGACAACAACGGAACCGAGCTTTGGAGGCTGGATCTGCAAACGTATCTGGATGTACAATCATTGGTGTGCTATCCTGATCTTTTGCGATTTGACAATAAGCTATACCTTATGCTCAGTGGAGAAAATACAGGTGGCGTATATTGCTTTGATATTACAACAGGCAAGCAGTTGCAGTTTTATCCGGATTGTTTCGGTTTTATGGCGAGTGATGATCGCAGAATCTATACTTCCCGGTTTGAGAACATATTTTGCACGATTGATCCGTTCACTGATCAGCTTGGGGAATGGCAAGCAGATCAGCAGGTAAGAACCAGCGGTTTTATCAGCATTTCAGATCACAGGTGCGTTGCAACTAGCGAAACGGTCTATTTTACGCAGACCTTGGGAGATATCCGGGCAAAAATAGGAGCCGCGGATTTACAGCAAAAGCATATAGCAGGAACCTTTGAATTTGAGTTATCTGACGGTGGAATAGCAAGTGTAAGGCAAGTAAACGAAACTATTCTGGTTCACATGCAGGATACCACGTTGTACATTTTTGATCGGTAACCTCCACCAAAAAAGGCCGCCCTTCCGAGCGACCCCTTCTGTGTAGCATGTTTGATAATTAGGCCATCTCGACATTCTCCAGCGAGAACTTGAAAGGTGTTGCCGTTGAGCCCACGCCGCCGCCGGTCATGATGATGTTGGCTTTGGTGATGCCGAGCAGGCTGATTTCTGTATTGACCTGGGAAATAATGGCGCTGTCCATTACTTCGCCTTCCTGTACCTGGGAAACGACGCCGACCCAGATCGTTGGCTTGAACTCGAATATGGCTTTCTGACCCGGGGCAATGCCGGTTTTTACGGCACAAACCGAGCCGGAGCGGTGAACATAGGCGCTGATCGCTCCTTTGTCCAGACCGTTGTAAACTTCAATCTCGTTAGACGCGGTGGCTTGCTGATTGCTGGGGCGCAACTGATCGCCGGATGGCGTCAGGACCATATCGAAACGGCTTCCTTCGGTCGATGGCAGCGGTTGGGAAAAATTGCCGTAAGGATCGCCGGCAGAAACACCGGTCTGCAGGCTGTAAACGAACGGATGGTTTTCGCCTTGTCCGCAGTTCTGGATCACTTTCCAGGCAACGGCAACTTCGTCGAAAGATGTGGCCACGTTTTTCTGGAAAATAACGATCTGACTGTTGTTCTGATCGTTGGATTGATTGATGAAATTCAGTTGGATGTCCATGGTCTGTATGGTTTTTGTGATAGTGTCCGGATACCGGTTGCGACTTTCGCAGAACAAGTATAGCAGCTTTTAAGTGTGCTGTCACAGGTGAAAATAACGGTTTTGCACGACGGATGTTTTTACCTGAAAAACAACGATCCCCGCGGGCAAATTGCGGGGATCGTGTCGTTAATAGATGATGCAGGCTATTTTTTCTCCATGCGCATCTGCAGGCGTCGCTCGAAGAGGAGCTTGATGCTTTCTGCCCTCGCTTTCGAATTGTTGTTTCGCAGCGATGTCACATAATCCTGGAACGTATGGCTCAGATAAAGCGGTGAAGCCGGTGGCATGGTCGTATCGAATGCTTGTCCACTGTGGCACGAGAAGCAGTTCGCCAGCGTATTGACGTTGATTCCGCTGATATCGCTCTCGAATGTCTGCGTAAAGGTTTCCATCGTGATATTGGCGCAGTTCAGGCTTCCACGGGCATAGCTGCCTTTCGTCGCATTGCCGATGTTGCCGCCCAGGCTGTCGATGATGAATGCCTGACGCGCTGCATCCGTTCCGTCCATATTCAGCCAGATCGATCCGTTGTAGAAGTAATTCTTCCAGACGTCATCCAGCTGCGATTTCACGCACTTGTTGATCCCGTCGATATTCTGGAAATTGACAGGCTCCGATTGCGAAGTGTTGGCCATAAAATCACCGCCATTGCTACGTGGCACACCGTATTGGAAGAGGTCGAATACCATGTGCTGGATTTTCCCGAGCTTCGTGGACGTGTCGTAGATAATTCCGTCGATGGTCGGACTCGAGGCTTTCTTGCAAAGCAGCTTTTCGTCGGTGTTGCTGACTTTCATGTCTTTCCAGTTGTAGTTCGGACCAAGCTCATCGTGTTCGAAGGTCGCCCAGATGAATTCAGGGTGATTTTTCACTACGCCAACCACGTGCATGCCGATCAGCGCCATTTGGGTGTTCTTAAACGTTTTGCCGCCGTCGGTCGAAAGCGAGGCCATGGCTGTGTAATACAGCTTCTGTTTATCGGCAGGAATCGCAGTCACGGGTACCCAGGCCACTTTCAGCTCGAATGAGCCGACCGGAAAGGACTTCTGGGCTGCGTCAGGCAGTTTTCCCGCATGGATCAGCGCTGCGTATTTCTTCGCCTCGCTGTACATGAGGTGATTCATGTGAATGGAATAGTAAACCGTTTCGCTTTTCCCTTCCTTGTTGTATTGCGGATTGGTTTGCAGAATGGCCTGCTTGGAACCGGCTTGGTTCACATCCTGTATTTTCAGCAATGTTCCGGTCGGAATCGTCACGAGCTGCATATCGGACGTTACCTGGCGAACGATGTCCTGATTCAGGAACAGCGGATTGCCGCCTTTATCGGGCTTGGTGAGCCACAGGAATTTCTGCCACGACCATTGGTGAAAGATTTGGTTGGTGGTGCTGGACGTGTCGAACGGACTTCCGTCGCCTTCGGCAGGTGCCGGCGTCTGCGTGTGAGGAAACCAGCTTGGGTCTGCGAAACAGAGCGAATCGGGTGAAGTGCTGTCGGAGTTGGCTGCCGTTTCCGGATCAGAGCCACAACGGGTAACCAGCGACAGTGCGATGATGACACTTCCTCCAAGGAATAGCGGTAGGATACTTTTTTTCATATGTAGTAATGTTTAGACCAATCGAAAGTATCCTAAAACACACAGTTCCAATCGCGTAAAAACACCTGTTTTCGAAGCCGGGGGATTTTACGGGGATTGGAAGGCTAACAACTCCTTAACACCACCATATTCCCAAAATGTAGTAGCTTGCAGCACAAGCAGAAGTGCGATGAAGTACATTTTTCCGGTTTTTCTTGGGTGTTTGCTGTCTTTGCCGGGCTTTTCCCAGCTGGGGAAGAACCGCTATAAAATGGACGTCACGACCGTCTATAATCCGGATGAAAAAGTTTACACGTTCGATCTCGAAGGCAAAAAACAAGGCTTTTACTGGGGCGATTCGCTCACTTCGGAAATGCCCCTGGGAAATGTGCGGTTCCGCGTTCGGAACAATACCGGTCAGATCGTCGCCATTACGCGCATGGATGCCAGCGACGGACCGGTTTTATACCAGCCGTTGAAACGTCCCGAATACCTGATGCCGGATGAAATCCTGGAAATGCGTCCGGTGTTTGTACGCAAAGAAGGACCGTTCACCAAATCGCTGTATGTCGCCTATCAGAAAGGAACGGAGCAGAAAGAGCTCTACGTCGTTACGTGGGGAAATTTCCCTTTCTATGAAAGAACGGCTGAGAACGTTTCCAAAGAACCGGTCATAAAACCGAAAGACGAGCTGAAGGAATGCCGCATTACCGTGAAGCGTGGAAACAAGCAGCTGATCACCGATCAATGTGAAATGATCCTCTGGCGACCTTCCGGACTGGAAACGATCAAACCCGTGGTGGATTCTGCCGAATACGCCTATTTCCCGGTGAAAGGAACGGAAAACGAAGTGTTCAAAGCGACCATCAATTCCCGTGACTTCGGGAGCATGGAAACGTGGGTGGTCATCAGCAGGGGAGACCGCTACGAAGAATTCGTCGGAACGGGCGAGTCGTATTATTACGATGGCTACTGGCGAACGCGCTACGTTCCCGATAGCAGCCGCTATTTGCTGGAATTCAATCCGAAAGGCACTTCTTACGACAGCATCTGCGATTCCATCCGAAAAGTGGCCGTTGCTGCGAAGATTCCGTTCGTTGCTATCGGAAAAGGCTGCTCGATGATACAGGTCGTCACAAATCCCTATGCCATTCTGCTGGAAAAGAAGCTGCTCGCCGGCCCGCATTCCATTCGCATGACGCCCTACGTCTGGCGTGAAGGCGATCAGAAACCCGCCCTGATGTGGAACGAATGCGATGTGGTTTTCCACGACAGCGTTCCCGAATCCTGGGTGAACCGACAGTTCAAAGAGCTGGGAATCGTGCGGTTCTACAAAAACAAGCGCAACGAGAACAGCTATTCGATTTACTTCATTCACAGCGCCGATCTCGGCTATCAGCGCATCCTCGACGACCTGTGGCAAATGAAAGAAGTAGTACAGGTCAGACAGCACGTCGATCAGGTAGCTGAAGGTTGGAAAGGCGACCGCTAGCTTCCAATCCGGTTTCCTCCTAAATAACCCTAAAAATGACTTCTCCGGCTTGGGACGGGCCCTTGCGTGGCTGTACCTTTCGTTACGCCCGGATTCAATGATTCCGGCACACGAAAGCGTAACAATTAAATCCTGATATATGTTCTATCACGCAAAAGAATTACAGTTTAACGCGCGGGTTTCGGCGCCCGATCCGCGGTTTGCCCGACTGCTTCTGGAGCAGTTCGGTGGAGGAAACGGGGAGCTCAAGGCTGCTATGCAGTATTTCGTACAAGCATTCGCCGTGAAGCAGGTCCATCCTGACAAGTACGACATGCTGATGGATATCGCCACGGAAGAGTTCAGCCACCTGGAAATCGTCGGTGCAACGATACAGATGTTGCTGAAAGGTGTGAACGGTGAGCTGAAAGATGCTGCCGATGCGGAAGAAATCAACATGCTGCTCGACGGAACGGAGAAAAAGGAAACTTACATCCACGACGCGATGATGAATCCGCATTTCTTCGTGCTGAGTGGTGGCGGACCGGTTGTTACCGACAGCAACGGCATTCCATGGTCGGGAAGCTACGTGAATGCGAACGGGGATCTGACGGTCGATCTGCGTTCCGATATGGCCGCCGAATCACGCGCCAAGATCGTTTACGAATACCTGATGCAGTATACCGATGATCCCTATGTAAAAGAAACGCTCCGCTTCCTGATGACGCGCGAAGTAGCCCACTTCCAGATGTTCGAGGCGGCACTTGAAACCATTCAGCCGAATTTCCCGCCGGGAATCCTGGAAAGCGATCCGAAGCACAGCAATACCTACTTCAGCTTGTCGAACGGGGCGGAAGTGCGCGGACCGTGGAATGAAGGCAAAAGCTCGAAACTGGGCGAAGAATGGCAATACATCAACGATCCGCTTCGTCATGTGGAGAAAACAAACGGTCTCACGGATTGTGAGCCGAAGGGCACCGACCGCACAGAAGACACCGTTCGCGAACACAATGAACAGCTGGCGGCCGAACGGAGCGGCGAGATCAAAGCGGCTGTTCCCAAAGAAGGCGAAACACAATGGAGCCAGTTCCCGGACAGTCCTTCGGGTAAGAAAAGTTCCCGCAAATAAGAGACACCTGATCCCTATAATAAAAATAAGAACGGACGCTCGAAAGACGTCCGTTTTTCGTTTGTGTGAAACATGAATTAACCGAAAGGATCGAGGATCACTTTCACGCAATTGTCCTTTTTATCGTTAAACAGCTCGTAAGCTTTGGGGGCTTCGTTGAGCGGAAACCGGTGTGTGACAATGTCGTGGAGCACGATTCTGCCGTTGGTGACCAGCTGAACCAGCTCATCGATGTAATGATGAACGGGAACCTGCCCGCCGCGCATAATAATGCCTTTATCGAAGAACTGGTGCAGCGGGAAATTGTCGTATGGCAAGCCATAAACTCCTACAACCGTAACGATCCCGTTCCGGCGAACCGCATCGAAACACATGCGGAGCGCGTTGATCGTTCCGCGTTCCATCTGGAAAACGTTGCCGATTTTTTCCCACACCGAGCGATCGGCTTCCATGCCCACAGCATCGATGCAGACATCGGCGCCGCGGCCTTCGGTCATGGAACGGATTTTTTCGATCGCGTACTCGTCTTTTGCGTTGATGGTTTCCGTATGGCAAACCCGGCGCGACATTTCCAGGCGGTATTCTTCCACATCGAGCGCAATAACTCTTTTGGCGCCCCGAAGCCAGGCCACTTTTTGTGCCATCAACCCGACAGGGCCGCATCCGAAAATGGCAACCGTTTCGCCGCCTTTGATTTGCGCCCAGTCAACCGCCGCATAGCCGGTAGGGAAGATATCGGTGAGGAACAGCAGCTGTTCGTCGGTAAAGCCTTCGGGAGCCAATCGCGGACCGATATCCGCATAAGGAACGCGCACGAACTGCGCCTGTCCGCCCTGGTAACCGCCGTAGAAATCGGTGTAACCGAACAAACCACCGCCTTTTCCTTTTGCCAGCTCACCTTCCGGACCGTAGAATTTTTCGTTCGAATGCTCGCAGTTGGTGTGAAAGCCGTGGTTGCAGAACCAGCAGCTTCCGCAGGCAATGGGAAACGGGACAATGACGCGATCGCTCTTTTTTAATTTGGTCACTCCGCTGCCGACTGCTTCGACTACACCCATGAATTCATGACCGAGCACCATCGGCTTCGGCTGCGGGAACATACCGTTGAAAATGTGCAGGTCTGATCCGCAGATTGCGGTCGAAGTAACACGAATAATGGCGTCGGTGGGCGCTTCGATCACCGGATCGGGAACCGTATCGACGCGCACATCTTTCGGTTTGTGGAAAAGAAGTGCTTTCATATAATGGTTTAATAGTTTACGATCGTCTTGCCGGGACCGGGCTGCGTGCTGGTAAGCATCGCCAGTAAAAACTGGATCAGACCAAGGATGAGGTGCGGCTTGTAAACCACTTCGTCGAAACCGAAAAGCCACGGTGACGCAGCCAGAAACAACCCGGTGAGCATGTCCAGTACCACATGGGTGCGCATGCTGAATACACGGAGCAGGCCGCCTTCGTAATCCGTCATGACACTACCGACCAGCAGCGCGATACCCAGCACGATGGGAATATACATAGCCGCGCCTCCCGTAGTAAAGCCAAACAGCCAAGGTGACGCGATCAGAAGAATTCCCCATGGATAGTCGAGAACTCCGTGCATTTTTGTTGAAATGATCTTCATAAGCATTCAATTTGCGTGAAAATCAAAGGTAGAGCCGCGTTCAGCCGCAAGCCGGCCGGCCTAACATTCTTTGGGAAAATCTGTGCTCACACTAAAACATGAAGTGCCCGCCGCGGCGGGTTACTTCACGTCACACTTGTCTGCTCTACCTGTCGGTAGACAGACGACAGGCAGGCTCACACCCACACTCAAACTCAAACTGAAGACCGAAGACTGTTCACTGAAAACCGGATGTTGAAAAAGCCGTGATAAGTGGGAAACGAATTGCGGGTGGTAATTACTACTTTTGACGCATGAAAATATCGGCGTCCGTTTATTCCGACAAAAAACGCGATCTGGCAGCAACGATTGCCGATCTGGCGGATCACAAGGTGGATATGCTCCACGTTGATTGCAACGACGATCTGTCTGTTTTCGAAGACATTCGTCAGATCCGTGAGTGGACCAGCATTCCGATCGATCTGCACATCATTACCACGCAGCCGGAAAAATACTTCGACCTTTTGCGGAAGCATCCGGTGGAATACGTCACGTTCCAGCTCGAGGACCTTGAAAAGCCGTTGCAATTGCCGGCCGATATTCCCGGAAAGAAAGGACTGGCGATCATCACACCGACGCCGATCAATGCTTTCGACGATTACGCGTCCTTCGATTTTATCCTGATCATGGCGACCATTCCGGGACAAAGCGGCGGCGTTTTCGATGCACTGAACTTTAAGAAGATCCGCGATTTCCGCAAAAAATATCCGCAAAAGCGCGTACACGTCGACGGTGGCGTGAACGGTGAAGTTTCTTTCATCCTGCGCAATATGGGCGTGTACTCGTCTGTTTCGGGCTCCTATCTGTTCAATGCGCCGAGCATCGGTCATGCGTTGATGGACCTGACGAAGCGGGAAGTCGATTCTCATTTCGAAGTAAAGGATTTCATGATTCCGCTCGAAGAATCTCCATCGATTCAGCTTGGCGACGCAACGTTTCATACCGTATTGGAGTCCATCGAGGAAGGTAAACTCGGATTTACGCTCATAATGGATCAAAAAAGACTGGTAGGACTTGTGTCAAACGCCGATGTGCGCAAAGCCATCCTCAAATTCGGACCCGAAGTATTCAACCAGCAGGTTGAGCAGTTCATGAACCAACAACCTGTGGTTCTGAATGAAACAGCAACTGTAAACGGCATGCTGAAGCTCATTCGCTCCTTTGCTTTCCCGATTTCCTATCTTCCTGTGGTGAACGATGCAGGCGAAGCGCGCGGAATTATTACCTTTGTGAACCTGATTAAGGGAGAACTATGATCATACATCTGAAAGATACGGTGTCCGCTTCCGAAGCAGCGAAGCTTGCGGAAGATGTGAAGGCCTTCCACCTTGTTTCCAACGGAAAGAATGTACTGGTACTCGGCTCCGGCGTAAAGGAAGTTCCTGCGTCGATCGAGGACAAAACAGCCGAACACTGGGTTTTCCCGAACGATATGCAGCTCGCAGCCAGAAGCTACCGCAATGAAACACGTACCGTGAAAGTCGGAAACGTGAGCATCGGTGGCAATACGGGCAATACATTGATTATCTCCGGTCCGTGCTCGGTTGAGTCGGAAGAGCAGATCCGTCAGTCGGCAGCGCTGCTTAAAGCCAACGGACTGACTTCCCTTCGCGGAGGTTGTTATAAGCCACGTACAAGTCCTTACAGCTTCCAAGGAATGGGACTCGAAGGTTTGAAACTCCTGGCGAAAATGCGGGAGGAATTCGGATTCACGGTTGTGACCGAGGCCCGTGACGCTACTCACATCGACGAAATCATCGAGCATGCGGATGTGATCCAGGTCGGAGCGAAAGCTATGTACGATCAGGGAATTCTGCGTGCTTGTGCCAAAACACAGAAAACGGTGCTGATCAAGCGCGGTTTCGGAACGACTTTGCAGGAATTTGTACAGGCAGCCGAATTCGTGCTTTCCGGTGGAAATGAAAACGTTCTGCTGTGCGAGCGCGGTATCCGTACGTTCGAAACCGGAACGCGTTTCACACTCGACCTTTGCGGTGTGGAATGGCTGAAGCATTACACGAATCTGCCGGTTGTGCTCGACCCGAGCCACGCGATGGGGTATGCTTACGGTGTTGCCGGACTGACCCGTGCCTGCGTTGCGCTGGGCGTCGACGGATTGCTCGTTGAAGTCCATCCGAACCCGAAAGTAGCCAAATCGGATGCTTCACAACAGCTCGATCACGCACAATTCGAAGCTTTGCTTTCATCCATTAAACCGATTGCACAAACCGTTGGTTATAACATTGTTTAATGCAGTTTCTTGAACAAAATATCAAAGGTCTGTGCGCGAAATTCGGCGTGGATTTTTACCAGTTGCTGAATGATTTCCAGGTCGACAGCGTAGGAGAGCTTTCTCTGCTTGACCTCGAAGCGTTCGCGGAAGAAAACGAAGTGGATCTGTACACGCTGCTCTACAAGCCGTTGTTCCTTCCTGATCACCTGAAGCCGAAAATCGCGAAGATTAAAATGCTGATCCTTGATGTAGACGGCGTGATGACCGATGCAGGCATGTATTACACGGAATCCGGCGATCAGATCAAGAAATACAACGCCAAAGACGGTCGTGCGATCATCGAAGCGCAGAAAGCCGGTCTGAAGATCGGGATCATCTCTTCGGCGTTTACGGACCAGATGGTAATGCATCGTGCCAAAACCCTGAAGATCGAACGCGTATACGTGGGTGAGAAATCCAAGCTGGAAGTGCTGGATGTTTGGTGCAAAGAGCTGGGAATCGGTCACGACGAAGTGGCCATGATCGGAGACGACATCAACGATTTTTCCGTTATGGATGTAGTTGGTGTCCGGTTCTGCCCGGCCGATGCCGTTCAGGTAGTGAAACACAAAGTGGACATCGTATTGAACCTCAAGGGAGGAGAAGGCTGTGTGCGCGAAATGATTGATAATTATTTATTGGAGCGACCGCTTGGAAGCTCCGAAATCGTATAAACATGAATCGGGTAAAATTAGGTGTCATTCGTGAAGGAAAGGTTCCACCGGACAGGCGTGTTCCCCTGACTCCCCAACAATGCCAGCTGGTAAAAACGAAATTTCCGCATGTGGATGTGGTCGTGCAAACGAGTGCTATCCGTGCATTTACAGATGAAGAATACGCTGCTGCGGGTATTCCTGTGGTAGACGATCTGAACGACTGCGATGTGATCATCGGGGTGAAAGAGGTGAACATCGAAGACCTCATTCCGTCGAAAAAATATATGTTCTTCTCGCACACGATCAAAAAGCAGCCTTACAACCGTAAATTGTTGCAGGCGATCCTCGACAAGCGCATTCAGCTCATCGATTACGAAGTGCTGAAGAACAAAATGAACAAACGCATCATCGGTTTTGGCCGTTACGCCGGAATCGTTGGCTGCTACAACGGTTTCCTCACGTATGGTAAAAAGCACGGACTGTATGAGCTGCGTCCGGCGAATCAATGTGTAAATCGTGCCGAAATGGAAGACGAACTGAAAAAGATCACTCTTCCGGCGGATACGAAAATCGTACTCACAGGCTTTGGTCGCGTTGGACATGGCGCCCGTGAAATTCTCGATCTGCTGCCGATTACGGAAGTAAGCCCGGAAGAATTCCTCACTCAAAAATTCGACGGCCCGGTATTCACGCACCTCGACGTGGAGGATTACTACGCCCGGATCGACGGCAACGACTTCGAAAAGCAGAATTTCTATGCTCATCCGGAATTGTATAAATCCGTGTTCGCTCAATACCTGCATGCGGCCAATATGTATATCGCGTGTCATTTCTGGAGCAGTAAATCGCCGTTGATCGTTACCAAAGAAGAGCTGAAAGCTTCCGGAATCAAAACTTCTGTGATTGCCGATATTTCCTGCGATGTGAACGGCCCGATCGCCTCTACGCTTCGTGCGTCGAAAATCAGTGATCCGGTTTATGGCTACGATCCGGCAACAGGAGAAGAAGCAGAAGCAATGGCTGCGAATACGATTGCTGTAATGGCTGTTGACAACCTGCCATGCGAATTGCCGAAAGACGCTTCGGAAGATTTTGGAAACGAGCTTATTCGCCAGGTATTTCCGTTCCTGTTCGGTGAAGATCCGGACAACATCATCGGACGTGCCCGNNGACGCCTTTGTTCGCCTATCTGCAGGATTACGTGGACGGCGACCGGGTTCCGCAATAAGACGACTACTAACTGAACACGCTGCTTATGGATATTCAGAAGGGCGACAAGCGCACGATCAAAGGCTGGGTCATGTATGACTGGGCGAATTCCGTCTACAACCTGGTGATCTCATCGGCGATCTTCCCGATTTTCTACGATTCCGTTACGACGAAACTTTATAAAGTCGAGCATCATAACGTTGCCTGGGAGAAAGCTGACGAATTTCAGCTTGGGGCAAATGAAGTCGTTACCGTGAACTTTTTCGGCTGGGAAGTATCGAATTCCGTTCTGATGAGCTTCGTGCTGTCGGCGTCCTTTCTGCTGGTTTCCTTTTTATCGCCGTTTCTTTCCGGCATTGCCGATTACCTGGGCAACAAGAAGAAATTCCTGAAGTTTTTCTGCTACCTCGGCGCGCTGGCGTGTATGTCGCTGTTCTTTTTCACCAACCTGCTGCAAGCCGGCTGGATCGAAATCGGATTGATAAGCTTATTCCTGGCTAGCATCGGCTACTGGAACAGCCTCGTATTTTACAACGCCTACCTTCCTGAAATCGCCGAGCCGCAATTCCATGATCGCATTTCCGCCCGCGGATTTTCCATGGGCTACCTCGGTAGTATGCTGTTGCTGGTGATTTGTCTTGCGGTTATCATGGGGTTTGGAAGTCAGTACACCAAATACGCTTTCGTGCTTGTCGGACTCTGGTGGATTGGCTTTTCCCAGTTCACGTATCGCGTTTTGCCGAATACGCAATCCATTCACGCAAAGGAAAAAGGCTATATCTGGAAAGGGTTCCGCGAGCTGCGCATCGTATTCCAGGAATTCCGCGGCACGTTTCGCCTCAAGCGCTACCTGTTTGCGTTCTTCTTCTTCAATACAGGTGTACAAACCGTGATGCTGATGGCTACGCTGTTCGCTAAAAAAGAAATTACCTGGCCGGTGAATCCGGAAACGGGAAAAACCAACGACAGCGGACTGATCATCGCTATTCTTTTGATTCAGCTTCTCGGAGCTTTGGGCGCTTTTCTAATGTCGCGCTTGTCCGGACGTATCGGGAACCTCAAAACACTGATGATCTCCGTCGTGATCTGGATTGGCGTTTGTGCTGCTGCTTTCGTGATCTCCACTCCGGTTCAGTTCTACCTGCTGGCTTGTGCCGTTGGACTGGTAATGGGAGGCGTACAGGCGATCGCTCGTTCGACTTATTCCAAATTCCTGCCTGAAACGGAAGACCACGCGAGCTACTTCTCGTTCTACGATGCTACGGAAAAAATCGGTATCGTTTGCGGAACGCTGTTCTTCGGTCTGATGGAAATGCTGATGGGCTCGATTCGTTTCTCCGTTCTGGCGGTGGCGTTCTTCTTCATCGTCGGATTTATCCTGCTGCTCTTCGTCCCAAAAGAAGAACGGGTCTCAATTCAAAAAGCATAATTCAGAATTCACAATTGTGCATTTTGCATTCTGAATTCTGTATTTAATGAAGCGGACGTTTCTTGATCATTCCACCTTTCGTGTCGTTGATCGTATGCTGCACCATAAAGGCCGTCGGATCGATTTTTTCCACTTCGAAGCGTAATTTTTGGACCTCGAGTCGCGTTACGACGGAGAAGATGATTTTCCGTTCGTAATCTTTAGCGCCTGATTTTCCGAAGCCTCCTTCACCTTTGTAGACCGTAACTGCCATCCCGAGCTCGGAAATAATGGCCGCTTTGATCTCTTCGGCTTTTTCGGAAATGATCGTCACGCCGATGTATTCTTCGATACCTGTGATAATGAAATCCACGGTTTTCGAAGCCGCAAGGTAAGTGAGCATCGAGTACATGGCCGTTTCCAGATNNTCACCCACGGAAAGACTCGAGTTCCGACTGACGAAAACCGCCATAACTTCCGTACCGTCGATCACAGCACCACCGCGAATGGTGAGACCGATTCCGGCACCGAGAAAGAATCCACCGAAGACGGCGATCAGCAGGTTGTCGTTCGTGACGGTCGGGAAATCGATGTAATGGACAGAAACGGCGAGCGCAGCAACGGCAAAAACGGTACGCTTTGCAAAGCCCGATCCCAGCTGTTTCCAGCCGATGTAAATGAACGGTGCGTTGATCAGCACGATCAGGTAGGAAATATCAAAACCGGTTTGACGATTGATCAGAAGGGAAATTCCCGTTACGCCACCGTCGAGGAAATCATTTGGGAGGAGGAAGCAGGTCAGACCGACAGTCGCTGCTACTGTTCCGGAAAGAATCAGAAAAATGGATTTCATCTGATCTTTTACCAGCAATCGTTCAACGCGGAGGGCGTCCGTTACTTGCTTCGCTAACTTCACTTTTTCACGATTTTGCTTGAAAATAGTCTTTTTTTGGCGAAAACGAACCTGTTTTAAGCAAAAAAGACCGTCCGGAGACGATCTTTTTCATTTTATGATTTTATCTTACTCGGCTTCATCCTCAGGGTCAGGAGGGAAGAGCTTCACCGGATCTTTCACTTCCTGCAGGCGATCCAGCATATCTTCCAGCTGTGAGATGGTGAGCCGTTTGGCAACGATTTTTTTGTCTTTATCCAGTACGATGATAAGCGGTGTGGCGGATATATCGTACGTATCGTGATAATTGAGCGATTCCAGCGTTGTGTATTTCGGAACAAACTGTCGGGCATCTTCCAGTGCAGCTGTGTATAGCGTAGTGGTCAATCCTACATTAATAAACGTCAGCTTATTGTCACGAATGTATTTTTTCCAGTTCTCGAAATCCTCACCGGTCGCTTTTCCTACGGCGAATACTTCCACGTTGCGCGCTTTCAGCTTTTCGGCATACAGTCGCTGAAGCTTCGGGGTTGTCTATTTGCAGTGTCCACATTCCGGGTCCCAGAAATAAAGGATCACATAATCGTTCTTCAGGCTGTAGAAATCACGCCATTTCACATCCGTCGTATCACGCAGAGTGATGTTTGGTGGAACAACGCCCTGAACGAGATGCTTTTTGATATTGATATCTTCGCACAGCGTTTTCAGCTTGTCTTCCGGCATCCAGAAAGCGTAGGATTTACCTGTTGCTACATTCGTGCGGCAGTAATAACGCTCACACATGCGCACAAACACTTTGTCCATGCCCATGATGTTTGATTTCGCTGCGTTGTTCGTGATGTAATCCACGGAATACTTGAATACTTCGCCGTTTGGATCGAGCGCATCGCAGAAAGCATAAGCTGCTTCCACAATCGAATCCGGGTGCTGGACCATCATGTTCTTCCCGAAGTAATATTCGATCTTCTGATGGAAAACAGGCGTGTTCACCAGGCGCTGGTCTGTCAGATCGATGTTGTCCCAGAAATGCTTGCGGTAATAACGGTAACGATAAGCGGAGTCAAGTACTTTGCCGTTCGCATCGCGTGGATAATCAGGAATATCGACTTCTACCGACATTTTGATGATTTTCGCCGTCAGCAGATTCGCGTGATTCTTCAGAAGGTCGTTCCGGTAAGCCATAACAAGCTTATCGATGGAATCGATCCGGGAAGTCAGTGAAATGTACTTCGGATCGTCTTTGGCCAGTCCTTCGCGCTGCTTAGCCAACTCGCTCGATTTTGTGCGTTGAGTCTGCAAATATTGAATGTAAGGAATGAACACCTTATTTTCCTCGGATTTCTTCACCTTCATCGCGCCGATCAGGTCTTTGCTCGATGTTTCGATGTTGATCTCTTCGTTGTTGTAAACGAATTCGAAGTATCGTTGCCCCGGCATCAGGAAGGCCAGGATTCCCGGCTTCAGGCTCTTTTTATCAAACTCGGCAACACCGTTTTTGATCTGTGCGGTATCGGCGTAATAGAGCTTCTGACCGACATATTTCGTCAGGTAAACCGTCGTATCGCTTACGCCGTCGACTTTAAAACGCAATTTTTGAGAGAAACCAATGGATGATAAGCAAATACATCCCAGGACAAGTAGTTGTTTCATGATAACAGTCTTATATACCGAATCTATGCACTTATGACGTTCCAAAAGTACGAAAGTAATGTGTTTAACACTTCGTTAACCATTATTCGCCTGCTCGATTCCTTTGCGGGCGTTCAGGAATGAAGCTAGGGCAAAAATACCGTAGGCCGCTACCAACGAGCCAATGCTCGTGAGGGTATAGCTGGTACCGATGTNNTTTGAACCCGGAGAACGCCACGAGTCCCAGCAGCGCTACAATCCCAAATACTTTCGTGAAGTAAATAAAGAAATGGCGCGTCAAAACAGAAGGTGGATAACCGAGCCGCAGCAGCGTACGTACCTCATACGTGTTTTTGCTGAGCAGCAGTTGTAAGTACTGGATCAAAACGAGTCCGGAAACGAATACCGCGATCACGGAAATTCCCAGTACGACGATGATCAGCGTGCTCACCATACTTTTCAGCTGGCCGATCACTACCTGGGATTTCTTTGATTCGAGATGCTTACGCTCCAGCAGTTCTTCCACCAGGCCGAATTCGCTTTCTTTCCCTGAAATCATCACCTGTGTGATTTTGTTATCGTTGTTGTTGCCATATTTCGCGTTCGCCCAGTTCATGAATCGCTCTGGAACGAGAATCGACGGCACTTCATTCGTAAAGCCGATGATACGGGCGTTGATCCATTCTTTGGACGTTTCGTTGTGCAGCGTAAATTTGAACTTGATGTCCATTGCCAATTCATCGCTGACCTGCGGAATGCCGGATGCGCTCATAAACGTGTTCAGCATCACCAGGAAATCGCGTGGCATGATGATCGGAACGACGGTGTCGCCCGGTTTCCATTTCCATTTATCGGATTTGACATCGAGGAAATCCGGATCTACGCTCTGGATAAAAACATCGGAACGGAAACGCGGAACAAGTGGATCGGCTGTCTCAAAGGAAACATCGAAGTTGTTGGTTACAACCGGCTTTACTTCAAGAATATACGGTTCCTGGCGGAGCAATTCCAGTTCGCGCTCAGAGAAGTCGGTCTTGGCGAGCTTCAGCGTATTGGCGCTGGATACTTTTTTCTGGACGATGATCGTATTCGGGCCGAGAATATCGGCGCCTTCGCCGAATTCGTTGACTTTGATCAGGTAATGAATAGACGTGAGCAGGAAGGTCATTCCGAGGAATGCGCCGATCACGGCAATAATGAGCTGGACTCTGTCCTGGTGACGGAATAAAAGCTTGCGTAACATGGCTGTCAGAGTTTAAGTTCGTAATCGTAAGGAAAACGGTTGTCGTCGTCGAGTGAAGTCAGGACAAATCCTGCTTTCTGCGCGTCGCATTCGTCGGCGATCATTTGCAGGCACAAACGGCTGTTGGCTTCGTCGAGGTGCGAAAACGGCTCGTCCATGATAAGCCATTCGAACGGCTGACACAAAGCGCGAACGATTGCCACACGTTGTTGTTGTCCCATGGATAAAAGGCCGCAGCGGTCTTCCCATTTGTGTTCGATTCCGAGTGTAGCCAGCATTTTACGCATTTGCTGCTCGGTTTTAAAATCGGTAAGGCTGTTTTTCAGATGCAGGTTCTCGGCCACCGTGAGATTGTGGAAGAGCTGCAAGTCCTGGAAAACCGTCGACATTTTTCGCTGACGGACCGTTACCCATTCGTCGGTCGTCATCGTGCGGATATCTTTTCCGTCGAAACGGATCGTTCCTTCATAATCTCTCCGAATACCGAAAATGGTGGTGGAAAACGTGGATTTTCCTTTACCGCTGGCAGCATTCAGCAGGATCTTGTGGCCGGCTCTCAGGGAAACATCATGTCCCCAGATGCTGTCTTCGCTGTGTTGGATAGCAGCGAGCGGGTGGGGCATGACTTTCTCAAATTGTATGTCCATAGTTTTTGGCTTTGAATGGGAATTTTCAATAATCGTTCCAAGTTTACAGCGGGCTGTTTTACAGATGATTGGATTGACCGGCTAACGACAGGAGAAAAATAGCGATTATTCTACAGATTTTTGTTCCAGTGAATGGAGAATAGCAGCTGTCATCCGCTCATTCGTATCGAAAGGAATGAGCACTGTTTCGGGATGTCTTTTGAACCATGTCAGCTGGCGTTTGGCGTAATTCCGCGTGTGTTGCTTGATCTTTTCGATGCAGGTCTTCAAGTCGGATTTTCCGTCGAAATAATCGAAACATTCTTTGTAGCCAACGGTTTGTAAAGGCGCCAGATGGCGAAGCGGATAAACGCTTTTGGCTTCGTCCAGTAAACCTTCGGCGATCATATTGTCTACCCGGCGATTGATACGGTCGTACAATTGCTCGCGCGGATGTTCGATCAGGAAACGTTTTACTTCGAACGGTCGTTCCGGCGGACTGCTTTGCCGCCATTCGGAAAATGGTTTTCCGGTAAGACGAATCACTTCCAGTGCACGCAAAACGCGCGCCGGGTTGTTTTTGTCGACAGTTGCGTAATAGTCAGGATCGGAAGTTTCCAATTCTTTCAACAGCGGTTCGAGTCCGGATGTGCTTTGCTCATCACGCAATTGCAGCTGAATTTGCTCGTTGTGCGGAATAGGATCGAGGCCTACACAAAGTGCGTCGATGAACATGCCTGAGCCGCCGGCAACGATCACGTAAGGGAATTTATTCAGCTTGATTTTCAGCAATTCCAATGCTTCCCGTTCAAATTGCGCCGCCGTAACCGGTTCTGAAACACTGTGCGAGTCGATAAAATAATGGGGAATGTTCTGCATTTCGCCTGCAGTCGGCTTGGCCGTTCCGATCGACAGCTCTTTGTAGAATTGTCGTGAATCGGCCGAAAGAACAACCGTTTGCAGCCGTTGGGCCAAGGCAACGCTCAATGCAGTTTTTCCGCTGGCCGTGGGGCCTTCGATCACAAGGAGCTGTTGTTTCATGGGGGTAAAGGTAGTGAATCCTGTCACTTCGAGTTGCCGATTCATCGGCAGTATCGAGAAGTGACGGGGCGTTTGTTCGAAGCAACTGTTCCGGATATCCGTTGAAATTCGTATATTCTTTCAATGAAACTTTACTACGTATATATTCTGAAGTGTTCGGATGAAACATACTATACAGGAATGACAAATAACGTCGAGCGCCGGATGAGAGAAGACGAAGGTGGACGAAACCCGGCAAGTTATACCTTCAGTCGACGGCCATTGACACTAGAGTTTGTTGCAGAGTTTACCAACCCGTTTATTGCAATTGAGCGAGAGAAACAGTTCAAAAATTGGAGTCGTAAAAAGAAACAAGCGTTGATCAACGACCAGTTTAAACTGTTGCCAAATTTAGCGAAGAAGAAGTTTAAAAAAAATCAGGAAGTGCAGACTCTGTCGTTCTCGATACCTGGTTTTCCACTACGTTACAAACCAGACTCGAACTGCCGTTAGAACAACGACTTATAACTCTCGTAACGACTCATGATCGATCGCACATACCGCGCTGTAAAGCTTCCGCGGAACGCACCGTTTTCGACAACAGGATCGGAATAGTATTCGTTCTTACCGAGGTTTTGCACCATTTTTTCCACGTTATCATCCCAGACTTTCGGATTCAGGCCGCGTTTCGCTGCCAGTTTCTGCGCGTCTTTGATGTGTCCGGAACCGGCATTGTAGCTGGCCAGCATGAACTTGTTTCGCTCGTTTTCATCCGGAATGTCTTTCCAGAGCTTGTGAATGCTGTTGATGTATTTCATCCCGCCGCGAATCTGCGTTTCAGGCGGTGAGCTCGGATAAACGCCGTAGCGCGATCCCGTTCCCGGCATAAATTGCATCAGTCCGTAGGCGCCGGCAAACGCGTGTGCATTCGGATTGAACTTGCTTTCGTGGTAAATGATCGCGGCCAGTAATCGCCAGTCGAACTGATATTTACCCGCTTCGGCTTTCATAATGGCGTCGAAAGGCGAGAGCTGTCCTTTGCGAATGGCACCCGGATCCTGCGGATATTGCTGATTGCTGGAGAAATCGTAGTACTTTTTCTTGATGTGCGCGAACGCCGCTTTTTTCATGAATTTCAGCAGCCACGCATCAAGGCGTTTTTTCAGCAACGGCGCTTTTTTGCTCAGTCCGAAAGCGATGTTCTGCTTGAAGGAAATGGCCAGGCTGATGTCGAGATTCGGATAAAATTCCTGGTTAATGCGCGCCAGATTGCGTTCAGCGACGGTATAATCGATCTGTCCGTCGGAAACCATTTCCATGAGCTCTTCCGCGCTTTGGTTGCTATGCGTCGGACGAATGTAAATCGTATCGCCGATCTCATTCTGCAAATTCAGCAGGCGGTAATAATGTCCCGAATTGCGGCGTACATCGACCTTTTTTCTTGCCAGTTGAAGCGGATCGGTGATGTGGTATTTGTTCCATTCTTCCGGCGTGATTTTAATCATCGGATCCTGAGCGCGCTGCACCAATACCTGGTTGGATTGAAAATACGGTCTTGAGAAAGCGATTTCGTCCTGCATATCACGCGTAACGGTGTAATTGCAGGCAATGATGTCGCCTTCGCCGTTATTGAGCCGTTCGTTGATCTCGTTCAGATCGTTCACACGGATAATTTCCAGCTCAACGCCCAGGTTTTCGGCAAATTCACGCAGGATTTCGTACTCGAAGCCCATTTTTTTGCCTTTGTAAATGAAGAAGGATGTAGCGGAGTTTTCAGCCAGAACGCGGAGTTTTCCTTTTTTGAGAATACCAGGCAAATCCTGTTCATTGGCTACCAGCGGCTGATTGCGCTCGTCTTTCACTGTTTTTTCCGAACAGCGGGCGAGTAGCAGCAGCGAACCGGCTAATCCAAGCAGCAGGTAGCGGTTTATGACTTTTTTAGTACGAATCATTCCGTATCGGTGTGCTGCAAATTACGGCAATATTCGCGGATCTTCCTGAAGAAAATATTCATTGGCGGCAATCATATATTCAAAGAAGCCTTCCGTAATCTGAGCTTCGAATTTCCGGAAAACCTTGCTGCCGTTGACGAGCGCATTCGGAAAAGAGATTTTGGAGCTCACTCCGCGGCACATTCTGTCCAATGCTTCGCTGGTGGCGTATTGACTGATCCAGTTGTGACGGACCATGGCCTGCAAAAAGGCAAGGTATTCGGGAGAATAAGCCGGATTGCTGAAATCCAGGTGTTTGTAAATGTAATCAAGGTAATCCGGCAATTCCTGCGGATGAAACTGTTTCCAGTTACGGGCCAGCAAATGATCGAAGTAAATATCGATGGCCACCGGTGCGATTTTAGGCAGATCCGGACGCAGGATCACCAGCAGTTCGTGAACAACCGGATGACGATCGATGAAATCGTCGATTTTCCGATGTAACAACACACCCTCGCGAATGACAGGAGGCAAGTGTTCGAGATGCGAGCCTTTAACGAAATCGCCATACAGATTGGCCTGCATGCGTTCCACATCGTTGCCGGAAAAATAAAGATGCCCCAGGTAGTTCATGGTGAACAATGAATAGTAAGCAGTGAACAGTGAACAGAAGTTGTACCATCTGCTCACTGTTCACAACTCACTGTTACTTACAAAAAGCTGTAGTTTTTGCCGTAATAAAGCATTTGCTCTACAAAACCTTGCTTGTTCTCGATCTTAATGTCGGTGATTTCACCTTTGGCATCTGTTACCGGAACGAAGATCGGATAAACGAATCCGCTGTATGGAGCGATGTTGAGCGGTTTCACGCGCTTCAGTACTTCCTTGTGGATTGCCTTGTTGACTTTCACACCGTAGGTTTCCACGAGGTTGCGTCCGGCCGCGTAATCACCTTCGGATTTGATGCGCTGAATTTCACGCAGCAATTCGCCGAAAAGCTGACGCAGCTTGTTGTAATCCTTGATATCGTAGAATGTTTTGCCGTCGCGCACCAGTTTCACGATCACTTTGTCTTTCATTCCTTTTTCGAATGCCCACGATGCAACCAGCTGACGGTTCTGCATGTGTTCTTCTTCAACATTCTGACCGATTTCCAATCGCTGAAGCTGCGTCATCATTCCATTACGAATGTAACCGTCATATTCTGCTTTTCCGACTTCATTTGAAGGGATCAGTCCCAATTCGACCATCTTCGGATCCATGATATAGTACAAACCAACGAGGTCGGCACGCGCTTCTTCCAATGTAGAAGCGTAGTTTTTCAACGTCGCGGCCGGTTGACCGATGCCTGGATTGATTTGTCCGCTGGCGTGACCGATCACTTCGTGCAGTGCCGTATGCATCTTTCCGGCAAGCGAGCCATATTTCTTCGCGCGATCGATTTCTTCCTGATCGTGTGCGAATTCTTCTACTAATGAAGGCCCGCCGGCTTTGTCGTAAGCATCGATGATATTCCCAAGCGAAACGGATTTCGAGCCATAGTCAGAACGGATCCAGTCGTTGTTCGGCAGGTTCACGCCGATCGGAGTGGAAGGCGCGGCATCTCCGGATTCGCTGGCTACTTCGACCACTTTGTAGGAAACGCCTTTCACTTCCTTGCGCTTGTGTTCCGGCATCAACGGCGAATTGTCCTCGAACCACTGTGCGTTAGCCGCTACAACGGCCATTCGCTTGGAAGCATCGAAATCGTTGATCTGTACGATGGATTCGAACGAAGCACGCATACCGAGCGCATCGCCGTAAACTTCAATGAAGCCGTTGATGTAATCGATATCGCCTTCGGTAGCCTGCAGCCACAATACGTTGTATTCGCTCCAGGTTTTCAGATCGCCGGTCTGGTAATATTGTACCAGTTTTTCAAGCGCAGCGCCCTGTTTCGGATTCTCAGCAACCGTTACGGCTTTTTTCAGCCAGTAAACGATCTGATCGATGGCTTTTCCGAATTTTCCACCCGATTTCCAGACGTCTTCGAACAATTCGCCGTTTTTGAGGATCAGCGTGGAATTCAGACCATGTTCTACCGGATGCGGATCGTTCTGATCGACACGGCTTGCGTAAAAATCTTCCACTGCTTTCTGCGTCACGCCTTTGCCGTAGAAATTGTTGGCTGAAGAAGCGATCATATCCACATTCGGATCTTTTACTTTTCGCTTCATGTAGCTGGTTTTGCTGAAAATAGCGTCCTGTGCTTCAGCAGACAGTTTGGCTCCGGATTCCTTCAACAGGCTGGAAAAATACGCCTTATCGAACTCCGGCATGATCTTATCCATGCTATAATGGTGGTGAATTCCATTGGAAAACCACACTTGCTTGCTGTACGTTTCAAATGCTTTCCAGTCTTCGGATTCCTTGTTGCCTTTATACGATTCCATGATCTTTTCCAGCGACTTACGGATCTCGAGGTTGTAAGCATTGTTCTGATCATAAATGATATCACGGCCCGCCAGACCGGCTTGCGAAAGGGAATACACCAGTTTTTTCTGGTTCAGCGAGAGCTTGTTCCAGCTGTTGATGTCGAATCGCAATACCTGTACGTCGGCAAAACGGTCAACGATGTTCGGATTGCCTGATTCCGATGGTTTGGTTTCGGCAGTGTTATCGCCGCAGGACCCAAGCAGCAAAGCGCCTGACAAGCCCAGGATGGATAAATATGCTTTTTTCATAACGTGTTATTGGTAGCGAAATATACCAAATTCAGAGCGAGATGAGCACGAAAAAATGAAGAGCGGCAACGTACTGATACTTACTTTGCGATTATGAATCCACCAAGGGTGGATATTCGGCTAAAATTCAAACAAAGTGCGTCAAAATTCGTGCACCTGTTTGCCGCCAGGCAGGTTCGTGGGAAGCTTTCACCAGGTGCATCGCGTTTTCAATTACCCCGCGAGCTCTGAAATGATTAATCGTGTCCTTCATAGCATTCACCAGCCATGATCGCAGGACCGATCACATTCTCAGCCGGCGGAATGGGGCAGGAGTAGCGCTCGGAATACGCGCAATACGGATGATAAGCGCTGTTGAAATCGATGATCCATTGATCGGACTTGCTTTTCTCGATGTCCATAAAACGACCGCCGCCATAAGAAGTGACATTGGTTGTTCCGTCGCGGAATGGCATGAACAGGTAATTCCGGAACTCCTTCTTGTGTTTCAGGTCGAGGTTTTCGTAAACGATGAGCACACAAACCGTATCGCGAATGGTAAACGTCAATGTTCCGTAAGCACGGTAGTAAACGGTTTTCAGGCGTTCGCGTGTCATTGGCATGGCGAATTTCTTGCCTTTTTTCTTCTGGAAGGTCGCCATGACGCGGTAAGCGGAATCGACCGGGAAGTAGCAGAATCCCTTGAAATGGGCCGCTTCTTCTTTGTTGAGAATATCCGCTACGAAGAGGGAATCGTGTTCGTGACGAGCTCGTTGAATGCTGTCTGTATAATCCTGCGCAGTTACCGAAAAAGCTGCGCCAATGAAGAAAAGGAAAAGAAGAGCTTTCATCGTGTTCCGAAAATGGTGCTGCCGACACGGATCATGGNNCTTCCTTCCTGAACAGCAATACGGTAATCGCTGCTCATGCCCATGGAAATGTGCCGGAACTCCGGATTGAACTTGAAATAATGGCTTTTGATGATCTGGAAGTAGTTGTATAAGTTGCGGAATTCGTCGGCGATCTGTTCTTCGTCGGAAGTGAAGGTTGCCATTCCCATCAGGCCGGCAATGCTCACGTTTCGCAATTCGATGAACTCACGCGATTGCAGCAGTTCTTCCGCTTCATTGAAATCGAGTCCGAACTTGGTTTCTTCGTCGGCAATGTGAAATTGCAGCAGGCAAGGAATCACGCGGTTGTTTTTTGCCGCCTGTTTATCGATTTCCTGCAGCAAACGAAGGCTGTCGACCGAATGGATCATGTGTACGAACGGCGCGATGTATTTCACTTTGTTCGTTTGCAAATGCCCGATCAGGTGCCATTGAATGTCTTTCGGCAGGACTTCGTATTTGGAAGTCATTTCCTGGACTTTGTTCTCACCAAAAGCGCGCTGACCGGCATTATAAGCCAATTGAATGTCGCTTTCAGGCTTGGTTTTGGAAACGGCAATCAGCTCTACACTCGCCGGAATTTCCGTGCGCAGGGCCAACAGGTTTTCAGCAATCGGATTATTCATTGATCATGTAAATGGTAAGTCCACTACGGATTTTTGGCTCGACCCAGGTGGATTTCGGCGGCATGATCAGCTCATGGTCGGCAACGGCTTTCACCTGTTCCATGTTTACAGGGTATAAAACGAATCCGACTTCTGCCTGACCTTTATCAACGGCTTCTTCGATGGCTTGCAAACCTTCGGCTCCGCTCACAAAAGCAATATTACTGTCGGTTTTCAGATCGTGAATACCAAGAATCGGTGTTAAAACGTGATCGGTGAGGATTTGCGCGTCAAGCGATTTTACAGGGTCGGTAGAGGAGCAGATCTCCGCTTTGGCTGTTAAGCTGTACCATTTTCCTCTCAGGTAGCAGGTCATTTCGTGCTCCTTTTTCGGATTGCGGCCGATCGTTAAAGGCTTTACTTCAAATATAGCCCCTAAAGTTGTTAGCAATGAATCGGTTGTATGACCATTCAGTGTCTTAATCAAACGATTGAATTCTAGGATGCGCATGCGTCGCTCATCGATCAGGAATGCGAGGAAATACTGCGGATTTTGCAGTCCGATTCCGGCTTTCCGGTATTTTTCCGCTAATCGCGCCGAAGAAGCGGAGCGATGGTGTCCGTCGGCGATGTATAAGGCTGGCAATACGTCGAACAATTGCTGAATTTCGCCTGTTTGTTCGCTGGAAAGCACCCAAAGCTCGTGTTTGATTCGATCTGTTGTCGAGAATTCGTATTCCGGACGCGGCTCGGTTGCTTTATTGATGAACGCTTCGATGGCATCCGAAGGCTCGTGCGAAAGCAATACCGGCTCGGCATTAAAGCCCACGATATCGAGGTAGTTCGTGAACATTTCCTCGCGGGACGTCAGTGTAGCTTCGTGTTTTTTGATCAGTCCGGCGTCGTATTCGGCAATGCTTGCTCCGGCAACGATTCCCGTAAATTCACTTGTCGGCGTTGTCTGGCGGTAAATGTAGATCGTTGCTTCCGGATCCTGGAAGATCACACCTTCGTCTTCGAACTCATGGAACCGCTTTTTCACGGCGTGGAACCGTTCCGGCGAATTCGGCTTGGTCTTGAACGCCTTGTTGACTTCCGGGTGAATGATGTGAATGAACGTATACGGATTTTGCTCCAGTTTCGCTTTCAGAATGTGTTTCTTATACGAAGCGAGTGGGCGCGTGGCCACCAGGTGTGCTTTGTCACGTGTAGGGCGCACGGCCTTAAAAGGATGGAGCTTTGCCATTTAATTTTTTTGAGCGATCGAAGGTAGTGAAAAGCGGGGATTTTTGTGGTACGTGAAAAGGGAAATCCGTGAGTAATATTACTAACCGCTACGTAATATTGCTAATTACCTAATTACCTAATTTGCTGATTTACCTGGTTCGATAATAACTTTTTTCCTATCTTAAATAGAAAAACATAAAAATGGGAGCTACAAAACCGAACAATTATTCACTTGCCGAAATTCAATTATCCCTGATTGCAAGAGCATTAGCCCATCCTGCCCGGATAAAAATGGTCGCAGCGCTCAAACAGCAGGATTACCGTAATATTGATTTCACCCGGAAGCTGCATCTGGCCAATTCGACCGTCAAGGATCACATCGACAAGCTTCTGGAAGCAGACATCGTGGACGTTGAATACTATCCTCATTTCTATTCCATTTCGCTCAAGCAAAAAGCCTTTACCGATCTGACCGATTTCACCGTCGGCTAAAAACAAAAACGCCTCCATCAATGACAGAAGCGTTTTCGAATAACAATAATCTTGTTTTAAGCCGGAACCTGTTTTCCAAACTCGGCAATGATCAGACTGGCAAGCTCTAAACCGATACGGTCCTGTGCTTCGCCTGTAGCTGCACCGATATGTGGTGTGGTGGCTATTGCGTCGTTGTTCAGCAGATCGGCACGAGGATTTGGCTCGTTTTCGAATACATCCAGACCAGCGAAAGCTACTTTTCCGGAAGCAATAGCTTCAAGAAGTGCCGTTTCGTCTACAACACCGCCGCGGGCAGCATTCACGATCTGAACGCCGTTTTTCATCAGGTCGAATTCCGCTTTACCAAGAACGGCTTCACCGTTTGGCTGTTTCGGAACGTGCAGTGAAATGAAATCGGCTTTCGGCAATACAGTAGAAAGATTGTCAACTACCTGAACCGGAACGTTGAAATCGCCGATTCCCTGAATGCTCAATTGAATTTCAACTGTTTTGGAAGAACGACCGGTAGCGATTACGTTCATACCGCAGCCGAGTGCGTAGCTGGCCAGTGACNNCCGAATCCAACGATCACCAGCGTTTTACCGCGCAATTCGATACCGCTGGAATAGCGTTTTTTCAATGCGGAGAAGTCGCCGGTTTCCATATTCTTGAAGGAATGGTGCAGTGAACGCGCTCCGGCGAACAGCATGCCCATTACCAGCTCGGCAACGGATTGAGAAGAGGAAGCAGGCGTATTGATCACCGTCAACCCTTTTTCACGAGCGTATGCCACATCGATGTTGTCCATTCCAACGCCGCCACGACCGATCAGCTTCAGTCCCGGACAAGCGTCGATGACTTCTTTGCGGACCGTCGTTGCGCTGCGCACTAACACGATCTCCACGTTNNGCCGCAGCCAGGTTATCCTGTGCGACTTTCTCTGTGATTACCGTAAAACCTGCCGCTTCGAGCGCTGCTTTACCTTCGTTGGAAATTCCGTCGTTCGCTAAAATCTTCATAATTAAGCGTGTTTGTTTGCTAAATCGCGCATAACGTCTACCAGCACCTGAACGCTTTCGAGCTCCAGAGCGTTGTACATGGAAGCGCGGTAACCGCCAACCGAACGGTGTCCGTTCAATCCTACGATTCCGGCAGCTTTCCACGCAGCGTCGAAGGCTTCTTTGTGTGCTTCGTCTTTCAGAACGAAGTTCACGTTCATCAGGGAACGGTCTTCTACAGCTGTCGTTCCGACGAACAGTGGGTTGCTGTCGATTTCGTTGTAAAGCAGATCGCCTTTCGCCTTGTTGCGCGCAGCCATCGCTTTTACACCGCCGTTTGCCAGCAGGTGACGCAGGTTCAGCATCGCAACGTATACCGAAAATACCGGCGGCGTGTTGAACATGGAATCCTTTTCAGCGTGGATTTTCAGGTCCATGTAAGAAGGCATGAATGTCGAAGTGGATTTGCCAAGCACGGATTTCTTCACAATGTACAGCGTTGCTCCGGCAGGACCGAGGTTTTTCTGTGCACCTGCATAGATCAGGTCGAAATCGGCCACATTGATCTCCTGGGAGAAAATGTCGGATGACATATCGCACACCAGCGGAAGATCGGTTTTCGGGAACTCTTTGAATTGCGTTCCGAAAATGGTGTTGTTCGACGTAAAGTGAATGTAATCCACATCGGTCGGGATGGTATAGTCTTTCGGAATGTAGTTGAAGTTCTTGTCTTCGGAAGAAGCAAAAACGTTCACATCGATTCCTGCTTTTTTCGCTTCCTTGATCGCGCCGGAAGCCCATGTTCCTGTGTTCATGTAGCCGGCACGCTTGGTATCGCGCATCATGTTGAGGGCAGCGATCGTAAAGCCGAGTGTTGCACCTCCCTGGAGGTAAAGCACTTCGTAATCGTCCGGAACATTGAGCGCCTGTTTTACCAGGTTACGCGCTTCGTCCATTACGGCTTCGTAATCTTTGTGGCGGTGAGAAACTTCCAGGATGGAAAGTCCGTTGAAATCAATAACCGCATCGGCTGCCTGTTTGAAAACCTCCTGCGGGAGAATGCAAGGTCCCGCTCCGAAGTTGTGCTTTTTCATGATGTTTGAATTTAATTCAGTTTGTGTTTGTCATGCGACAAATGTCGTGTTTTTTAACCGACATCGGTCACAATTAAAGATGAATTTTAGAATAAAAAAAGGCTCTCCTGACAGAAGAACCTTTTGATATGATCGGTGAGCGTTCATGGAATTATTCTCCCGTTTCCGCTTCCTTTTTAGTCGTCTTTTTTGCAGCTGGTTTTTTGT
>DJFN01000057.1:54226-55825 GCA_002432085.1 Flavobacteriales bacterium UBA5871
CTTCACGGCAGGTGCAGCTTTCTTCACTTTTTTGCGCTTTCTGGTATTCCCGTAAGAACCGTTTGTTCGTTTACCTTTTCCGGTTTTGATATCCCCTTTACCCATGTCGTATGAAGGTTTAATAGTTGTATATCTACAAATATAACATTCCTGACGACAACGAGGCGTTTGAATGAAAGAATTCTGATCTGTCGGATGATCAGTCAGTTAGTTGTCCTGAAAGGCGTTTTGCGAGCTCCGAACGAACGATTTTCCCTTGTTTCATGATCCTTTCCGACCAATCGAGCTTGACGGCGATCTGTTCTTCTTCAGTCAGCTTCCAGACCTGATCGCTGGTCTCCAGACGGTGACGCAAAGCCTGTAGCGTAAGTGCCACGGAAACAGAAACATTGAAGCTTTCGGTGAATCCTACCATCGGAATGCGAACGGTGAGATCGGCCATTTCGCGGACCGTGTCGCTGATACCTTGCCATTCGGTCCCGAAAACAAGCGCTGTCGGACGATCGAGCGGCACATCGAAAATAGAATGACTGTCGGCATCCGGTGTTAAAGCGGCGATCTGAAAACCGCGATTTTTCAATCCCTGGATGCAATCCACGAGCGGATCTCCTTCGGAATAATTGTTGAGCTCGATCCAGCGTCCGGCACCGCGGGCAATATCGCGCTGCGGCTTGTATTCGTTCCGGCTTTCGATCACGTGCAGCTCCTGTATACCGAAGCTTTCGCACGAACGCATCACGGCACTGGCGTTGTGTTCCTGGTAGATATTTTCCAGTACAACGGTCAGGAAGCGCGTCCGGTCGGCAGCAATGCGATCGAATAATTCTTTCTTCGATTCAGGGATCATTTCGTAAAATGCCCGAAGCAGGGTTGCATTCATGCGGCAAAGATACAAACGATTGCTCTGTGGATTCAAAAGTTCTCTTTCACCGCAAAAGGCACAGTCCGCTGTGGTGGATTGGCGCTTTCAACTACGCTGGCACATAACCTGTCTTTTGTGCCTTTTGTGGTGAACAAGAAAAAACGCTACTGCATTAAAAACAAAAAAGGCCTCCGCATAACGGAAGCCTTTTGAAAAATAGCTTATGCAAATTAGTTTACAGCTCCTGAAAGCTCAGCACCAGCTTTGAATCGCACAACATTTTTAGCCGCGATTTTGATTTCTTTTCCTGTTTGTGGGTTACGACCAGTTCTAGCCTCACGCTTAGAAACTGAGAAAGAACCGAAACCAACGAGGGAAATACGGTCACCTTTTTTCAATGCTTTACCTGTTGCATCTACAAATGCATCCAATGCTTTCTTAGCATCTGCTTTTGACAAACCTGCTCCGGAAGCAATCGCGTCAATCAATTCTGCTTTGTTCATAGTTTGGTTTTTAATTTTGACTATTCAATTATTTAACGAGACAAATTTAGCCGAATATGCACGCCAGTCAAGGGTTTCCGAAAAAAAATCGATTTTTTGTTGATAAACAGGCGTATTTGTTGATAAAGGCCGATGTTTTTAGACATTTCAGCGCTGAATCAGGCTGTTTCATCGACGAAAGCCTGTTTTGATTTAAGGAATATTAACAATTCTCAATCGGCAATTTTCCAGTCT
>DJFN01000019.1:0-15141 GCA_002432085.1 Flavobacteriales bacterium UBA5871
TGTACGTTAACGATGTAGATCTCGTTGTCGCCTTTGCGCGTCGTGCGGATAAACCGTTCCGGCGTCAGCTCGGCTTTCAATACGGCTTTCGGTACCGGTGGTATAATGGGTTCTTGTTTCATGCTTTCTTCAATGTATAGACGAGCTGTCGGAACCATTCGGCCCATTGCTGGTCATTTTTCGAATTGTCCAGCGAAGCAGCAGGAACCGGCTTCCCGATCGTAAAGGCTACGGTTTGTCCTTTCTGACGGAAGAGCTCGTCTGCAAGATACAACATTTCGATATTGGCTTTAATGCCAAGAAATCGCCGGAAATTGGAAAGCCGGTAAAAGAAGTTCGACAGGCGTCCTTCGATGTGGATCGGAATGATGAGCTGGTCGTTTTGCTTCGACTGGCGAACGAAAGTTTTCTTCCACTCGAGATCGCGGATAATGCCTTTCTTTTTGCGGCTCACGAGACCTGCCGGGAAAATACAAACGCACTGATCGGAAGCGAACAGGTCATTGATCCGGGCAAAGCTTTCCGCGCTGGTTTTTCCGTGTTTGTTCACGCCTACGAATATCTCCTCAAGTGGTTTGAGATTCAACAGCAGGTCATTCACGATGAATTTCAGATCGGTACGACGGTGACGCAGTGCTTCTACGAGAACCATCGCGTCCATTCCGCCCAGCGGGTGATTCATGACCAGCACGCATTTCCCGCTTTCGGGAATATTCTCAAGTCCGGTTACAGTAAAGCCAACGCCGATCTCATTCAGTACGCCGCGACAAAAATCCTGGTTCTTCAGCTCCGGGTTTTCACGCAGAAACCGGTTAATCTCTTCCTGGTGCAAGATGCGCTCAAGGTAACGAATGATAAAACCCGGCAGCCATTTCAGAAGACGAGGTTTTTTGCTGGCGATCAGCCTGCGGACATTGATGAAATCTTCGTTGCTCATGTGTCGGCGAAGATAAAAAAAAGTGGAAAAACAGGGGAGATTTTTATCCTGTCGTGAATAATCGCCGGCTTGAGTCAACCTTTTCAAAGTCCTGACGTTTTAGAGAAAACGCCCTCTCATGAACCTGCGTGAGCTACTTTTCTTATTGTTGTTATTTGTCGCCAGCCGTTCGTGGAGCCAATGCGATGTTCATATCACACATACTGCCGGGACACAGCTTATAGGCTGTACCGAAGTGAATGTTTCTACGGAAGGAGCCGTTGGCATATTGCCGGGCTATTGTGCACAGACAACACCTTATTTTCTGGGAGTAAATCCTGTAACATTCAGCAGTGAGACGGGGAGCTATATTTTTACGTTCGATCCGCCGATCTCAGGCGTAACACTCAATTTCAGCGGACTCAGCGGCGATGGCGTCAACCTCGAAGAAATGTGGGTATATATCAACGGAGCGCATTATGCGATTCCCGCTCCNNGCAGGGCGTTGGCTCTGTTTCGGGATGGATGGGAACGACGATCATGCAATCCATTTCAACGCTCGAGATCAAAGATTCAGTTGTCATCGGTATGCCGAACGGCGCGCTTTTTTCCCTGTACATCTGCTCCGAAGGCTCCAATCTGGATGTCGATCTGGGCGATGACGCAACGATTTGTTCGGGAGGAAGCCTTGTGCTCGATCCGGGACTGGGAGGAACGGCGTCACTCGAATGGCAGGACGGTTCTTCCAATCCGACGTTTACTGTGACCGAAACCGGTGAGTACTGGGTGACGGTCGATCAGGGAGGTTGTTTATTGCAGGATACGATCGAGGTAACGGTATTCGATATGGGAATCGAGCTGGGCAACGATACGCTGATCTGTTACGGAACAAGCCTGGTGCTCGATCCCGGCGCGGGAACCGCTGCACTGGAATGGCAAAACGGTTCTTCCGGTCCTACGTTTACGGTAACCGGGCCGGGAGCTTATTGGGTGGAAGCACAGGAAAACGGCTGCACGATGCGCGATACGATTATAGTTTCGCAGTCGGTCGCGGGTATCGATCTCGGCAACGACACCACGATTTGTATGGGCGAAACACTCATACTCGATCCCGCTATAGCAGGCGCTTCGTTTGAATGGCAGAACGGCGATTCCGACCCGACGTTTCCCGTCACGCAAGCCGGCGAATATTGGGTAATTGTTGCTCAAGGCGGCTGTTTGTCACAGGATACGATACAAGTGGCGGTTCTCAACCTGGAAATTGAATTAGGAAATGATACGATGATCTGCTCGGGAGCAAGCCTGGTACTCGATCCCGGTCTGGGAGCTTTTACGCTCGAATGGCAGAATGGCGCTTCCGATCCGACATTTACAGTGACAGGTCCGGGGCAATATTGGGTGGAGGCGCAGCAAAGCGGCTGTACAGCTCGCGATACGATCAATGTCACGCAATTCAATGCCGTTCTTGATCTAGGCCCGGATTCGGCTATTTGTGAAGGAAGCAGCTTGCTTCTGAACGGGTTCAATCCGATCATTGAAACGTATGAATGGAACACGGGCAGCGATGATCCGATGATTACCATTACCAGCGCGGGAACGTACTGGCTTACGGTTTCTTCAGGAAGCTGTGAGGCTTCCGACACGATCATGGTGACAACAACGCCGCTTCCGCCGACTAATTTCCTCGACGATCTGGTTTTGTGTGCCGGTGAAACAGGAATGCTGCAAGCACCACCTGGATATCAATACGAGTGGAACATAGGCTCAGGTGCTGGTTCAATCGATGTAAGCCTTCCGGGTGAGTACTGGGTCATTTTAACAGACAACGGTTGTTCTTCTTCGGATACGGCAACGGTTGAAGCGATCACTCCGCCAGCGATAGAGCTGGGTGAACCGAAAACCTTCTGCCAGGACGAAAGCCTAACGCTTGTACCGGAAATTTCGGGAACGTCACCGGGCTTCGAATGGAACACGGGTGCGACGACGCAGCAAATTACCGTTCAGCAACCGGGAGAATACATTCTGACAGCGACAAATAGTTGCGGAACGGCTACGGATTCGGTTCGCGTTGCGGTCATCGACTGCGATTGCTACCTGTATTTGCCGAACAGCTTCACACCAAGCGGAGACAAGATCAACGACACGTTCCACCCGATGTATGATTGCGATATCACGGATTACGAGCTGCGGATCTACAATCGCTGGGGCGAAGAATTGTTTTCGACCACCAATCCGGAAGAAGGCTGGACAGGTGTCTACGATGACAAACCTGTTCCCGACGGCGTATATGTTTACACCGTTCGTTATTCCAGCATCAGTCTGCCGGATATTCGTCGCGAATTCCAGGGAAGTGTGACCGTTATCCGTTAAGGAACGCACCACAAGGTATCGAACGCCGGGGAATAACCGGCCCACACACCCAAAGCACCCCCGTTTATATTGGTCGGAATGCTGGTAGGCGAAGCAAACGGGTTGCCGTTGGTTTGCAGCTGCGTGTATTTTTTCTCCATGAATTCATAGACATAGCGGTCGATACGCGAGAGCTTGATCACGACCGAATCGCCTTGCTGGTAATAGCCGCGGAGATCGTCCGGAACGGTTTCATCCTGCCAGCTCATCGGATTTTCATAGGCGAAATCGAACGTTACGCCGTTGATGAACTCGTCGTCGAAGACAGGACTGTAAGTCCGCGTAAACGAGCGGTCACGCGGCTCGCCGTCAACCATATTGATCCGCTTCACTTCCCATTGATAGGCATTGAACTCAAAAGCCGGATCGGAAAGCGTTGCCCAGGAAAAACCATTGCCCGGAGGAGCGTCTTCATCTTGTTTCCAGTAAACCGAATCGAGCGCAACGGGCGGCAAAAGCTGTGTGCTGGCGGTGTACGTTTTTTCATCGTAAGTCACGGTGAGATCATAGGTTTTGCCGACCTGTCCCCAGATAGCCGTATTGAACGTCGTGTAGGCGCACAAATGGTAATTTTCGAGCTCTTCGACCGGAACGCCGAACAATTCCGCGGCAATTTCTTCTGTCCCCGGCGGCAGATCGTCTGAGCAGATCTCGTCGAGCTGAACGGTCGTCGTTCCGTCTGAAACTGTCACCGTAGCTCCTGAGACAAATCCGTTCAGGAAAGCATCCAGGTCGGTTGCGGCGTAAATGTTTTTGGTTTTGGAGATGAGCACGACCGGCGGCTGACCGGTTTCGATCCGGCCATCGATGACCAGTTCTTCCTTGTAGCCGGGAATATCGATCTTGACCTCTTTCGTGCAGGAAAAGACGACTGCTAAAACCAATGCGAAGGGAAGGAGCTTTCTCATATCAGAACTCAAAATTCCAGGTGACACTTGGCAAAATAGGGAACAACGAAACCTGTTTGATGGAGATGCGGAAATCGCCCTGCATCAGATCGCCTTCGTTGTCGATATAAAGGAAATACGGATTCGCGCGGCTGTAAACATTGTAAACCGAAATATTCACATTCTGACGGAAACGCTTCGGCACTTGTTTTTGCTCGCCCGTTTCAGGATCGGTAACGGTTTTAGTCGGTTTGTCATACCACGTGGCCGACAGATCAAGCCGGTGATACGGTGCCATGCGTGTACTGTTTCGTGCGCCATAGTTGAACAGCAGATCCTGGTCCTGAACATACCAGCTGGTTGGAAGCGTCAGTGTATTTCCGGTGGCGAAAACGAAGGAAAAACCAAATGTCCAGTGCGGATTCAGCTCGTAAGTTCCAACCACGGTTAAATCGTGACGACGATCGTATTTTGCCGCAAACACTTCAGCCTGAAGATCCGGGAATTTGCGCTCGGTTTTCGACCATGTATAGCCGATCCAGCCGGTGAGCTTACCCACGACGCGCTTGATGAAAAACTCAGCTCCATAGCTCCAGCCGGTCCCGAATACGAGCAGGTTATCGGTGTTGTCGCTCACGTTATCGGCTGGAAGCGCGCCCTGTTTATACTCGATCACGTTATTCATGTGCTTGTAGTACAATTCCACCGACGTTTCCCATTTTCCCTGTTTGAAATCCTTGAAATAGCCGGCACTGGCCTGCCATCCTGTTTGTGGCTTGGCGATGTCGGTGCTCGGATACCAGATGTCTGTCGGCAGGGAAACCGCGCTCAGGCTCGTGAGGTGAACGTACTGGTAGTTGTACATATAGCCGACTTTGATAGAGCTCTGGTTTTTCAGCAGGAAACGGGCAGCGATGCGTGGCTCCAATCCCTGGTAAAACTGGATCAGCTCGTTTTTACCGTAAGTTACCGTGCTGTCCTGTTCGCTTCCGATGCCTTTGATGTAGCGCGTAAACGGCCCGGTAAAATGGTACATGCTATAGCGCAGTCCGGCATTGATACGAATGAATTCGTTGGCGTCGTATTCGTCGAGCACGTAAACCGCCGATTCATGACTGAAGAGCTTTTGAGCTAAGCCTGTATCGAACACCACATCTTCCTGCGAAGCCGAAACGCCGACCGGTGTAAACGTATGGTAGACATAATCCAGTCCGTATTTGATGCGATGACGCGTATTCGGATACCACGAAAAATCAACCTTTCCGCCCACATCGCGGATGCCGGAGCGCAATTCGAACTTGAACTGGTCCTGCTGTGATCCGAAGCTGAACAGGTAATCGGTGAATGTACCGGTCACATTCATGAACAGCTTAGGCGAAAACTGATGATTCCAACGCAGAGCGGCGATTCCGTTGCCCCACGGCATGCGGACGTTGAAGTCGTCTTCCTTGTTCCCGAAGTTGAACAGATCGCGGCCGTAATAAGCGCTCAAATAGATTTTGTCCTTGTCGGTTAAACGGTAATTGAACTTGGCGTTGAAATCGTAGAAATAGTAGCTCGTTCCGGCAAAAGGACTCGAATCCCGAATGAATGCCTTCATAAACAGATCGATGTAGGTTCTGCGAGCCGAGACAAGGAACGACCCCCGGTTTTTCACGATCGGACCTTCGACGGTCAAGCGCGAGGAAATCAAACCCAATCCGCCGGTTACGCGAAACCGCTTGTTGTTTCCTTCGTTCATGTTGATCTCCAGCACGGAAGACAAACGACCGCCGTAATTGGCCGGCATGCCGCCTTTGATGAGGTTCACGTTCTTGATCGCGTCGGAATTGAACACCGAAAAGAAGCCGAAAAGATGAGAAGCGTTGTAAACCATTGCTTCGTCGAGCAGTACGAGATTCTGGTCCGGACCGCCGCCACGCACGTAAAAGCCTTGTCCGCCTTCGCTCACCGAAGAAACACCGGGCAATAGCTGAATAGTTTTGATCACATCCACTTCGCCGAGAAAAGCCGGCAGCTTCTTGATCTGGTCGATATCGAGCTCGATCTGACCGATTTTCGTCGATTTGACATTCTCGCCACGCTTGGCATTCAGAATAAATTCGTCGATGGTCACGGCTTCTTCGACAAGCTCCGCATTGTGCGTGATATTGGCGTTGAGATCGATCTGTATTGTATCGGTTTGCAGCGTTGGAGCACTGAACGTAACGAGGTAAAGTCCTTTCGGAACGGTGATGGAGTAAAAACCGTAGATGTCGGTGACGGTTCCTTTCTTCAGCTCTTCGATAAAAGCCTCGGCGCCGATCACGGGCTCACCGGTGGCCGCTTCGGTTACATAGCCGCTCAGAGTAGCCGTTTCCTGAGATCTGGCCGTGAATGAAAAGAAAACGAAGCACAACAGTACCGGCAAGTACTTCATAGTATCGGTTTTGATGGAACGAATTTACGTCCATAATTATGAATTATCAATTAGTCAATTATCAAGAATTGAAAATTCAAAATGTAAAATTGAAAAGTAGTATATGTGCGGCGAAGTGACATAGAATTGAAAAAGCAACTCGTAACTTCCAACTCAAAAACTCTCCAACTCAAGCAACTTTATCGTATTTTCGCCGCTGTTTAAGACACATTCCGCATGAAAATATCCTACAACTGGCTGAATAAGTTTTTGCCTGAAACCATTGCCCCGGAAACGCTCGAAACCATCCTTACCGACACCGGACTGGAAGTCGAAGGGCTGGAAACGCTCGAAGCGGTAAAAGGCGGCCTCGAAGGTGTTGTGGTAGCGGAAGTGCTGACCTGCGAGAAACATCCGAATGCCGACAAGCTGAAAGTGACGACCGTCAATACCGGAACCGAAACCGTTCAGGTGGTTTGCGGGGCGCCGAATGTGGCTGCCGGGCAGAAAGTTTTACTTGCAACAGTCGGAACGACCTTGTATCCATCGCCGGATGAGCCGCTGAAGATCAAAGTTTCGAAAATCCGCGACGTGGAATCGTTCGGAATGCTTTGTGCCGAAGACGAATTGGGCCTCGGTACCAGTCACGCTGGAATCATGGTTTTGCCTGCGGATGCGGTTCCGGGAACGCCTGCCGCGACTTTCCTCGAACTGGAAAACGATACGCAGATTGAAATCGGTCTTACGCCGAACCGTGCGGATGCGATGGGACATATTGGCGTTGCGCGCGATATCCTCGCACATGCCGCTGCACATAAAGGAAGCAATGCCCGATTGACGCTGCCGGTCCTGAAACCATTGGTGAAACAGGCTGATGTTCCGGTTCGCGTTGTGGTGGAAGACACCGAGCGTTGTCCGCGTTACATGGGTGTGACCATTTCCGGAGTGGAAGTGAAGCCCTCGCCGGCGTGGCTGCAGAAAAGCCTGCGTGCTGTCGGTCTCGCGCCGATCAACAACGTGGTGGACGTAACGAATTACGTGATGCGTGAATTGGGAACGCCGTTGCATGCGTTCGATGCACAAAAAGTAGGCGAGGAGATCGTTGTTCGAACGGCTCGCGAGAATGAGAAAATGACCACGCTTGACGATGTTGAGCGCACATTCGATACAGAAGATCTGCTGATCACGAACGGAAAGCATGCTTTGTGCATCGCGGGTGTGTTCGGTGGAAAAGAATCCGGGATTTCCGACGTTACGACACAGGTTTTCCTCGAAGCGGCCTGTTTCCAGCCGGTTTCGGTTCGAAAAACAGCCAAGCGTCATACACTTTCCACCGATGCGAGCTTCCGTTTCGAGCGTGGTGTGGATGTAGACCTCGTTCCGTATGCGCTCGAGCGTGCTGCCAACCTCATCATGGAAGTAGCCGGCGGCGTGATCGCCATGGACGTAGCCGATGTTTACCCGAATCGCATCGACCAGCGAAAAGTAACGCTGCGCTATGCACGCTGCAACCAGGTGATCGGTCATGTGATCCCGGAAAATACAATCAAAACGATCCTTTCCGCGCTCGATTTCACCATTACAAACGAAACAGCTGAAGCACTCGAATTGCTAGTGCCGAACTACCGCGTCGATGTCGACCGCGAAATCGACGTGATCGAAGAAATTCTCCGCATTTACGGCTTCAACCAGATTCCTTTCCCGGAAAAACTGAATACATCGCTGGTGCTCGGACCAAAACCGGATGTAGAGCGTCTGACGGCGCATCTTTCGGAAGTGCTGAGCGGTCTTGGTTTCCGCGAAATGCTGAACAACTCGCTCACGACACCGGTTTACGTGGAGAAATTCGGAAAACAGGGTTTCGCTGCGGATTACAACGTTGCGATGCTCAATCCATTGAGCCAGGACCTGGCGGTAATGCGTCAGTCGCTGGTTTTTCAGTCGCTGGAAACGGTGGCGTACAATCAGAACCGTCAGCAGGCCGATCTGGCGCTGTATGAATTCGGTAAAACTTACCAGCGCAAGAATGGTGAATACCTCGAGAACAAACGTCTTTCCGTTGTGCTTTCGGGACGAAAAAATGCCGAGTCCTGGGCTGCCGGAAATGACAAAGTTTCGCTCTTTACGCTGAAAGGCGTGGTTTATGCCTTGCTGCAGCGTCTCGGACTCGACAACCTGGCGGCGGAAAACGGTCAGACCGGTCATGATCTGTTTACCGATGGTATCACGCTTCGCATTCTGAAACAGGAAATCGGCTCTATCGGATGGATCAAGCCGGAAATTCGCAAGCATTTCGGGATCAAACAAGACGTTTTCGTTGCCGATCTCGATTGGGATGCAATCCTTGCTTCGCTTAAGCTGACGAAAGTTCAATACAGCGAATTGCCGAAAACCTTCGAAGTACGTCGCGACTTCTCGCTCTTGCTGGATGCTTCCGTTCCGTTTGCAGCTATCGAAGAGCTGGCGCGCAAAGCCGACCGCAAGATTCTGCGAAATGTAGGTCTGTTTGACGTTTACGAAGGCAAAAACCTTGCTGAAGGCAAGAAATCGTACGCGGTTTCCTTCACGTTCCAGGATAAAGAACAAACGCTCAAAGACGAACAGGTCGACCGCGTGATGGAAGCCATTCGTGCATCGCTGGAAAAAGAGCTCGGAGCCGAGCTGCGCGGATAATGAAACACCTTGTCGTTGCCGGAATCGGAACAGATGTCGGGAAAACCGTCGTGAGCGCCGTGCTGACGGAAGCATTGCAGGCAACGTACTGGAAACCCGTTCAGGCCGGTGATCTGGCCAATAGCGATACGATGAAAGTGCAGCGGCTGTGCGGCCCCGACTGTTACGTTCTGCCGGAAAGCTTTCGGTTGAATACGCCTGCTTCGCCACATTTGTCTGCTGCCATTGATAAAGTGAGCATCACCCGAGATGCATTCCATTTACCGAAGCTCCACGAACACGAACGTCTCGTCATTGAAACGGCCGGTGGACTGATGGTGCCGCTCAACGATGAAGGCTTGCTTTACATCGATATCATTCGCGACTGGAAATTGCCGGTAGCGCTCGTTACACGCCATTACCTCGGTAGTATCAATCACACGCTGTTGTCGCTTTACGCCTTGCAGCAACGCGGAATCCAGGTCGAATGGCTGATCGTTAGCGGTGAGCGTCACGGACCTTCCGAAGCGATTTACCGCACGCATTTTCCGGAATTGAAATGGCTGTTTTTACCCGAACTGGGAACTATTTCCCAACAAACCATCGCACAAAACGCTGAAGAATGGAGAAAACCGCTTGGCTGAACCGCGACAGGCAACACGTCTGGCATCCGTTTACGCAAATGCTGACAGCCGATGAGCCGTTATTGATCACGCGGGCCGAAGGCGCTTTGCTGTTCGATGCTGACGGGAAATCCTACATCGATGCCAATTCCTCCTGGTGGGTGAATGTACACGGTCACGGAAATTCGCACATCGGCGAAGCCATTTGCAGCCAGTTTTCCGAAATCGATCATGTGATCTTTGCCGGAGCCACGCATCCGCAGGCGATCCGATTGGCAGAACGCGTGGTGAATATCCTGCCGCAGCATTTTACCAAAGTCTTTTTCTCCGACGATGGCTCAACGGCTGTCGAAGTGGNNCTGCAATACTGGTTCAACAAAAACGAGCCGAAAAAACGGGTACTGGCATTAGATGGCGCTTACCACGGCGATACCTTTGGAGCAATGGCCATGGGACAACGCGGCGTGTTCAATCGTCCGTTCGAGCATTTTTTCTTCGATGTCGACTTCTTGCCGTTTCCTTCGGATGAGCAGGCAGAGGCGGCACTACAATTGGCTGAAATGCATTTCCAGAGTGGAGAATTTGCGTGCATGATCATCGAGCCACTCGTTCAGGGTTCAGCCGGTATGTGCATGTATCCGGCCGATTGGCTGGATAAGCTCGTTGCTTTGGCGCACCGCTATGACGTTCTGGTCATTTTCGATGAAGTCATGACAGGCTGGGGCAGGACCGGTAAGCTGTTTGCTATGGATCATTGCGTCAACAAACCCGACATCGTTTGTCTTTCCAAAGGACTGACCGGGGGCGTTTTGCCTTTAGGCTTGACCGTTGCAACGGAAGGGATTTACGAAGCATTTTTACATCCCGAAAAAGCAAAAGCATTGCTCCACGGCCATTCTTATACCGGAAATCCGCTGGCGTGTGCAGCTGCAAATGCGAGTCTTGATCTGTTTGAAGATCACCATACGTGGGAAAACGTCGAACGCATTGAACGAGGCCACAAGCAGTTTGCCGAACGATTGTCCCGCATTCCCGGAATTGAAGCGATTTCCCAGTGCGGAACGATTATCCGTTTTGCTGTGGAAACCGGCGAAGGTGCTTCTTATTTCTCGGACATCCGTGATCGCGCATACCGTTATTTTCTGAGAAAAGGATGCCTGATTCGCCCGCTGGGCAATGTGTTTTTTATCAATCCGCCTTATTGCATCACCGATGAACAGCTGGAAAGATTATACGATGTGCTGGCCGGATTGCCGGTTTATCTGGCGGGGAAGAGCGAATAAGAGCAAATTCTCAACTTTTCTAATTCGAGAATTTTACAATTCGCAATATTTCGAATGGCCAGTAAAGCCAAGGCTTTCCGAAGCTACATATTCATCTTCAGGTTGTAATCCACCGAATGTTTCCCCGGTCCAACGACCGCAAAAAATCCGGCAGCCACCAATGCCGTCAACGCCTGGATAAAGCTGATGGTATCCAATCCGCCCGGAGCCGAGAGGTGAACGACCACCGCTCCGACGAGGATCGGGATCTGTGCCAGCAGCGCCCAGCGCGTCAGCAACCCGAAAGCGACCATAATACCACCCGCAAGGTGCGCCATAGCGATGTAATGCGCCAGTATAAAGGTAGCGGCCATTGGGTCGTTCGGCTGCATAAGTGCGACCAATGCTTCGGTCTGACTGGCAAATTGCATTCCTTTCCAGAAGAGGAACGCGCCCAGCAAAATTCTCAGGGTATCCAGGAGAATATTGGTGTGTGCGTTAGCCCACTTGTTCATTCTGACAACTGCTTTCATAACTCATGAATTTTAGTAATGAGTAAGTTACGATATTTTTAAGTGGTTTTCAACTACCGCTGTTAACTAACTCTAACCAAAGCCGTTTTCCCGTTGGATTCTGTTTTGTACTTTCGCCTAAAATTAACACGATGCGCTTACTGCTGATTCTCTTTGTTTTAACCGGTACGATGACCTTTGCACAGCAAAAGCCGCCGGTTGTTTATAAGCAGCTCACCGATACGATTTTCAATCCGACCGACCGTATAGTGGTGGGCGAGATGCAGGCGCCGCCCGATCCGGATCATCGCCTGGAATACCTGGCCATTTTGCCGGACAATATTGCTGCGTACCGGGAATTGATCCGTCAGAATCCGCTGATCACGTTCAAAGTGCACATTCTCTGGCAGAAAAAAGGCGCTAAATATCCGGCGCAGACCGAAGCTGTTTACGATTCCTTGTATGCTTATCTGAACGCGCCCGCAGGAGGCGATTCCACGATCCATGTGTCGCAGATGCACCACGGTTTTGTGAAGCAGAATGAGAAAATCAAAGTCGAGCTGGAAGTAGTGGCGATCGCGGCGGAAAATAAAGCGTTGGAAAAAACAGCAGAAGATGAATCCGTCTCCGTTTCCCAGCTCATGGCGACCATCGCTTTTTCAAAAAATGAGGTTTTGTATAAACAGATCAATAATGCTGTCGAATATTCCTGTGATGCGAAGGTTGACTCGCTTTGGATCGAAGGACCGGGCTTGATCATTACGCCCGTTCCATTGGCAAATAATCAATGGAGCCTGGGAGAAACAGCTGACATTACAACAGGCATGGCATTTGTGCGTATAGATTCGTCATTCAAACAGCGGTTTGCCCAGATCACATTGAAATCACTGTCGGGAAAAGATACCGTTGTGCAGCGCATGGTTCATTTCATCAAGGTGCGTGAGCTGCCCGAGCCAACGCTGTATTTAGGTGCTATCAATACTTCCGGGGTCTTAAAAGTTAGTGACTCGTTCCTGTTCGGTGCACATCGTTTTTATGCAAAATACCTGCAATCGGAGGTCCCGTTTAATGTGCAATTTACGATAGAGGAGCTGGAATACAACATAGGCGGCCGCATCTTCAAACATGCCGGAGCAGACATGTCGGAGGAGGTTATGAAAGCCATTGAGAATTCCGGTCCCGGAACCGTTATTCTGGTTACCAAAGCGCGTCTGAAAGGAACGGATAATATCGCCATGGAACTGGATTATCCTTTTACGTGGATCAAACGCTCACCGAAAGGAACGAAGTTTGTTCGTTCAACCGATGTGCCGGTTGAGGAAAAATCTAAACCGTAGCGGTTTCCCTCACCGCCTGCTGAATGATCTTCCCCGCTTCGATGATCTCGTCACGCGTGATTGTTAACGGTGGCGACAAACGGAAGCTGTACGGATGCGACAGGAACCAGAAGATGATCAGGCCGTATTCCAGGCATTTATTCACGACTTTCTCGACACGTTCGGCTGAAACCATATCACAGGCATACATCATTCCGATGCGACGGATTTCCTTGATCTCGTCCAGCTCGGAAAGCATGTCTTCGAGGAGTTGTCCGTTAGCTTCTACGGTCGCAAAGTCGATTTCCTGCTGAAATACTTCCAATGTAGCCCAGGCTGCAGCACAAACAACGGCATTTCCACCGAAGGTCGTGATATGTCCGAGCATCGGACTGTGAGTCAACTCCGCCATGTGTTCTTTTCGGGCGATGAACGCGCCTATCGGTAAACCGCCGCC
The DNA here is from genome assembly GCA_002432085.1 of Flavobacteriales bacterium UBA5871. Taxonomy (GTDB): domain Bacteria; phylum Bacteroidota; class Bacteroidia; order Flavobacteriales_D; family Crocinitomicaceae; genus Fluviicola. The sequence continues at coordinate 13,433 of DJFN01000019.1, forward strand.
CAATGCTTTTCCCAGCGTCAGAATATCCGGAGCAACGTCGCTGTGCTCGAAAGCGAACAATTTCCCGGTCCGGCCCATCCCGCATTGGATTTCGTCGAAAATGAGCAGTGTTCCCGTTTCATCGCAGCGTTTCCGCAGAGCCTTCAGGTATTCAGTCGAAGCAGGACGAACGCCGGCATCGCCTTGTACGGGCTCGATGATGACACCGGCCGTACGTTCGGTAATGAGCGAAAGGTCTTCGATGACATTGTGGCGAATGAATCCGACATCGGGCAATAACGGACGAAAAGCGATCTTCTTCAGCTCGTTGGCCGAAACACTCATGGAACCGTGCGTATTTCCGTGATAGGAACCTTTGCAGGCAATGAGCTGTGTGCGACCGGTCACGCGTTTGGCAAGCTTGAGTGCAGCTTCATTGGCTTCTGTTCCGGAATTGACCGGATAAACGCAATTGAGCTGAGAAGGCAATACGTTGGTGAGCTTTCTGGCTAATTGCAGCGGCGCTTCCTGGATAAATTCACCGTACACCATCACGTGCAGGTAGTTGTCGAGCTGTTCCCGGATGCGTTTCAGCACCTGCGGATGGCGGTGTCCGATGTTGTTTACAGCCACGCCGGCGATCATGTCGGTATAGCGCTTGCCGTTTTTGTCATAAATAAAAATCCCTTCGGCCTTATCGACGTCGATCAGATAAGGGAAGGGATTCGTTTGTCCTAAAAGGTTTAAAAAATCGGCTTTATTGCTTTGGTCTTTCATGTTCTCCGTTGCGCGGGGGATGCGGAGGCCTCGGATGGTGACCTTTTTCTTTCATATCAGGTCGTTCTTCCCGAAGTCGTTCCAGCAGTTCCCGTCTGAATTCATGTTCCAAACTTAAGAGTTTTAAAGCTCGCTTGTCGCCGATAATTTTGGAAATTTTTTCCGCATACTCCTTGCGAATGGTGTGCTCTTTCTCGTGATTTTCGAATAAAGCGGTGCGTTTTTGCTTCGCTTCTTCGTTGGTCATGGTTTCCAGCGAGTCGCGTACTTCCCGTTCGATCGCACGTTCGGCTTTGCGCAATTCCTTGAGCTTGTTGTCCATTTCGTTGTAAACCGGCCAGAATTTTTCCGCTTCGGCCGTTGTGAGATCGAGCTCGGTCGTGATAAACGCGATGCGCAGCTTATCGATCTTGTCGTCGTGCTCTTCGCGGTTGTGCTTTTTCGAATCGTTTTGCGTTTCCTGGGCTTTCAGGCCCATCGGAGCGATGCATAAAAGGGCCAGGCAGACTGCAATTCTAATAGGTTTCATGACTTTTAGTTTTTATGTGTTATGACTTGAGCCGCCGTGCTTCCGCATTGCACGGATGATCAGTAGCCGAATAAATCTTCGTCAAAATCCTCCAGGTCCTCTTCCTGCAGGTAGTTTAAAATTTCTTCTTTATTGAGCTCGTCGAACAGCTTATCGGTTTCGTGCTCGGGTGTTTTAGTTAAAACGGTTTCGGGAGCTGCCACCGAAACGTTTGTCCAGTCGGGAAGCTCGGAAAGCTGCTCGGCGATGGCTTCGGTCTCGAAATCCGCGATGTTTTCTTCGACGTAAGCGAATAATTCTTCACGTGTTACGCTGTCCCAATCCGGACCGGTCGGTTTTGATTGCGGCACTTCGCTTTTTATAAAAGTGAGCAGCAACACGATCACAACGGAAGCGGCTGCAGAGCTGATCATCCACCAGCGGC
>DJFN01000019.1:15247-15470 GCA_002432085.1 Flavobacteriales bacterium UBA5871
GTAATTGGCTTTCAATCCGCCGACGGAAACGCCCGTCAATGCTGCTATTTCTTCGTAGGAAAGATCGTCGAAGTAACGGTATTCGAATGTCAGACGCTGTTTTTCCGGCAGCTGTTCGATGGCTTCCAGCAGCCATTCGCTGATCTGTTCCGGACTGATTTTCCCGTAATGTTCAGACGCGTGCTGAAATTCCACCAACGGCAGATCGAGGTCAACCGTGGGG
>DJFN01000151.1 GCA_002432085.1 Flavobacteriales bacterium UBA5871
TTCATCATGAACCGTATCGGTGATCTTGGTCTGCTGATCGGTCTGTTCCTGCTGCTGTTTCAATATGGCACGCTCGAATACCAGGAGCTGGCAAACGCCGTTCTCGTGCAAAAAGTACCGGTAACGGAATGGATGATCTTCGGGATCACGATCTGTCTCTTTATCGGTGCAACGGGTAAATCGGCACAGATTCCGCTCTTTACTTGGCTTCCTGATGCGATGGCAGGACCAACGCCGGTTTCTGCACTTATCCACGCCGCAACGATGGTAACGGCCGGTATTTTCCTGACCGTTCGTTCGAATTACCTCTTCGAGCTTGCTCCGATGACAAAGGAAATCATGCTGTACATCGGTTTGGCAACGTCGATCGTGGCGGCATTCATTGCCATGCGTCAAAACGACATCAAGAAAGTACTCGCTTATTCGACCGTTTCCCAACTGGGTATGCTTTTCGTCGCACTCGGTATGGGCGCTTACACGGCTGCGATGTTCCACGTAACGACACACGCTTTCTTCAAAGCCTTGTTGTTCCTCGGTTCCGGTAGTGTGATCCACGCTATGTCAGACGAGCAGGATATCCGTATGATGGGTGGTTTGCGCAAGAAAATTCCGGTAACACATATTACGTTCCTGATCGGTACGCTGGCGATTTCCGGTATTCCATTGCTTTCCGGTTTCTACTCGAAAGATGAGATCATCGCACACGCTTTCGTTCACGCGAAGTGGCTGTATGTTGCGCTGATGATCAGTGCCGCGCTGACAGCTATCTACATGTTCCGTTTGTACTTCGTTGTTTTCCATGGAAGCTTCCGTGGTACGCACGAGCAGGAACACCATATCCACGAAGGTCCGATGTCGATGAACCTGCCGCTGATCATTCTGGCTGTTTTGTCCGTATTCGGTGGTATTCTGAACCTGCCGGGCATCTGGCTGCATGACGCTGCACATTGGATGACGCATCAATTCATGCACAACGTAGGCGGAATGGATGTGATCGAAACACACATGCCGGATTCGAACACTTCCCTGATGCTGATGATCGCAGCTTCCGTAATGTCGGTAGCGATCCTCGTGATCACTTACATGGTTTACGGGAAGAAAAACAGCGTTCCGGTAGCCGACGAACAGGTTTCCGGCTGGGAAAAGCTGTCGATGAACAAATTGTATTTCGATGAATTGTACAACGCCCTGTTCGTTCGCCCGATCGAGTGGATGTCGAAGCAGGGAGCGCACTATTTTGAAGGCCTGTTCCTGCACCGTTCGGTAGTTGGAGTAGGTCAGCTGATCGGAAAATCCGGGCAGCTGGTGCGAAAATGGCAAACGGGCCGCACAGACAGCTACATTTTGTGGATGGTCTGCGGCCTCGTCGGTTTAGTTGTGTATTTCCTCATTTATAAAAACTGATACGTTGGAACACTTACTTTTTATCATTCCGGTTTTCTTTGCGCTCACCGTTTTCGCGATCCCGCNNGGATTAGTGGGCGGTCTGGCTTCTCTGGCCCTGACGGCGGTATTGCTGATGAACTATTCACCGGTAGCCAATGAGCCGTTTCACCTGTTCCTTCAGAAACGTGATCTTTTGGGCTACGGCATCACGCTGAGCTTTGGCTACGATGCGATTTCCCTCATCATGGTACTGCTCACTAACGTGCTGGTTCCACTGATTCTGCTGAGCAACTACGGTCGCGAGCTGGCTTCCAACAAGCTGTTCACGAGCATGGTGTTCCTGATGCAGCTCGGCCTCGTAGGCGTTTTTGTGTCGCTCGACGGCATCTGGTTTTACATTTTCTGGGAAATCACCCTCATTCCGATTTACCTGATCGCTTACTGGTTCGGTGAGCCGGAGCGCAAAGCTGCCCTGACGAAATTCTTCATTTATACCTTCTTCGGATCGCTGTTCATGCTGGCATCGTTCATCGGTATTTACCTTTATAAAGGTCAGGGCGACAGCTTAATGGACCTCTTCGGCATGCTCGGCGGACGCAGCTATTACATTACGGACCTGTATGCCAAAGCGGCCTTTATGAAGCTGCCGTTCTGGATCATGGGTGGTTTCTTCCTGGCGTTTGCCGTGAAGATCCCGATCTTCCCGTTCCATACCTGGCAGCCGGCAACCTACTCTAAATCACCAATGGCCGGAACGATGCTCCTTTCGGGGATCATGCTGAAAATGGCGCTTTACGGAATGATGCGTTGGATGCTTCCGCTGGCTTCGTTCCAGACACGCCAGGAGTTTTCCTGGATCATCATTAGTCTGTGTGTGATCGGAGTGGTGTACGGAGCAATTCTCGCTATCAAGCAGGACGACCTGAAGCGCCTGTTCGCGTTTGCGTCTATTTCGCACGTCGGACTGATCGCAGCGGGCATCATGGTGTTCGATAAAGACACGCTTTCGGGAAGCATCATTCAGATCATCAACCACGGTCTGGTGGCGGTTGGTCTGTTCCTGGCTGCCGATATCTTCGAGCGCCGCCTCGGAACACGCAAGCTGAGCGAGCTGGGTGGAATTGCCAAGCAGGCGCCGCGTTTTGCTTTCTGGTTTGCAGCTTTGGCCTTTGCTTCGGTTTCCGTTCCGTTTACGAGCGGTTTCATCGGTGAATTCCTCCTGATCAAAGGCCTGTATGGTTACGATGCGATTATCGGTATCGTAGCCGGAACAACGCTGATCCTCGGAGCTGTTTACACCTTCCGTGCTTACCAGCTGAGTATGTTCGGACCGGTGAAAACACAGCAATTCGCCGACCTGACCTGGAGCGAAACGCTTGCTTTTGTAATCATCATCGGGCTCACGGTTTTCCTGGGAGTTTACCCGAAAGCAGTCATTGATTTCGTCGGTCCAAGCCTCGATATGAGTACGAGCTTTGATAAACCGCTTGACCTTAATTTTGGATTCTAATTCGTTCGCCGTAAATGGAAGTTCTTATCCTCATATTTGTTAGTGCGCTTGTCGCCCTGTTCTCCTCGTTTGCCAAGAAGCCCGCGCTGGTGCTGAGTATCGCAACGGGTGGTCTGCTGCTCTCGCTGGGAGCGTATGCCAACAGGATTATCAACCACAAGTGGCTGGTTAACCTCGATTACCAGGGATTGGCATTCGACGAAGGCTTTGTATTTTTTGGCGCGCCGCTGATCATCTTCGCTTTGCTGGTGATCCATGTCGGCTACGAGCGTTTCAAGGAAGATGTACAACACACCGGTGAATACATCGCCTTGTTGCTGTTCTCGCTCACAGGAGCGTTGATCATGACGGCGTTTACCGACCTGTTCATGTTCTTCCTCGGTCTCGAGATTTTGTCCATTCCGATCTACGTAATGGCGGGAAGCCGTAAAAACGACCTGCGTTCCAACGAAGCGTCATTGAAGTACTTCCTCACAGGTTCCTTTGCCACGGGCTTGCTGCTGTTTGGTGTTGCCTGGCTGTACGGTGCTACACAAAGCTTCTCACTAATGGGAATGCAGAAAGCCATTATGATGATGGAAGACCCGATGTCGTCGCCAATGCTCCTGATCGGTTTGCTGCTGGTGATGTCGTCCTTCATTTTCAAGGTCGGTGCTGCTCCGTTCCATTTCTGGAGCCCGGACGTATACGACGGTTCACCGCATGCCGTAACGGCATTCATGGCTTCCATCGTGAAGCTGGCGGCTTTTGCAGCGTTCCTGAAGATCTTCAGTATTTTCAATTTCGAAGCACTCGCAGATTTCTGGCAACCGGCTTTGGCTGTATTGATCGTGCTGACACTTTTCGTCGGAAACCTTTCTGCACTGCGCCAGGTGCGTCTGAAGCGTTTGCTGGCGTTCTCCAGTATCACACATGCGGGCTACACGCTGCTGATCTTCCTCACGTCGCCAATGGCGGGCTACAACCTGTGGTTCTACCTCGTGGCTTACGGTTTCTCGATTATCGCGATCCTGACCGTAGCGCTGCTGGTAAATGACGAAGAAGATCGTATCGATTCCCTGCGCGGACTCGCGAAACGCAACCCGTTCCTGGCGATCGTAGCTGTGGTTTCTATCCTGTCGCTTGCCGGGATTCCGCCGACAGCCGGATTCTTCGGTAAATACATGGTGTTCACAACGGCCTGGACTGACTGGGCGTGGCTGGTGGTGATTGCGCTGATCAACTCTGCGATCAGTATCTATTATTACCTGCGTCTTATCGGAGCGGTGATCGATCGCGAAACCGAAACGACAGAACCGAAAATCAAAGTGAGCCTGCCGGTGACCATCGTGCTGGTGATCTGCATGATCGGTATGCTGTTCCTGACGCTTGTTCCGGCGGTCATTCAGTGGGTGTTTGCGCGCTAAGCTTTTTGTGCCTTTTTAATCCATAGCGTCGCTGAAGGCTTACTGCTATGGATTTGTGGTGAATATTCGAACAGTTGTAACAGATTGCTACGACCGGATTGTAATTATCCGATAGTACTGCTATCTTTACCCGCGTTACCAATCATGCTACTGGTGCTTGCCTATACGAACAAATAAGCATGAGGAATTTTCTCCTTCAATTTACGGGAACCATTATCATGTGCCTGGTGTGCTTCACGGCCGGTGCACAGCTCCTCGACAACTCCGAAGGTCAGGCTTTTACCGAGTACCCGTTTTTCAATACGACTTTCGTACGCGCCAGTAAGATCAAGGAAATCCGCGGTGAATACACCTTCAAAAAGCAAGGCGACATCATGCGGAAGACCGACTACGTCTACGTTTTCACCTTCGATTCACTGGGCAATCTTACCCGTCATTACGAAACCGCGAAAGGCGATCTGATCAACGATACCATCGTGCGGTTTTACACCTACGACGGTTTCAACCGCATGCTGACCATGCGAACCGGCGAACACAGCGGATTCATTACGAAGTACTTTACCTACGACGATAATGGCCGTGTGATCAAGGAAGAAACCTGGCGCGATATCGACACTTTGCACAGTGTTTTACAGCCACAAATCGAGCGGTCGCTGCTTTGGAACACGGAAACGATGAGCTACAGTGAATACGGCGGGAACCTGACGAAAAGCGTTTTCAACAGCTACGGTAATCAGTACCAGGAAATCACGCGCTACAAAGACAGTCTCGGCTATTTATCGCGTATCGAGGAATTGTTCACGATCACGCGCGACAAATACGTCACGTATTTCACTTATGGGAACAAAGGCTGGGTCGAAACGATCAAGGTGATGCACAACCTCGATTCCATTCCTATGACGGAAATGCGGTTCGAATACGACACGTATGGCAATCTCATGGCGAAAAAAGTTTATAAGAATGGTGTTTTCACGACAGAATACCAGGTTATCTACAGTCAGAAAACCGGTATGCTGTCATCCATTCTTATCCGGGAAGTGAGCTCGAATTTTATTTCGATGATCCGTTTTACCGAGCCCGTCTTCTACTAAACCAGCTGCGTTTTTTCGGTTGTTCAGCTTGTTCGCTTTTCGGAGTGCTTTCAGGAGCTGTTCGCACCTGTTTTTCCGGCTTATTTTGTCCATTTCGGTTCGCGCCCTGAGCTGATTTCTCACCTGCTTGTCCTTGCGACTGATTGCGGTTCTTGTTGCTCGGTTTCCGGTTGCGATTCCGGTTTTCGGATTGCCCTTCTTTCGGCTTATCATTCTGCTTGCGCTCAGGTCGGCGATTGTTGTTTCGCTGCGACTGACGCTGTTGCGGCTGCAGACCTTCCGGACGCGGTTTCGGCTCGGAAACAGGCAGATCGGTCGGCAATTCGTTTTCCGGGATCTCCTGGTTGATGAGCTTCATGATCGCTTTCAGGTAAGCTTTTTCATCCGATGAACAGAACGAAATCGCTACTCCGCTTGAACCGGCGCGACCTGTACGACCGATACGGTGTACATA
>DJFN01000080.1 GCA_002432085.1 Flavobacteriales bacterium UBA5871
CGTTTGCTTCTGTTTCAGCCTTCAGACGAGCTGCTTTATCAGCTACGCTGTTTTTCGCCAGACCGTCTTTTTTGGAGTCGATCTTGGATGCTTTTTCAGCTTCCCAGGCAGCGAATTTCGTTTCTACCTGCTCAGCAGTCAAAGCACCTTTTTTGATACCGTTCAACAGGTGGTTTTTGTACAAAACACCTTTGTAAGAAAGGATCGCACGAGCAGTGTCGGACATTTCCGCACCTGTCTGCACCCAGCTCAATGTGCTGTCGAAGTTGATGTCGATTGTTGCAGGATTGGTGTTCGGATTGTAGATACCGAGCTTCTCGATGAATTTACCGTCACGTTTTGCGCGGGAATCTGCCACTACGAGGTGGAAAACCGGTTTCCCTTTTTTACCGTGGCGCTGTAATCTGATGCGTGTTGCCATTTAGCGTTTTATTAGCTGGGGTACGAAACCCCGATTAATAATTAATTTATTTATTTCAAGGGTGCAAAGATACACATTTCCTTCTTACCTGCAACGAATCACTATATTATTCCCAAATTTAATGATTACCATAATTGTCAATTGTCAATTGTCCATTGTCCATTGTCCACTGTCAATTGTAAATTTGAAGAATGAATACACAGCTCATCCACAACGTTCGCTCCAGAGTCGAAGAACAATTCCGCAATCATTCCGTCGACCACGATTTCGACCATATTCTGCGCGTTTACAACATGGCGATGTACCTGCAATCGCAGGAAGGCGGCGATATCGATACCATTGCCTGCGCGGCTTTGCTGCACGATATTTCCGACCACAAGCTCAACGGCGGCAAGCTGAACGATGGCGGTCGCGTGGCCAAAGAGCTGTTGTTGGAGCTCGGAACAGACGAAGCGTTTGCAGATGCTGTGGCAAAGATCGTCGACGGCGTTTCTTTTAAAGGAGCGGGAATAGCCGACGAAGCGTTCAATAAAGAAGTACAGATCGTTCGCGACGCCGACCGACTCGATGCCATGGGCGCGATCGGTATTGCACGCGCTTTCCATTTCGGAGGAAGTCGCAACCGTCCGTTCTTTATAGCCAACAAAGCGCCGGAAGAACACGCAACGTTCGAAGCCTACGTTTCCGGAAACAGCCATACGATCAATCATTTTCACGAAAAGCTGCTGCTGCTCCAGGACAGGCTTCACACCGAAACGGCCCGCAAACTAGGAGAGAAACGCCATAAATTAATGCAGAGCTTCGTAGATGACTTTTACGCAGATTGGAATTTTGAGGCACCACAAAGGAACAAAGAATAATTGCTTTAGAGTGTTTGTTAAGGCAGCAAAGCGATAGTGGTCCAATTGCCACTAGTCACCCAAACAATGGTTCTCTTTTAACCTTCAGATTTCTAAATTTTGAATTCAATCGATAGTAATACGACAAATCGTCTTTGCTTCCTGAATATGCAGTAAGCGCTTAAGAAACTTTGCTTCTTTGTGGTGAGGGAATTGAGTTTGTCCCGAAATTATCCGCTAACCTTTCGGAACGGAATTGAAAATTATTCCAATTTTTGCGCTATGGCTGAACACGTAGCTCTCGGAATTGACATCGGAGGAACGAACACGGCATTCGGACTGGTAACGCAGGACGGAAATGTGGTGTTTGAAGACACGGTGGCAACGACCTATTACGCCGATCCGCAGGATCTCGTGCGACACATTTATCAATCGGTCCGGCAATCGGATTATTTCGACCAGGTGCTGGGAATCGGTATCGGTGCGCCGAACGGAAATGCTTTTACCGGCAATATCGAATTCGCGCCCAATCTGACGTGGAAAGGCATCGTGCCGATCGCTTCATTGTTCGAAACCCAATTTCACCGGCCGGCGCTGCTCACCAACGATGCCAATGCGGCGGCTTTGGGTGAACACCTGTTCGGCTGCGCGAAAGACCTCAAGGATTTTGTAACGATCACGCTCGGTACCGGTCTCGGAAGCGGCGTTTTTATCAACGGCGAGCTGATCGTCGGTCACCAGGGAATTGCCGGTGAATACGGACACATTCGTGTCATTCCCGAAGGACGTTTGTGCGGCTGCGGTCGTCACGGCTGCCTGGAAACCTACGTTTCGAGCACGGGCGTTGTGCGAAGCATTCACGAGCTCGACCGCGCTTCCCGCTGGCAATCACCGTTGATCAAGCTCAACAAGCCGACCGCGATCGATGTGTTCAAAGCCAACGAAGACGGCGATCTGTTCGCACAGGAAATCATTGAATTCACAGCCGAAACGCTGGGTTCTGCGCTGGCCGATTTCGCGGCGTTTTCGAATCCGCAGGCGTATGTGCTCTTCGGCGGAATTGCCCAGAGCGGAGATTCTTTCGCCCGGAAAGTCAAATACTACCTTGAAAAACACTGCCTGAAGATTTACCAGGATAATATTGAGATCCGCGTATCGCACTTACACGATAAAAATGCGGCTGTACTCGGAACGGCAGCTTCGCTGTTCTGGAAAGCCATTAAACGATAATCATGCTGAAAACCCTTACAAGCTCAGTGTTCGTGCTGGCAGCTGTTGTTGCCAACGGACAAATAGAGCAAATGCAAAAAGTCCAGGCGCAGACCACGCGCAAAGTCGTGGAACCTGTGGCCCTCAAAGACGTCTACGTCGATCCGTTGACCTACGTAAATCCGTTTGTCGGAACCGGCGGACACGGCCATACGTTTCCGGGACCTGTCATGCCGTTCGGTATGGTACAGCTTGGTCCGGATACGCGCTACGAAGGCTGGGACGGCTGTTCGGGCTATCATTACTCGGATTCGATGATTTATGGCTTCAGTCATACACACCTGAGTGGGACCGGCGTTCCGGATTATTCCGATCTGCTCATCGTTCCACAGGTAGGAAAAGCGGCTACGACAGGTAAATTCAAAGATCCGAAAGGTGGCTACGGCGCGAAGTTTTCCCACGCGGAAGAGATTGCAACGCCGGGTTATTACAGCGTAAAGCTTCACAATCCGAATGTCAATGTGCGTCTCACGACGACCAAGCGCTGCGGGATCCACGAATACACCTTCCTCGAGAAAAAAGGAAAAAAATACCTCGTGCTGGATCTCGGCTACCGCGATAAAGTGATTGAAGCTTCAGCTTCCGCAGTGAGCAAAAACGAAGTAAAAGGTTTCCGGATTTCCGAAGCCTGGGCCGTTCGTCAGCATTTCTATTTTGACCTGCAAACCAGCATTCCATTTACGAAGGTAACGTGGGTGAACGACAAAGGAGCTCACGTCATGGTGCTCGAGTTCCCGGAATCCACTAAACAGGTTCTGGTGCGTGTTGGCGTTTCCGGAACGGATGAAGATGGCGCAGCTGCAAACCTGCAGGCCGAAGTAGCTTCCTGGGATTTTGACGGCTACATGCGCGCTGCACAGGATGCGTGGCGGACAGAGCTGAGCGTCATTCAGGCGAATGCATCAGATAAGGAAATCCTTGCGAATTTATACACAGGCCTTTACCACGCTTATATTCACCCAAGTCTTTGGACGGATGTAGACGGTCGTTACCGTGATTTCAATCAGACAATTCGTACCTGCGGAACAGGCGATATTTACTCCGTTTTCTCTATCTGGGATACGTACCGTGGCGCGAATCCGTTGTATACGATCCTTCAGCCGCAGCGCGTGACCGATTTCGTGGAATCGTATTACCAACAATACAAAGACATGGGAACATTGCCGGTCTGGACGCTTTCGAACAATGAAACCTATTGCATGATTGGCTACCACGCGGCTTCCGTAATTGCCGATGCAGCTGCAAAAGGGATCAAGCTGAACCACCGGGAGGAGCTGCTCGATGCCATGATCGCCACGGCAAATTACAATCACTTTGGCA
>DJFN01000237.1 GCA_002432085.1 Flavobacteriales bacterium UBA5871
GGTTGTGCTGTTCAACGGAAATAACGAAGTCGATGTAGCCTGGAAAAACTGGGGCTTCATGGAAACCTATAAGCTCACGGAAAAAGATTCCATCCTGATCTCGCAGTATTACAACAAGCTGTTCAAGGAAGTCATTCCGGAAGCTGTCAGTGAATGGACCGACAATCCGTATGTACATACGTCGCCGCTGAGCAACTGGGGAAAAGACGAATACTTCGACCACGGAACCATGCATTACNNCATTACTGGGGCGTGTGGCACGGCAAAGACGCGATCGAGGATTTTGGACGAAAAACCGGGCGTTTCAATGCCGAATACGGTTTTCAGTCGTTTCCGGAATATGCTACGTTGTCATCGTTTTCCGATACCAGCCAGTGGCAGCTTACCTCAGAGATCATGAGCCATCACCAGAAAAGCTATGTTGGCAACGGCAAGATCGAGAAACACGCGAACATTTTATACGGCAAAACAACCGACTTCCGACGCTTTGTCTACTATTCACAGCTCACGCAGGCAACGGCGGTCAGCATGGCTATTTCGGGCCATCGAACGGATATGCCGCGGTGCAGCGGAACGATTTATTGGCAGTTCAACGACTGCTGGCCGGCACCGACATGGTCGAGCATCGACTATTTCGGCAATTGGAAAGCGCTGCATTACGCCGTTCGCGACGATTACCGCGATGTAGCCATCGTCGCGAAAACCGATACGATAGGGAAGGAACGCTTCTTCTTCGTGTCTGATCTCTACAAAGGATTCGCCTGTCCGATCACAGCGGAAATCTACGACCTCGCAGGAAAAGCGCTTGATACATTTAGCTGTAACCTTGCTGTCATCAATCCGACCGTGCAGGAATTGTTCAAAATCGAGCTTGCGCCGTACCGCAATTCCAATTACTTCGTCCGTTTCCGCTGGAAAGATGCAGCCGGAGATTCCCTGACGCGTGAATTTACGCACGTGGCACAACCCGTTTCTTCACCGGATGTGTCGGACGTAAGTATTCAGCTGCGCGACATCGATACGCTGGAACGAACAGCCGTGATTATCATCAGAAACAAGTCGTTTGTTCGTCAGCTGTGGGTTTTATCGCAGAAACAAGGCGTGAAATTCGAGCGCAATTTCGTCGACCTGCTGCCCGGCAGGCATACGATTACCATTCATTTTCAGGAAATGCCGAAGCTTTCTGATTTTCAGATGATCTGGCTTTAGTCAATGCAGAATACAGACTGCATAATGCAGAATTGTGAGTGAGTAGACAACGCGAAACTCACAACCTTGTAACTTATAACTCCCCGGACGGCTAAAAAAATCATCGTTATATTTTGAATATATTACCTTGGTAATTAATTTTGCTGCATGGAAATCGGTGAAATCATTCAGGCGAAATTCAAAACCGTGCAGCAGAAAGCCGTAGTGAACGTTCGCTATACGTCCAATTTTATCGGACAATACCACAACAACTACATGGCGCAGTTCGATCTGTCTATGCCACAGTTCAACATTCTGCGTATCCTGCGCGGATCGGGCAAGCCTATTAGCATCAATACGGTGAAAGAGCGCATGATCGAGCGTTCGCCAAATACGACTCGACTGATGGACAAGCTCATCGAGAAAGGCTTTATGGAGCGTGTACGCTGTGATGCCGATCGTCGTGTGGTGTATGTTTCGATTACCGAAAACGGACTGAAGCTGTTGTCCCAGATCGATATCGATATGGAAGATACGTCCATCTTTGCGCAGAATCTCACCGATGACGAAGCCGAGCAGCTCAGCCAGCTGTTGGATAAAATGCGGGGCGACTGCACGCTAAAATCCTGTCCTAAAGAGATCTAGCGGATCCGACAGCAATCGGGCCAAAACTGGTACTGATTTTGCTGGAAAAAAGCCCGTCACGGATTAAACCAATCGCCCGAAAAGCGATCTTACATCCGGATAATAGAATTTTGAACCCCGTTTGCCGGTAAAAGGCGAGCCCCAATTGAACTGAACGATGCGTTTGCTGCTTCTCCTTTTTCTGGTCATTACCTTTGCAGCTTCTGCGCAGAAACCCGCCAATGCGNNCCCGAATGCCGCTGGAATACGCATCAGTGGGCTTGTTCAGCGCGGAAGATTCGACGGCCGTAGCCGGCATTTTCACCGACGAAAAAGGACAATTCGCACTCTACGATCTGCCGGCCGGTAAATTTTACCTCAAGGTCTACGCAATGGGCTACAAGGATAAATTCATTCCCGGTATCCAGCTTTCACGGGAAAAGCCGTTGCGGAAGCTGGGTAACATTTCCCTCGCACCGGAAGATGCCGAAACCATCGATGAAGTCGTCGTAACGGCCCGGAAAGATGTGCTTCAGACCGGAATCGACAAGAAAGTCTACAATGTCGGCGAAGACATTTCCGTGCAAGGCGGTTCGGTCAACGATGTGCTCAATAACGTGCCTTCGGTGGAAATCGACCAGGATGGAAATATCAGTCTTCGCGGTGACGGAAACGTAACAATCCTGATCGACGGTCGTCCGAGCTCGTTGTCGGGCAGCAGCAAGAGCCTCCTGGATGGCATTCCTGCGTCTAGTATCGAGCGCATCGAAATTGTGACGAATCCTTCTGCCAAATACGATCCCGACGGAACTTCCGGCATCATCAATATCGTGCTGAAGAAAAACATCAAGCGCGGACTCAACGGCCAGGTGAATCTTTCCGGAGCTACCGGAAACGCTTACAACGGCGCAGTTTCATTGAGCATGCGCAATACCAGGTTCAATGCCTTTGGTAATTACGCCTACGATTACCGCGAAAACTACCGCAATATGTTTAGCGATCAGTGGGAAGTTTTTCCTGATTCGACGGTTTACTTCCGTCAGCGCCGTTACGGAACCGATCTGCGTCAGTCGCACACGCTCAATCTCGGAATGGATCTCTATCTGAAAGACCGCAACACGCTTTCCTGGAATGTTTCCGGGAATATGGGCGACCAGAACAGAGAGGCCGAGCAAACGTACTTCCGTTACCGTTCCGAAACCGACACGATTGGCTTCTGGAACCGTGATTCGCGCGATCCGGAGCAAAACCGCAACCTCGATTTCGGACTGAGCTACAACTGGGAATTCAAGGATGAAAAGGGCTCGATTATCTGGAACGCTTTCCAATCGTTAGGCGAAGAAGAAGACCAGGGCTATTACGATCAGCAGTTCACCATTCCGGCAGATTCGGCAGAAACACACCAGCGCCTGTTCGGACGTGAGCTGAACAACATTACGACCGCATCGGTGGACATGGTGCGCATTTTCAATGGAAAATGGCGCACGGAAAGCGGTTTGAAGATGATTCACCGCGACATGACCGTGAACACGCATTCCGATGCCCGCGATGCGTTTGGCAATTACAACCCGGATACGCTGGCCTTTTTCGATTACGAATACACCGAGCGTATTTATTCGGCTTATGGAATCGTAGCGCGTGCTTACGACAAAGTGAAGCTGCAGGCCGGTTTGCGTTTCGAGCAGAGCTTCCAGGAGCCGAATCTTGTTTCTAAAGGAGAATCTTACAGCAACGATTATTTCAACGTTTTTCCTTCCGTACACGTGCGTTACGCGCCGTTCAAGCAGGGCGAATTTTCCCTTGGCTACAGCAAGCGCATCAACCGTCCTTCGGCGAATAACCTGAATCCGTTTACAAGCTACGCCGATCCGTTTAACCTGCGTCGCGGTAACCCGGCGCTGAATCCGGAGTACATTCACTCGTTCGATCTCGGCTACGAGCTGACCGGCAAAAAATGGTCATTGATGGCTTCGGCCTACCAGCGCTTTGCCTTCGATGTGATCCAGCGCGTGAAGATCTTTTACCCGGATGGTACGGCCGCCGGAACATTTGCCAATGTCGATAACAGCCGCAGCACGGGTGGAGAGCTCGTGCTTCAGATGCGTCCGCTTCCGATCTGGAAAAATACCCTGTCGCTGAACGGAAACTACGTTGTTTACCAGGACGACAACTCGCTGGCCAACTGGAACCGTCAGGGCTTCATGTGGGGCGGAAAATTCTCGAGCTCATTCGAGCTGATGAAGAAAACGCTTGTACTGCAGGTGAATGCCCGCTACAATGCGCCTTCCGTTTCGCCACAGGGAAAAATGCTTCCACGCGGATCGGTTGATTTCTCGGCCGATAAATCGCTGGCAGGCGGGAAGTGGGGCGTAGGTATGCGCATCTCGGACATCTTCAATATGCAGGGCTTTAGCTATGAGGTTGACCAGGGAAACATTTTCCAGACCACCGATGCAAAATGGCAGACGCGTCGTTTGTACCTCAGCGTGCGCTACAAGTTCGGTAAGACCGAGCTTACAGACCAGAAGAAACGTCAGGAAGATCCTTCCGGCGGCGGTGGTGGCTTCGATTTCTGATTTCTTATCTTAAGGAAGCTTAATCTTTTTTCTTTGAGTGTGCCGTCATTACTAAATTGAGTAAAGCTGAACGTTCTTTGCATTCGTGGAAATCCTCCGGGTTTTAATCAACAGGGATCATCCTTTTCTTTCAGGAAACGCACAGGCTGACACCTTTTTTTTCACTTTGAAAAAAACCGGTTGTCGATCTGAAAGGTTTAATCAACGGAAAACCCCGTCTAATCAACAACAGACAAAAAAGGCATTATTCTTGCTTAACTTTTATCAAAACATTTCAATCATGAAAACGCGCAGTATTAAACCGACTCCAAAGAAGACGATTACAAACCGTTTCGATATGGCACTGCTGCGGTTGGGACAGCATCTCGCTCCGCAACAACCGGCAGTCGCGATGAAGAAACATTAACGAACAAGATTTACCTCAATTAAACGAGGGTCGGTCATAGCAACCGACTAAACACCGAATCGTAGGGAACAGCAGCAGGACCATTTCAATTCTGCTCCTGTTCCTTTTCTTTTGATTCCAATTTGAATTAGAAATCTTTTTGTGTATCCGCCTGAGACGGACGCTTTGGCGGAGAACGCTTTCAACTATCCGCCGCGGCGGACCACCTGACTTTGTGCCTTTTTTAATCTATAGCGACTGGAAGTCTGCATAGATTGTAGTGAAAACAATCACTATACGAATTGCGATTAAACACCATCAAACAAAATAGTTTTCCGAAAGTTGCTCTCAATTGTTGTCATTTCCTTAAAAGAGCAGTACTTTTGTACCCCCTTTTACGCATTGTATGATAGACTCCGGGTTGTTCGAAGCAAAAAAATTGTATCCCTTTCAGGAAAAAACAGTTACCACTATTATCGACGAGCTGGACAAGAACGGCGCTGATTTTAACCTGCTTTTCCAATTGCCTACGGGCGGTGGAAAGACCGTTATCTTTTCGGAAGCTGCCAAGCGCTATATCCAGAAATACCAGAAAAAAGTCCTGATCCTCACGCACCGGATCGAGCTCTCTATTCAGACCTCGCGCCAGCTGTCGGCTATCGGGATCGATAATAAAGTGATCAGCAGCGATGTCAAGCATCTGACCGATGAAAGCCATTATCCATGCTACATCGCCATGGTGGAAACGCTCAATAACCGCTTGCAGGAAAACGAGAACTTCGTTGACGGTGTCGGACTGGTGATTGTCGATGAAACGCACTACAACAGCTTCCGCAAGATCTTCCAGTATTATGCCGGAGCGAACATCCTTGGCGTAACGGCGACACCGCTGAGCTCCAACAAGACATTACCGCTCAACGACCACTACAACAAGCTGATCGTAGGGGAGAGCATCTCATCGCTTATTCAGGGTGGCTATCTCTCAGATGCAGAGACCTTCACTTACGATGTGAACCTGCACGGATTGAAAATCGGTACAAACGGCGACTTTACCGTTAGCAGTAGCGAGCTGGTCTACGGTAACTATTTCATGCAGGAAAAACTCTTGTTTGCCTACGAAGAAGTGGCTGTCGGCACCAAAACGCTCATCTTTAACTCCGGTATCGAAACGTCGCTGCGTGTGGAGGAAACCTTCAAAAAACGCGGCTACAGGATCCGTCACCTCGATTCGACCTTCAGTGACAAGGACCGTAAAGATGTCCTGCACTGGTTCAAACATACACCGGATGCCATTCTGACTTCTGTCGGCATTCTCACCACCGGTTTCGATGAGCCGACCGTGGAAACCATCATCCTGAACCGCGCTACGCGTTCATTGACGCTCTACCACCAGATGATCGGCCGTGGATCGCGTCGTTTGCCGAATAAAGACAAATTCCGCCTGATCGACCTCGGTAACAACGTGCGTCGTTTCGGATTGTGGCAGGACTACATCAACTGGCAGGATGCTTTCCGTTTCCCGGACCGTTTCCTCGAATCGCGTCTTTCGGAAGACGACGATCTCGAGTTCGAAGTCGAGTTCGAATTCCCAAAACACATGGAAGACCTGGTCGACACGCAATTCCTCGAATCATTCAGCATGCGCGATGTTTACTACGATTGTCTCGACAAAGGCGATAAAGGCAAGCAAGCGGTGGATCTTTCCCTGCTAAATCATAGCGAAGGAATTATCCGCATGACCAAGAACTTCGACAAAGCGTTGAAAGTACAGGAAGCCCTGCAGGAACACATCGAGCACCGTTTGAAAACGTATACCAAGTGTATCGCCAAAAGCACCCCGAATTACTTCAAATACCTGCTGGAAACGTACAACCGTCAGTTACGCCAGGAATTGAGAATGGCGCTCGACGATATCGACGACGAAGACTAGTAAAGGGAATTAGCAATTATGAATGATCAATTATGAAGGTCTGTTCTCCTGTAGAATCCCCTGGTAATTCATACATGCTCTGATAATTGGCATTTCTGCTCTTCATAAATTTGCAATCCAACGCGGCGGGTGATCAATTATAAAGGTTGTCCCGGGTAGAAACGCCTTGCTAATTGATAATTGCGAATTCATAATTGATCCAATCCGTCAGGATTCTAATTA
>DJFN01000102.1:0-6860 GCA_002432085.1 Flavobacteriales bacterium UBA5871
GGTTTACATTCTCGGCGGTCAGGCCAATCTCTGGACGGAATACCTGCCAACGATAGACGCCGTTTATTACCAGGCTTATCCACGTTTGATTGCCATTGCCGAAGTGTTGTGGTCGGAAAACAGGCCTTCGTATGAGGTATTTGTGAGTCAGCTCGTGCGTTCTTACCTGCCACGACTGGAAAAAGAAAGTATTCGCTTTTCGACGTCTTTCCTCGATCCGGAGCTGCTGCCGGTTGCAACTTCAGAAGGAATTNNGCCCGATGTAGAAGTACAGATCGATGGCGATAAAACCGGCGAGATACTGCTCCTACGTACAAAAATGCCGCATGAAATTGCTATTAAAGTGATGGCCGGCTTGGCTGGAAATCCCTTGCGAACGACCGAATACCAGTTTACATCGCACGCATTGCTGGGCAAGCCGGTGAAGCTCATCACGCCACCTCATCCGAAATACGATCACCACGACAGCCTGGCACTTACGGATGGAATCGTGGGCAAGCGACCGTGGAAAGGCAATCAGTGGCTTGGTTTTATGAACGATACGGTGCAGTTTTCCATCGATCTCGGACAGAAAACGGCTTTCAGTGAACTACGCTTGGGTTGTTTGAACGATCCCGGCAGCTGGATCTATCAACCGAAAAAAATCCGGATCGAATCCAGCAAGGACGGCGAACACTTCAGGCTTGTGAAAGAAAGTGCGATCGTTTCCGAAGCGATTGTCGTGCCGATGCGCGGCAAAACCCGTTACCTTCGTATTACATTGATCAATGATACGTTGATTCCCGACGGAAAACCGGGCGCCGGTACAACGCCATGGACCTTCATTGATGAATTCATGATCATCCCGAAAAATAGCCGATGAAACCTGAACTGGAATTGTGTGTGGCCTCACTCGAAGGCGCGCGGATCGCAAGCAAGATGCCTGTGGATCGTATCGAAACCTGTGTGGCACTCGAGCAGGGCGGATTAACGCCTTCCGCGGGTATGGTAGGCTGGATTCAGTCCACATTTGATCTCGAGCAGCACGTTCTGATACGCCAGCGCTCCGGGGGATTCCACTATACCTACGATGAAATCCTGGTCATGCGCGACGATATTCTGAAATTTCGTGAGCTGGGTGTCAAAGGAGTCGTAGTTGGCGCACTCACCGCCGAAGGCGACCTGGCAACCGATGCATTGAGCGCATGGCACCGTGCTGCCGGCGATCTCGATTTAACCTTTCACCGCGCTTTCGACGAAGTCCGGGACTGGAAAAAAACCATGGACCAGCTCGTTGTGATGGGATTTAAACGCATTCTCACCAGCGGACAATCCGCATCCGTTGAAACAGGATTGGAAACCCTGCGCGAAATGGTCGATTATGCGGCCGGCCGGATCGAAATCATGGCAGGAGGAGGCGTTCGTCCATCCAACAAAGCCGCTGTGGTCGCTACAGGCGTGAATGCCGTTCATTTTTCCGGCACCGTCACTACCACCCGCGATGAAGGAAGCTTGTTCGAAGCCCAGGCCGGGATGCCGGATGAAGGGTTGATACGGGAATTGTGTATGAAATGAATGATCATTTAGATCGAAGGACCTTTTTAGGGTACATTTCAGTCGGAAAGAAATCGGTTATGTAGACACGATTTGGCGAGCTCGTTATATAATAGATGATTTTAACTGTTGCATGCCTGCTTCGCTTATAAAGTATGAAACGGTATTCCAGCCTTCGGTTAATTAACAACGGCTCTATCTTACCTCTAAGTGGAAACTTTTTGAGAATCTGAGGTGTTTCGATAAGTTCGAGGGCAACTTCTTCGGCGCGTTCTTCAGTGTAGTGTTCGTAGAGATAATCCAGTATTTGAAAATAGGCGTGGCGTGCAAACTCAGTGATAACTATTTCGTAGTCTTTTTGTGACGGATCCATTCTTTAACGTCTTTATTGAAAGTATCGTAAGAACTGATTCTGCCATTTGCAATATCCGCTTCAGAAGCAGCCATTCTGTCTTCCAATTCAATTTGAGTAATCGCCATCTCCAGTTTTTGAAGAGAAGACGGTTCGCGAAACTGCATAAACCGTTCAATCAGACTTAGTTTTTTTGCTTCAATATTCATGTTGAATCCGTTTAAATCCGGATATAAACAAATCTAAGATTTTTATTTGTTTGTTACAAGTGGGTTGATCAACAGAGCTTACTTCACAAACACAAAGAGCGGCCCATCGGAGCCGCTCTTCCTATAGCGTTTGTTTTTATTATTGCTTTGTAATCTTCAGCGTCTGCATCTGCGTACCTACGCGTACATTCAGGAAGTAAACGCCTTTGCTTTCTTTGCTCAGGTCAAGCTCTACTTTCTCAGCCGTAAAGCCGCCTTCTGTGCGGATCAATCGTCCGGTAACATCCGTTACATTCATTTCGTCTACTTTGAGTGACTGGCTGAATTGTACGGTGATGAGTCCGCTTGTCGGGTTCGGATACAGCTGTACTTCCAGTCCCGCGATCTCGTCCATGCCAACGGTGCTGTAGTTCACACAGCTGCTGGTTCCGGAGCAGCCGTTCGCAGCTGTTACCTGTACGGCGTAGCTTCCGCTGTTTACCGGATCGTAAGATTGACTCGTAGCTCCCGGGATCGGTTGGTTGCCGTTGTTGCAATCCACCCACTGGTACGTTCCACTTGACTGGTTGGCCGTGATCACACCGCCGCTCAGGGAGGTGGTCAGGTTCACCGTGTTTTGTGTGATCGTTACCGACTGACAGCTTCCGCCGATCACACAGCCGCCTGTTCCGCGTACGTAGTAAGTTCCCGGAGAGGAAACGTTCAGCGTTGCGCCGGTTCCAACCGGAGTTCCACCGCACGAACCGCTGTACCACTGCCATTGAGTAGCGTCGTTGAGGCTACCCGATGTGATGTTCAATGTTGTCGAGCTGCCTGCACAAAACGATGTCGTTCCGCCGATCGTAGGAAGATCCGGGTTGTCGCATGGAACCGGAGGCGTAGAGCAGATGCTCAGTGACCATGATTCGAGCGCTCCGCCGTCCTCGTTGTAATTATCGGTTACCGTCAGTGTCCAGGTTCCCTGCATGTCCTCGCCATCGAAATCGCTGAGGTTGCCTTCCGGCTGGTAGCTGCCACCGTTGTTCGGAGGACAAGGAAGTGTAGCGGATCCCGCTTCGTCGTCGAGGATAATGTCGAAGTCGTTCTGGTTACCGCAGATGTTCGTCCAGAGCGCTACGGTGGTTCCCTGCGGACTTGTCAGCGTGAAGGAAAGATCTTCGATATACGTATGCGTTCCCGTCAGGTTCGTCACGTCGAGGTCGGTGATCGTTCCGTTGGATGGAATTTCGATCGTTGAAGTAACCGTTACCGTGCTCACATCGGAGATCGCTACCGGGATATCAGTGCTTTCGTATTCACCGCAGCCGGAAGTCGTGAAGGAGAATACGGACGAATTGCCGCCGGCAGAGCAGGAGTTGTAAGAATCCACTCGCCAGTAATATTGAGTCGATGGAAGCAATGTCGTTGCCGTGTAGTTCGTTGTGCTGAGGTTATTAGCGGATTCTACGACGTTCGTG
Organism: Flavobacteriales bacterium UBA5871; assembly: GCA_002432085.1. GTDB lineage: Bacteria > Bacteroidota > Bacteroidia > Flavobacteriales_D > Crocinitomicaceae > Fluviicola. The sequence goes on from DJFN01000102.1 coordinate 3,552, forward strand.
AACGCTGCATCCGTAGCGATTTCGATATCAAAGCTCATTCCTGCATTGGCATTCGTCCAAGTAAAGGCTACCGGCGTAGCAACGTTGGTTGCCCCGTTAGCAGGCGTTGTGAGCGTGGAAGCTACGGCCGATGTGGTCGTAACGGAAATGCTCGCAGGTATTGTGTGAATACCTGATGTCGCGTTTCCTTGTACCGTGAAAGCATAAGTTCCAGGCGTAACCGCTGCTGTGTTGGAAATGGTCATTGTGCTGGAGTTTCCTGGAGTAACCGGGTTTGGAGAGAAGCTCGCCGAAGCACCAGCAGGCAGTCCTGTAGCGGAAAGTGTTACCGGGTTGGAGAAACCGCCGATCTGACCGACGTTCACAGTGTAAACGGCATTTGTTCCCTGGCAAACGCTCACGGAGCTGCTTGTGAGAGCGAGCGTGTAGTCGTTCGTTGCAGCCGTGATTGTGAAGTAGTTGTTCGAAATGTCGAAGAAGGTTCCGTTGGCACAGATCACCATGATGATAGCCTGTGTTGTTGCCACGTTTGGAACGGTTACATCCTGGCTACCGTCGTTTGGAACGTCGTTGGCAAGTGTCGTGAAGGTTGCTCCACCATCTGTAGAGATCATAACATCTACGTTCGCACAAGAAACCGGCGCAACGTCGGTGTTGGCAACGCTCCAGGTAACAGTTTGTGTAGAAGCGCCCGGCCAGGTGATGCCTGTTGCGCTCGGGTAGTTTACCACGAACGGACCGGCCGCAGCAGATACGGTAACTGTAATGTCTTCGTGATCGTTACAGCCGCCGTTGATTTCGTTGTCGCGCACAACCACACGGAAGTTCATCGTACGGCTCACAGTCGGCAGACGCTCCCAGGTGAAAGGGCCGTTAGCCATCAATGTAGGAATGCTTGGGAAATAACGCGTCGGGTTTGGAGTAGGGTCGAAGGAACGGAAATTTGGTCCGCCGGTAGCTGTTGCAACAGGTGGCTGCGTGCTGCTCTCGTTGTTCATTTGTTCCCAGCAGTAGGTCAATACGTCGCCGTCAGGATCGGTAGCCGATGCCGTGAGCGCAAACGGTGTGCTGGCCGGAATGGTCACGTTGCCAACTGTTCCGGTAACGTTCGGAGAAGACTGGCTTGGAATCGCCGTGATAACCGGGCAGGTATGACTTCCGCCTGTGATGAACGCGCCCATATTCTGAAGGGAAATACCGTGGAAATAATCGTCGGAGTTTGCCTGGACATCTTGTGAGCCGCAGATACCGGCATAGGCCATAATCGTACTACCGCTTCCTGGTTCCATTGCTGTAGCGTTGTTGGCGTTACCGGAGCAGGAGCCCTGGTTGCCGCGGAATGTATGCGGACAGGCAAACTGATGGCCCATCTCGTGCGCAACATAATCGATATCGAACGGATCGCCGACAGGAGCACCGCTTCCGGTTACACCGCGAGCTTTGTTTCCGCTTGAGCAAACAACACCCAACCCTGCAAGACCACCGCTGTTCGTTCCGAATACGTGACCGATATCGTAGTTCGCACTACCGATAACGTTAGTGATGTTTGTCTGGTTCTCATTGATCATCGCGCCCGGGTTACCGTTGGAATAAGGATCGGTACCGGCATAAACAATCAGGTTGTTGTTGGCGATAATGGTCATCGTAACGGCCATGTCACGCATGTAAACGCCGTTTACACGGTTCATTGTTGTAACCTGTGCGGCCTGTGCTTGTGGGATCGTTCCACCGTGGAAGTTGGTGTATTCGATCGTTGCTGCGATCGCCACACGGTAAGTGCGTTTCTGACAGGTCCCGAAAATAGCTTCAGGATCTACGCCGCCTTCTTCGTCAATAGCCGTGAGCGGCTCTTCGTTCATGTCGCATTCGAAGACTTTGTCCGTGTGGAAATCCGAGCGGTTGTAAACGATGTAGTGATCGGTATCGCCAAGGTGTGTATACGGATCGATGAAAACCGTCGATTTGCCCGGGATCATGATCATCGCGTGGAAACCCTGCGGAGTCAGATCGAGTTTCACCATTTCGCCACTTCCATCCATTGGAACACCGTCAAAAGAGCGGATCTCCGGGAATTGAGCGGCCAGTCCTTCCGACATGGTCGTGTTCTCATAAACGCGATACGTTCCGAACGAGCCGTCCGGCTTTGGAATAACGATCGTTACCGGAACATACGCCGGATCGTCTTCGCGCAGCGCTTGGTCGAGCTGTGTGTGCAATTCCGCGACATTCAGACGGAAAGTAAGATACTTGGTTGGGAAGATGTAACGCGTTCCGCTGACTGGGATCGCTTCTTCCTGAACATGCTGCCAGGGGCCTTTCTGATGCTTGGATTGTGCAAAGACATGACTGCACGTGATGATGGAGAGCGCAATGGCCCCGAGGAGGAGTTTTGTAGTTTTCATTTCACGTAGTTTGGGGTTGAATGTAGGGATTTATCCCTAATGGAATTAAAAAATCCGGGATATTTTTTCCATTTTCCCCTAACAAGATCGTGAAATAACCGAACGGATAAACGGATCGTGCTCTCCGTAAGCGGTTTTAGAAAAGCAGATGTTTTACCGTGTGACCGTTGTTCTTGAGCTGCTTCAATGATTCGATGCCGATCTCGAGGTGACGGTTTACGAACGAGCTGGTGACTTTGCTGTCGCTCTCACTGGTTTTCACACCTTCCGGCGTCATCGGCTGGTCGGAAACAAGGAGCAGCGCACCGGTCGGGATCTTGTTGGCAAAGCCCACCATGAAAATGGTAGCCGTTTCCATATCGATGGCCATCGCACGGATGGAATGCAGGTAGCTTTTGAACTGTTCGTCGTGTTCCCACACGCGGCGGTTGGTGGTGTAGACGGTGCCGGTCCAGTANNCACACGCGGCGGTTGGTCGTGTAGCACGTTCCTGTCCAGTAGTCGAAACCGGCGTCGCGAATGGTCGTGGATATTGCTTTCTGCAAGGCAAAGGCCGGAAGCGCCGGAACTTCCACCGGGAAGTAGTCGCTGCTGGTTCCTTCACCGCGGATAGCTGCAATCGGCAGAATGAAATCGCCGACCTGGTTCTTTTTCTTCAGGCCACCGCATTTTCCGAGAAAGAGTACCGCTTTGGGATGAATGGCTGAAAGCAGGTCCATTACCGTTGCCGCCGAAGCACTTCCCATACCGAAGTTGATAATGGTAATGCCGTTCGCTGTTGCACACTGCATAGGCTTGCCTCTTCCGATGACTTCCACACCGTTTTGCTCGGCGAATTGTTCCACGTAATTGTGGAAGTTGCACAACAGGATGTATTCCCCGAAGTTTTCCAGTGCTTCGCCGGTAT
>DJFN01000102.1:6897-39148 GCA_002432085.1 Flavobacteriales bacterium UBA5871
GGTTCCAGCCTTGAACGGCGTCTTCGTATTGTTCTTCGGTGAGCGTTGTTTCGAATGCTTCACGTCCTTGTAGAACCGTTTGCTGACCTTCATCCATGAAGGTATAGGTAATTACCGATAAAATACGGTCGCTGTTTTCAGGATCGTGAAGATTGTGCTTGATTTTCTGACCGGGAATTACTTCCAGCAAAACGCCGCTGGTGAGCTGTATGCCGTTAACGCTTTTCCATCCGAACGCACTTCCCGGTTTCCAGTCGGTGGCATATTCTCCGCCCATTTTGCGTGTCAGCTCGGGATTGGTAAACACTTCCCAGACTTTTTCGGGTGAAGCGTCGATGGCGATCTGCTGTTCAATGATGGTGCGCTCCATAAGCTTATTTTTTCGTGATCAGACTCCAGAAGGTGGAACGGTTAATGCCGGCCGTGCGGATGTTCGGATACGCTTCCGTAAAGCTCGCCGGGATTTTGATCTTCTTTTTTTTATCCCATTGCATTTTAAACGCAGTGCAATCGATTCCATTGTCTTCGATGTAATCCATTTCCTGTTTGGTATGCGTTTTCCAGAAACGGCAATCAGGCGTTCTGCCGCCCAGGCTGTTGGCTTTTCGACGTTCTGAGATCACCCAGTTTTTCCATAGCAGATCGGTGTCGTTGCGGAAAATGAACGGCTGGAACTGGCGGATCAACGCGTTCCGGATGCCGTTGTCGGTGAAGTAAACAATGTGACTTTTCTTCAGCTCGTAACGGTGACCGTTGTAATAACACGGAAGCAGGAACAGCAACTGGGCCTTTTCCAGCAGCTTGATGTAACGTTCGGCGGTTTCGTTGTCGAGGCCACATTTCCCCGCCAACTCGTTGTAGCTGATCGCTTCCCCGATATGGAAAGCCAGCAAACGCAACAATTGAATGAGCTGTTCGCTTTTGTTGATGCGATCGCCGGCGCCCAGTTGGGTGAAAATACTGTCCTCGAGTAATTGCAGCAGGCGTTCTTCAGCCGTTTCAGGATTGCAAACGATCTCGGGATAATAACCGAAGATCAGTCGTTGCTCGATTTCCTTTTCTTCCGTTCCGAGACCGTGTGCCTGTGCCATTTCGGTATAGGAAAGCGGCGCGAGCGACAATTCGAGTCCCTGGAAACGCAATGCTTCCCACAATTCTTCCTGCAAAGCGGGCTCGAAGGAACAGCACAGAATAAGGTTCTCGATACGGTCGTTGGCCAAAGCATCGTCGATCAGCTCTTGAAGATTCCCCAGCAATTGCGCTTCATCGAGCACAACGATTGTGTAATCTTTGATGACTTCGTTGAACAAAGCCGCTTCGGAAAGGGCCTTTCGNNTCGCTGCAGCTTGCGACTGCAATCAATAACGATGGTCTTATCCGGATCGAGCAGCGATGAAAGCAGGGTTTTCTTACCGGATTTTCTTGGACCTCTGAGAACGAGGATTTTACTTTCGGCCAGCTTTTCGGTTACAGTTGGAGCCAGCGCCCGTGGAATGATGGTGTGTTGTTCCATGAAGCCAAATGTAGCAAATGACCGAAACGTTAAATTGATTTTTGCGGAATTGTTATTCACAAAAACAGTTTCCTCCTTGAGAAGAGAAAGCATTGCTTTCGAAGACCAAGCGGTAGCGCCGGGATTATAAGGAGGGTGGCTAACGAATTGAGATTATAGAACATCCTCCCCCTCAGTCCCCCTCCAAAAAGGGGGAAGATATAAAAAAAGCCGTCCCATAAAAGACGGCTTTAATATATAGTGAACGTGATGAAGAAAATGGCTTAGTCGAGCTTGCTGCCTTCCGCGTTGTATTTCACACGCTTTGATTCGTCACCTTTTACAAGTGTAATCTCGTAATAAGGACGTTTCTCGTCTTTCACCCAGTAAGCTACAGTCGGTGTCCAGTCTTTGTACTGTGTATTGTCGAGCTGTTTACGAACCGGTGCCGGGAGGTCGGATACTTTGACCAATGTGCGGTCGTCTTGCTGCTTTGCTTCCGGACTGGCAGGAGCTGCATCACGTTTTTCAGATGCTTCAGGTGCAGTTTTTGCAGGCTGTGCAGGTTGAGCTGGCTGTGCGGGTTGAGCAGGTTGTGTGGTGCTTTGCGCGTAGCTGAGTGTTGATGCAGTGAGTGCGATCGCTGCGATAATTGAACGTTTCATGACTTGTCTTTTTAAATTAAATCTGCGGTATCCGAGCGGAAATACCGTACCAGCGGCCGTGCCGTGATTCCCAATTTTCTTTAAATCGGATTTAAGTCATTCGTGCCGTGTCGGTTGAAACGGTCAAAACGATAGCAGCAGCCATTTTTCTGCTTTTAGCACTGCGGAGCTTTCACCACGAATTGTGGCAGGATTCCCCACTTATTGCTTGACGAAAACCGCAGTAGCGCTTCCGGAAGCCGTAGCCAGACGCACGAAATACATGCCGGCATCGAGTGTTTCAACCGTCACAGGTGTTTGCCAGCCGCCATCGATTCCCGTAGAATGCGTTCGTTCGGAGAAAACCGATCGACCCTGCTGATTGAATACTTCGATCGCGGTGACAGGCTCACCGGTTTGAATGGTCACGAGATCCTGTGCGGGATTCGGGAAAACACCCTGAACGATGTTTGCTTCTTCAACGCCCAGTCCTTCGATGTAATTATCGCGGTATTCAATGGCGGTTACNNCGGCCGTACGAATGCGGAGCACCGCTTCTTTTTCTTCGAGCGAGCGCCATTCGTATTCGTGCATTTCAGGAACGGGGATCGGAAGCCACATACCTGTCGAGTCGAAGGAAATGTAAATCGAATCGGATTCGAGAATGCGGTGGTGAATACGCAGCGCATTGAATGTTCCGTAAGGTGTAGTGATACTTCCCCAGCCGTCGACTTCGGTTTCGCGGTAACGATGCTGGATCCATTGCGCGTCGTAGAACGGGTTCAGGTTCAGGAACGTGTAGCCGCGTGAAGTATACGAATCACCGTATTCCATCGGGAAGTGGTAGCGCGTTTCGATCGTGTCGGATTTAACCGGAATGCCTTGTCCGTTGAACACGAATTCCCAGCCAACCATTGTTTCGGCGGTTTCGGTTGTGCGTGTAAAGCCTGAAATACTTTCTACTTCTAATGGCATGCCTTGTGTCAGCTCTGCTAACGGAAGCTCGGTCGAAGCGTGAAAGTAGCTCGCTTTGTAAGCCGGTGCGGCAAAAGGGCCGAACAGGATATTGGACAATGGCGATGCTTCCGAAATCGGCATGAATTCAGTTAAATACTGGCTGGTCGGGACCAATCCCGAAAAATCCCAGGTATAGTTAGCGCCGGTAGAAAGGTAATCGACGGTCGGATCGATGAGCGTGCTCATCACGAAGGCGTCGTCTGCTGCCGGAACGTTCTCGTCAGTGATGGAAATCTGCCCGAAAGCAGCTGTGGAAATAAGGCCTGAAAGAAGTAGTAGTTTATTCATAGCGAACTATTTCCCGTAAAGATACATCTCAATAGACAATTGACAATGAACAGTTGGCAGTTAATTGTACAATGTCAATTGTCAATTGTCAATTGATTAAAAGGTGCGTCGAAGCAGAATACAACCGTTCAACGGCAATGTGCGCTGCGAGCCGGCGAAGGTCTGATCTCCGAACGGACGAAGGATATCGGTGTTGAGGTTGGCACCTACGTACCAGTTCGGACGAAGCTTGCGCATGTAACCGAGACCGATTTCCATCGTGAGCGTTCTGCCGCTGGCGATTTTTCCGCTGGTGCGCTCTGAACGAATTTCCGTGTTATTGATGTCGTACTGACGGTAAGTTCCGGTATAGCCGAGCTGGAAACCAGGCGTTACGAGCATGGCGAAGGAATTGCGTCCGTATTTCAGGCCGACAGCCAACGGCGTTTCGATGGCATACAGCTGTTGGTAGCGCGTGTCGGTTTTCGTGTTGTCCGGATTGGTCACCGTTCCGCTGAGGTTCTGCACAAAATCTACGCGACCCTGTACACCGAGGTTAAGGTACATTCTGCCGGTAGCCGGACCATAAAAACCGGCTCCGAACGTATAGCAATGGATCAGATCCGACCGACCTGCAACGCCTGTGATAGCCGATTGTCCGAGTCCGGCACTTGCCTGAATGTACCAATGTTCCTCCAGCGGCGGAATCTCAAACAAGTGTTCCGCAAGCATCGAAACGGGCTGAAAGCGATTCACAGGCAAGCGATTCACGGCTGTCAGCTCTTCGTCTGTAGTTGTTTGTTCGACCGACGGAAGTATTTCATCCGGCTGTGTTTCGTGCTCATTCGGTAGGTCAATTAGAGCAATATTGTCAGCAGGCCGCGTCCCGTTTGGTTGAACCGTGTGGTGACCGGGATTGGCAGCTCCATTGCTGTGCTGCGTGTTTTGCGCTGCATTATTCGATTCTGTAGGAACTGTTTCGTTTGCAGATTGTTGATCTGCTTCGGAACGTTGTTCCGCTACAGGTTTCGAAGCTGTCGTTCCCGTCGTTTGAATGCTGGTTGTCTGGCCTTGTGTCTGCCACAAAGCAGCTCCACCGATGGCCAGAATGGCTACCGTAGCGGCAGAGATCCACCAGAATCCGGCTTTACGGCGTTTCTGCTGTGGCGGCAGCATGGCTTCCATTTCCGTCCAGAATGCTTCCTCGAATGCGGGAGCTTCCGGCGTTTTGGCCTGCTTGAACAGCCCGTCTATTTCTTCGTCTTTCCAACTCATATGGCAAAGCGTTTTTCTTTCAATTCTTCCAGTTGTTCCAGCCTGTCACGAAGCAATTTCCGCGCGGTGGAAAGGTGCCACTTGGAGGTGCCGTCGGTAATGTCGAGCATTTCCCCGATCTCCTTGTGGTTGTAGCCGTCGATCACATACAATACGAACACGTGTGCGCTGATCGGCGGAATGGTTTTCAGAAGGGCCATGATGTGCTCGACCTGGATATTGCTTTCGGCCTGGTTCGTCACGTTTTCCGCGTGAAATTCCAGCTCCCCTTCCGTTTCGCGTGCAAAAATGCTCGTCTGGTGATTGCGGTTTCTCCGGTATTCATCGATCAGTGTATTGACCATGATCCGTTTCGACCAGCCACCGAAATGGATGGTTGCGAGATCCACATCCCGCAGGCCGTTCAGTATCTTCAGGAAACCGTTATTGAAAGCGAACCGCGCATCTTCGTGGTTGGTATGATAACGCATACAAACCTGGATCAGCGCCTTGTAGCAGTGCTCATACAACTGCTTCTGCGCCCTTCTGTCGTCATCTGCACACGCTTGCAATATTTCAGTTGAGATGTGCATGATACGTCGGATCGTTCTTATCTGGCAATTTTCCCGCAATTTAGTGAATTTAGCCTGCCGCTCCATGCGGATTGTAACCTATAACGCAGTATATTTGAAAAGGGTTGGTAATCTATACTACTATGTTGACACTTCAATTGATCCGACACGCAAAAACGCTGCAACAATCGCCTACCGGAAGGGATTTCGACCGCGAGCTGATGGAAAAAGGCATTGCACAAGCCAACCTTCTGGGCCACTACATCGAATCACATCACATCGGAATGGGGAAGATCCTCTGTTCATCCGCCGCAAGGACGCGCCAGACGCATTCCATTATCAGTCGCCATATCGCCGAGCCAAGCGAAGCAGAGTTCCGGGATTCGCTCTACCATGCTTCTCCCGACAGACTTTTGATGGAGCTCACGCGTGAAACAGGCAAAACGATCACGCTGATCGGCCATAACGAAGGCATTTCCGAATTTGCCAGCTTCTGTTCCGATGAAGATATTCAGATGCAGACATCCGAGCTCATCACGCTTTCCTTTCCGTTCGAATCGTGGGATTATGTCACCCGCGGAACGGGAATTATCTCATTGCGATACAGACCGGAGGTGTTTTTGCCGTAAAGAAAACTACCTCTTCATTTCCTCCCCCTTAATCCCCCTCCGAAGGGGGAGATTTATTGTTTCACCAATCGGAAGAGGTACGGACCGTTTCCATCCGGCTGAACGGTGATGTAATAAACACCTGGAGCAGCATCCAGCTCAAACTGTGCCGACTGCGTATTCGAAGCTTCGGTTTCACTGATGATCCTTCCGTGAATATCGAGGATCTTCACCGCCGTTTTGTTGTAAACTTTTCCGAGATCGATCTCGAACTGACCGGTCGTTGGGTTCGGAAATACGCGGATCAGCAGCCCGTCGGTTTCATTGATACCGGCATTACAGCCTGTTGCGATAAAGCCGGTGGAAAGTGCTTCACAACCGTTTTCATCCGTCACGAGAACAGTGTAAATGCCGTTTTCTTCGCAATCGCAGCTAAAGGTCGTACAGCTTGTCGGCGATCCGTTCAGGAACCATTCGTAGGACGCCATATCCTCCAATGAACAATGAAGCGTGCCATCGATCAAAGCAATAACCGGCGTTTGCGGAAGCGGATGAACCGAAAGTGTCGTCACAATGATGCTGTCGCAGCCGTTCGCCGCGGTCAATGCATCTTCGTAGATTCCCGCCATGGTCTGATAATCTCCGGCGAGGTAAACGCTGTCGCCTTCGCAGATGGCCAGTGAATGCGATTGCTCATAAGCAGAAATGACCTGAAGCGCCGTCTGGATAATACTGTCGCAGCCATGAACGGTTTGCAGAGTATCGTAATACGTTCCCGAAACGGTCTGGTAATCGCCAGCGAGGTAAATGCTGTCGTTCGAACAAATGACTTCCGTTGCCGGAATGGTATAGACCGGGTAATGGCTCAGTGTCGTTGCCAGGATGCTGTCGCAGCCATGAATTGTCTGAAGCGTGTCGTAGTAAACGCCCGGAACGTTTTGATAAGCTCCTTCGAGGAAGATGCTGTCATTCGGGCAAATACCGGCCGTTAACGCCGTTGTGAAAACCGGATAATATGTCAGTGTCGTTGCCAGGATGCTGTCGCAACCGTGAACCGTTGCAAGTGTGTCGTAGTAGATTCCCGGAACCGATTGATAAGCGCCCTGGAGATAAACGCTGTCGTCCGGACAGATCACGACCGTTAATGGCGTCGTATAAACCGGATAATGTGTATAAGTCGTGGCGAGCACGCTGTCGCATCCATTTATGGTTTGAAGCGTGTCGTAATAAATTCCTGGAACGGTTTGATAGGCGCCCGCTAAATAAACGCTATCGCCCGGACAAGTTGCCGCCGTCATCGGAGTGGTGTAAATCGGATAAATGGTCAATGTGGTCGCCAGCACACTGTCACAGCCGTGAATGGTCGGAAGCGTGTCGTAATAAATACCGGCCGAGCTTCTGTATGCGCCTTGCAGGTAAATGCTGTCGTTCGCACAAATAGCGGCGGTTAATGGTGTTGTATAAACAGGGTACAATCCGAGCGTGGTCTCGATAATGCTGTCGCAGCCATGAACGGAGAGCAACGTATCCCGATAGACTCCGGCGGTATTCTGATAAGCGCCTTGCAGCAACAAACTATCCGACGGACAAATAAACGTCGGGTTGCTGGTCAGAAATACCGGATTCACGGTCAGCGTGGTTTGCACGATGCTGTCGCAACCGGACGCAGTCAGCAATGAATCGGTGTACAAGCCGGAAACCGTTCGGTAAGCTCCTTCGAGGAACAAGCTATCGCCCTGGCAGATTTCGATTTCGGGTGTCGTGAATTTTACCGGTTTGATGGTCAGCGTCGTTTTAACAATGCTGTCGCAGTTGTTGGCGGCCGTCAGCGTGTCGTAATAAACACCAGCCTGGAAATATTCGTGCGAGCCCACGACAAGCGTATCGCCGGCACAGATACTTTGTTGCATCTCGTAAATAGTGCCCGGCTGCAGCTGACCGTTGCAACTTTGCAGGTACGTCCACGACGAATAAGTCTCGCAACAGGTCGAAGCAACTCTTACCCGGTACTCGCCGGTATTCGTAACGGGAATCGTGTCGTTGTTGCCGATATACGAAGGATAAACGGTTGTCGGCGTTGGGCGGTACCACCATTGGATCGTCACATCGCTGCTGGATGGAACGGCGATCAGCAGCGAATCCGAATAGTAAACGGTCACGCTTGGCGCTTCGGCGATACGAATCAGCTTCTGGAACGAAGTATTGTTCGGATTGTCGATCTGACGGATCCGCATTTTATAGATGCCCGGCGTAAGGTTCGCTGGCAGTATGGCGTTCACATTTCCAATGCTATCAACCGATAGGGTGTCCATCACTTGCGCGTTGGCGAAGTCTTCTTCTTCTTTTGCGATCTCAAAAACGGCCGTTGAAGGAGTGTTGTTGTGGAAATAAGGCGCAAATGTATTGAAACCATAGGAGTCGCTTGGGCAATAAGCACTTTGCGGCGTCCCGAGTGAATAAGCGCCCAGCGTATAGACGCGTGTGTATCCCAGGGCGTAACCGTGGTGTTTATCTCTGAAACAAAGACCGTTGTAATCGAGCGTCGAGCTGACAAGCGATCGGTTCTGCCAGGTTTGTCCGCCGTTCTCGGTTATCAGCTGAGTTCCGGCATATCCTACGATCACCCCAATCTGATCATCGAAAAAATGCACGCCCTGCAGCGCTGTCGTTACGCCGCTGGTCTGAGCTGTCCAGGTTGTGCCGCCGTTGTCCGTATAGAAGATCTTTCCGCCCGTACCAACAGCCCAGCCTTTCGTATTGCTGAGAAAATACATCGTGTAGAGCGCTGTTGTGTTCGCGATGGTCTGAAGTGTCCAGCTGGCACCGCCGTTCGTGGTCTTGTAGATCTTTCCGCCGGATGTACAGGCGTAACCGATCAGCGAGCTGGTGAATGTAACGTCGTAGAACGTCGCCGTGGTAGTGAGCGCGCTCGTCCATGTCTGACCGCCGTTCGTGGTGCGCATTACGGTCTGTACACCTACGACCGTACCGTTCTGGTAATCGGTAAAATAAACGTCGTGCAATAAATTCGTCGTTGGAACGGTGACCATAGACCAGGTTTCCGCTCCATCCAGCGTTTTGGACATTTTGCCTTGCTGACCAACCACGTAGCCGGTATCCTGGTTGATAAAGTGCATGCCGGAGTAAGATCCGGTGTAAAGCTCGCTCGATGTCCAGTTTTGACCGCGATCGGTTGTTTTCTGGATCAGACCATAGCCCAAAGCATAGCCCACCTCATCGGTCGGGAACTGAACCCGTCGCAACGTCGATTGCGAAGCATACCAGTTTTGTCCGCCGTCGGTGGTTTTCATGACATAATTGCTGGTCGCTACGTAACCTGTTAAATCGGTTTGGAATGCAATGGAAAGGAAGTCGTAATCCCCGGCGGGCATCATGGCAGCTGTCCAGTTAGCTCCGGCATCGGTTGTGAAATACAGCTTACTGTCCTCGCCACAGATCACGCCGTTAGAAGGTGTTGTAAAATCCAGCGCGGTAAAATTGGACGTGGTCGGAATCGTAAGAAAGGTCCAGGTATTTCCGCCATTGACGGTCTTGAAAACAGACCCGGAGTTTCCGACAACGTAGCCGGTGTTTGCATCCGTAAAGAAGATTTTATTCAGCGGAGAAGCAGTAATGTTTTGGGAGCTTACAACGGTATTGTTGACGACTTTCAAAATGGTTCCGTTCTCTCCGCAGGCGTAAGCGGTGGAATCGTTCGTGCAATAAACGCCGTTCAGGTTGGATGTCGTACCGGTCGCAATAATTGTCCAATTGGTTCCCTGGTTGATTGTATGAGCAAGCGTTCCCAGCAAACCGACCACATAGCCTTTTTGCTCGGTGGTAAAGTGAACATCCATCAGGTCGCGGTTAACACCGATATAGCGGTTCGACGACCATCCCCAGAAATAGCCGCATTGGGTGTTGGTTCGGAACTTTCCTTCATTTCCTACAACGATTCCGAATTTATTGCTCGGAAACGAGGCTGCTTCGGTGAACATTCCGGCCGAGCTGAGCGTAAACCAGTTTCTCCCGGCATCGATGCTGGTAGAGTAGGTATTGCTGCCCGTTACAAAAAGCGTTGTGCTGTCGGCAAAAGCAATATCCGCAAGGAAAACACCCTGGGAAGAATTACTGAACTGATAGCCGAACTGTGCAAAAGAAAAGTTCGCAAGAAAAACAATCGGAAAGATCAGGAGGAAAGTTAAGCGGCTCATACTAAACTGGCTTGGAGGCCAAAGTTAGTGAATCCGTATCAACTTCTCCGAATTATTTAGGTTCAGAATCCGATGGCGGTTGTTCGATATCTGTTTGCTGTGGCGCCGGAAGCTGCGCCGTGCGCTTGAGGTGGTAAATGATCTCGACGGATTGCCGTTGTGCTTCTTCGCGCTCGCGTTGCTGTCGTTCCAGCTCTTCCTGGCGTGCAATCCACATACCTTCCAGATCGGGCGGCTCTATGCCGAGCTCCTTTTCGATCTCGTACTGGTATTTCGGGCTTTGCGGACCTTGTTTGCGGTAGAGAATCGCGAGCGTCATCCCGATAAACATGCCACTGAAATGGCCTTCCCAGGAAACGTTCTCCTTTTGTGGGAAAATCCCCCAGAACATACTGCCGTAGACAAACACAACGAACAGGGAAATGGCTTGCAGCGGTTTGTATTTGCGGAAAAATCCGGAAAGGAAAATGAAGCCGAAGAGCGCATAGTCAACGCCACTCATACCGATGTGCCAGGCATAATTGTCGGCGGCGAACAGCCAGACGCCGATCCCGGTGCCGAACCACGAGATCAGGAAAACTTTCCAGGCGATACTGCGGTAATAAAAGATGAGCGCGGCCAGCAATACGAAAGTCGGGAGTGAATTGTTGACGATGTGCGCAATGTCATTCGGTGAATGGATCAGCGGCATCAGGAAAATCCCCGGCCAGCTGTCGAGCTGCTGCGGACGAACACCCAGTCGGACCAGGTCGAAGCCCGAAACCTGCTCGGCCCAGAACATGATCCACATAGCACTGAGCAGCAGTAGCGGATAAACGAAGGCTTCCAGGTAGGAACCGAAGGATGTTGAGTGCTTTTTCACGCAGGAAGTTTGTCAATAATCGAACCGGAATGAATAGGGTGACGAAATGGCAGACTCTGCAATTCATAATTCAAAATGCAGAATGCACAATTGAAAGTTACGATTAATTGTTTCTGGAAGCAATAGTTGTAAATTTCCTGTATGAATACGAATCGGTTCGTTGTCTTACTTGCTTTCTGCCTGATCCTGAAGCCTGCCAATGCTGGTGTGGCCGTTCCTGAAAAGGAGCGCTTCTTCATCGTGGATTCATGGGTAAGTGGATTTTTCTACGGCTTTTTCAGCAGCAAGGAATGCCGCTTCGGAAATGCGTGGCACCGCGCTAATCGTACGGCGGCGAACGATGTGAAGATCTGGGGCGGACTTTTTATCAGCGACCCGAACCGGAAATTCGGCGGCCGACTCTGGGAGCACGTTTCGCGTTTTACCTGGGAATTTCCGCAAACGGTTACCGGCCTGGTTTATGCGCATGCGGAGAATACCTTCTTCGGAAATGCTGACACGGTGCGCTATAAATACGGAGCGGTTTCGATCACCGGCCGACGCGGATTGTTTTTCGGTCTGGGCGGACCGGCGGTAACGCTCGGCAATTACATCATTGGCGACGACAACCTGTCGGCCAAGGCAGATAACCCGTTTTTCCAGCACGAATACGGCCATTACCTGCAGAGTCGGAGAATGGGACTGGCGTACTTCGGTCGGATCGCGATTCCCAGTCTGCGAAGCGAACACGGTGATTACAAGGAAAATTACCAGAGCCACGATTACCATCCGGCCGAACAGGATGCCAACCGACGCGCGTTCCTGTACTTCAACAGCCGTTTGACAGGCTTTCAGAACGACACGCTTTACAGTAGCAACGTCTTTTCGGAAAACAAAGGCTGGGATTTTCGCCGCAACCCGTTTTCAGGTATAGGAGCGGAAATTATCCTGCGAAACAGAACGGTCCGCTATGTCGATTACACGAATCCCGAACACCTGGCTTCGCTGGAAAAGCTCCGCGTAAAAGCTCAATGGTACGATTACCTGTTCATCGGTATTTCAGGATTCTACAATTCGTACAGGTACAATCACTGATCGGTTGTTTCCCCCTTTGGAGGGAAAAGCGAGCAAAGCTCGTGCAGACTGAGGCAAGCTTGCAAACAAGCGTCTGCCGAGGGACACAGGGGAGGAGTCGAACGAGCAGATGAAGTTATCGAATCACCAGCACGTGCCCATTGTAAACATTGAACTTGTCCTCCGTGCGGTTTTTCACCCGGATCGTCCAGCTGTAAGCGCCTTCCTTAACCGGCTTGCCGTGATACGTTCCGTCCCAGCCGGCTTCCGCATTCATCGATTCGAAGATCACTTCGCCCCAGCGGTTGTAGATCAGCAGGGTGTAATTGTACAAATCGAATCCTTCCGATAGCACCGGTTTGAACTCGTTGTTGAACTCATCGCCGTCCGGAGTAAAGGCGTTCGGTACATAAATAACCTGGTCTTCTCGCACAACGATGGTCAGCGTTGCCTGATCGCTGCACCCGCCCGCGCTGAAGGCCGTCAGGATGATCGTATATGAACCCGGTTCCTGCGGATAGGTATGAATCGGATTGGTAGCTGTGCTCGTTGTTTCGTCGCCGAAATCCCAGCTGTAGGAAGTCGCGTTGTTCGAATTGTTATAGAAGATCACTTCCGTGCTCACCTGTGTAAGAACCGTGCTGCTGACATCGAATGCAGCCACCGGATCGGCAAATACCGTAATGTAATTCGTCACCGAATTTGTCGTCGAACAGCCGTTTAGTGTGTTGGTCAGCGTAACGGTATAGGTTCCCGGGTTCGCGTACGTATGCGTCACGCCACCGATGCCGCTGGCCGTCGTATTGTCACCAAAAGTCCATTCGGAGGATTCCATGCCCGGATCGGAAGTAAAGCTGACCGTCAGCGGCGCACAGCCTAGCAGGATATCCGCTGTAAAATTGGCCGGTGGCGCATCATCCACCACGATGTTCATAGTTGCCGTTCCGCCACAGCCCTGCGTATGCGTATACGTGATCGTATGAGTTCCCGTTCCGGCAGTTGAAGGAACGAACGTGCCGTTCGGGTCGGTAACCCCGTTGCCGCTCCAGGTTCCTCCCGGAATATTGGCTGCCAGGGAAACAGGTGTCGTGTTTTCACTGCAGAATGGCCCGACTGCTGTCAGAACGGGAGTCACCGAGTTGCCAACCACCACGTTCGTCGAAGCCTGGCTGACACAGCCATTGGCGTCCGTAAGCTGTAACGTATAATTGCCTCCGTCGCTGAGTATAACGCCCGGGCGCACCGGGTCTTCATCACTCGAATCAAAGCCGTTCGGTCCGCTCCAGTCATATGTTCCGCCTGCAACCGTATTCGCTGTGAGGTTGAGCGCATCGCCGACACAAAGTGGTGTATTGCTGGAAATAGTGACCGTTGGCAACGGGTTAACGGTGATGTTTATCGTTGCGGCCGAAGCACAGCTTCCGGCGTCCGGCGTAAAGGTATACGTTCCGGAAGCGGTAGTGCTGATAGCTGCCGGCGACCATGTTCCGGTCACGGTCGGCGTGCTTGTTTGGGCCGGGAAAGCTGGTGCCGGACTTCCTTCGCAGAATGCCGGAACGGCTGCGAATGTAACTGTGGAAGTCGAAGGACTTATCGTCACATCCATCGTTGCCGGAGCGCTGCACTGCCCGGCGTCGGGTGTAAACGTATAAGTCGTGGTACCGGTCGCAGCTGTGTTGACCGTAGATGGCGACCATGTTCCGGTAATGCCGTTGTTGGAGGTGGTCGGAAGAGGAGGAGCAGCTGCGCCCTCGCACAAAGGCCCGATAGCCGTGAAAGCAGGTGTCGCGGATTCCGTAACAGTGACATTCACCGCCTCAACCGAAGTACAGCCGTTTCCGGTGGCATTCAGGATCGCCGTATAGCTGCCCGCATTGGGATAGGTCACCGTATGTGGTCCCGGTCCTGTCGCAGAATTCGGCGAGCCTGGCCCGTTCAGAAAATTCCAGTTTAGGTTCGTGTAATTGGTCGATGTGCTGCCGTCCAGCGTAACCGGTTCGCCGGCACAAACAGTCAGTGAAGGGCTGGTGATATTGGCGTCCGGGCCGGTGAACGTTCCCGTTCCGCCCCAGTTGATCGTAAAGCCGTTCGCAGCCGTTGCGTTCATGATCAGGATNNCGCATAGCTCGTTCCGGCGGTCATGTTGATCTGCTGGACATACGCATCCGATCCGAAAGGACAGTCGAGCGGTTCGGTCACATCGGTCGAAGTGGCATTCATGCCCGTACTGGCAAGAGCATTGGTACAGGAAGCAGCCGTACAGCGAATCAGTGTTCGGGGTCCGCAGGGATTGGTCGTATTTAGCTGGAAAAGTGCGAAATCGATATCGTCGGCCTGGTTGGCCGGTAGAATGTCCATCGTGAGCGTTCCGGCGGTTTGACAGGTCCACGTATACCACACGGAATTGGATTCGGTGATGCCCCATCCCGAAATACAGGTACCGTTGTTCTCGTTAACGTTAGCGCCGCCACCGCTCATGTTGCTCACGCTGACCGGGTTTTTGTTGCACAGTCTGCCAGCGCCGTTGCAATCGGCTGAAACGGATGGAGGAGGCGTATAATTGTTGATACAAAGCTGGAAAGTTCCCTCATTAGCGGCAGTGGTACTGATGCGGATGAGGTAAGTCATTCCCTGTGTCAGTCCGCCTACATATAGCTGCGAATCCGGCGAGCCTGCGGAGCCGTTGTTACAGCCTGCGCCCGGTTGGGTGAGTGTTCCGGCACAATCACCGGTATAAATGGCAATCCGGGGACGCATCATGCTGTTCCCGTGGATCGAGATCAACACATCCGACCCAATGGCCACAAAGGAAAACCACACGTCTTCGAGCGGACCACCTGTCCAGCATGTAGCAGCACTGAAACCGCTGGGCGTGGAGCCCACGTTCGTGTACTGGCCCTGGTTGGAGCAGAAATTCGACAGGTTTTGCAAGGGAAGTGCATTCGCACAATTGTCGCCCTGAGCCGCCGATCTGAAAGGAATCAGGAAGCACAGCAGCAGGAGCGTGTTGAGCAATATACGGCCGACCAAAACAGGAACAGCAGTGATGTTCAACATGAGCGGGGTTCTCTCAGTGTTTTTCATCGCGTAGTAAGTCTAAGTATTAATTAAACAAATTACGCTTTTTTTCCATAGAGGTTGCTTTTTGTGGAGATTCCAAAAAGAAATTAACACAAAAAACGGTAGCCGTAATCTGCTTCAACAAACGCGGTAGCCCAACCTTCTTGGGAAGCTAACTACTTCCCATTCCTCTCTAAATGATCTGAAATGTGCCGGAAAACAACCCTGTAATACCCCTCGAAGCCCCATGAACATTGATTTTCTTGTACTTTTCCGGGTATTACCTTGCAGTATGCTCCCTGTTAAAGTGCTGTATGGTTGCTGATAGATTGCTGGAAGCGTCAAGGATTTAACATGGCGGGAGCGAGAGGTATTCTTGAAATCCTATGTCAACAGATGTCCAACTCACAAACTCCTCACCTGAGTACCGATACGTGACCGTTATAAATGTTGTAGTTGTCCTCCATCCGGTTTTTCACGCGGATCGTCCAGGTATAAGTGCCTTCCTGAACGGCGTACCCGTGGTAAGTGCCATCCCAGCCGGCGTCGGTATTCATGGATTCGAAAATCACTTCGCCCCAGCGGTTGTAAATCAGCAGCGTGTAGCTGTACAGGTCGAATCCTTCGGCCAGAACAGGCTTGAACTCGTTGTTGAATTCGTCGCCATCGGGTGTGAAAGCATTCGGTACGTAAATGATCTGTTCTTCTTTCACCACGATAACGAGCATTGCCTGATCGGTACACCCGTTTTCATCCATAGCCGTGAGAATAACCGTATGATTGCCCGGATTTTCCGGAAAGACATGAACAGGATCGGTTGCCGTGCTGGTGGCTTCATCGCCGAAGATCCAGCTATAGGAAATCGCGTTCTCCGAATTGTTGTAGAAAGTCACTTCCGTATTCAGCTGGTTGATCTCGGTGTTGCTGGCCGTGAAAGCCGCGATCGGTCCGTTGACCAGCACATCCGTAGAGCCCACGCCCACACAGCCATTTTCATCAGTGACCTGCAGCGTATAGGTTCCCGCCTGGCTGTGACCGATCATAGGCCGCACCGGATCTTCCGCATTTGAGGAAAAATTGCCCGGTCCTTCCCATTTGTAGACGGCGCCGGGAATACTGTTCGCTTCGAGACGGAGCGTATCGTTGGCGCACAAAGGCCCGTTATTGGAAACGGTGACGACCGGTAATGGATTTACGACGATATCAACTTCGATCGTACTGGCGCAGGTTCCGGCATCAGGCGTAAACGTGTAAGATCCCGAAACGATATTGCTGACGGCAGCAGACCAGGTTCCGGTGACGTTATTCACAGAAGTCGTGGGGACATCGGGGGCCGGAGAGCCGTTACAGATTTCGGTATTCAGATCGAACACCGGAACGGTTGGTTCACTGACCGTGACGGGAATTACAGCATTAACGACGCAATCGCCGGAGCCGGCATTCGGCGTGAACGTATAATTGGTGGTGCCCGAAACGGCCGTGCTGATCAAAGCCGGTGACCAGATCCCGGAAATTCCGTCGATCGAAGTGGCTGGCAGGCCCGGAGCCGGATCGTCGACACAAAACGGCCCGATGTCATCGAATTCCGGCGTGATATTCTCGTTTACGGTCACCGTAACGGCTTCAACGGAAATACAACCGTTCACATCTACGGCATTCAGGATGGCGGTGTACGTTCCCGGCCCCGGATAGTCTACCACGTGTGGTCCCGGTCCGTCTGCATCGGCAGGATCTCCGGGCCCGTCGGCGAAATTCCATTCCAGGAAGGTGTAGTTATTGGAGGCGCTGCCATCGAAGGTGATCGGTGTTCCTTCGCAGACTGTCAGCGCAGGGCTGTTGATGTGCGCTTCCGGTCCGACGAATGTTCCCGTTCCGCCCCAGTTGAGCGTGAAACCGGCATTGGCCGAAGCGTTCATGATCAATACCGCATAGCTGGTCCCGGCCGTCATGTTCACTTGCTGAACGTAGGCGTCGGAGCCTCCCGGACAGCCCGGCGGCTCGCTCACATCGGTCGAAGTGGCGCTCAATCCCGTGCTTCCCTGTGCATTCATGCAGGAAGCGCCGGAGCAGCGGATCACCGTTCGCGGTCCGCAGGGATCTTCCGTATTCAGCTGGAAAAACACGAAATCGATGTCGTTGTTCGGGTTGGCCGGCACGANNTAAGTGTTCCCGCCGTTTCGCAGGTCCAGGTATACCAGATCGAATTGGTTTCGGTGAATACATTCGGGATACAGCTTCCGTTGCTTTCGTACGGGTTGTTTCCCCCGCCGGCGAGGTTGCTCACGCTGACAGGATTCTTGTTGCACAATTCCCCCGCACCGTCACAATCGGCCGTAGCGAGAATAGGAGGCGTAAAGTTATTGATGCACAGCTGAAAAGTTCCGGACTGCGGATTCGGCGTTCCGACACGGATATGATACGTAGCCCCCGGAACGAGCTGGTCGACGAAGATCTGTGAATTGGGAATGCCGCCGATGCCATTGGTACAGCCCGAATTCTGCTGAGCAAGCGACGAGCAGCTGCCGTTATACAAAACGATATGTGGCTGGTCCATCGTGGCGCCCCTGACTGCGATGAGCGCATCTGTTCCGATCGCTACGAACGAAAACCAGACGTCTTCATAAGGGCCGGGAGTTGTCCAGCAGGGAGGAATAGGATCGCTGCTCGGTGTGGCGCCGATATTGGTGAATTCATCCTCTGCGGAACAGTAATTGACCAGGTTCAGTAAAGGCGTTGCGGTGGTACAATCGTCGCCTTGGGCCGTAACCCGGAAGGAGAACAGAAACACCAGCAAATGAAGAAATAGGAGGGTATTTGCAGACGCATTCAGTTGTTTCAAAAGAAGAGTAGTTTTGCTTGTCATCTTGTGGGAGAGTCTAACAATCAGCAGGAAAAATACAGCTTTTTTATACGGTTGTACCGGCACTTGGGCGATTGGGTTCGAGAATGTTATGAACGGTATAAGTTGTTGATTAAATGAACCTCGGATCACAATCGGATAATAGATTTTGATTAGAAAGGCGGAGAGATTCTTAATTGCGACGAAGGATCTTTGACGAATAAAGGATTCGCCACCGGATTATTCTTTCCGCAGTAGTTCTTGTGTAATTGATTTTATTCCCTAATTTTGCAGCCGTCCGACGAATGCCCGAGTGGCGGAACTGGTAGACGCGCTGGATTCAAAATCCTGTTCTTTCGGGAGTGCCGGTTCGATCCCGGCCTCGGGTACTAACAAAAAAGCTGATGTGCAAGCATCGGCTTTTTTGTTGCTCTCAGTTCTCGCACTCACACTCGCTCTTCATGTTTGGTCGTATCAGCTTTTTTGCAGTGTGAGCGTGAGATCTGAGTGTGAGAATTGGTCTGCTTATAACAAAGTACTGACAGAGATTTTTGATCAAGGTTTAAGTAATAGTTCCTTAAAGAAATGTATCTTTGCTACTCAAGTGAACGCTTCCAGTTCATAAGAAGTTAAAAGCTCTGATTTCGGTCAGGGCTTTTTTCTTTTTTTACAATTAATTAATCGTTTGATTAAATGCACCCGATAATCGTTCAAAGGCTTTGTGAATATGAGAAATTTCAACAATTACGGGTAAGTCTGCTTCTACAGTATATGAAGATCAAGAAATGCTAAAAGCAGCTATATTTGTGTGACTAATGAGTACATATGTAATTTCCGATATACATGGATGTAATAGTTCTTTCAAGCAAGCACTAAAAAGCATACAATTCAAAAAAACTGATAAACTAATCTTATTAGGAGATTTAATTGATAGAGGTGCGGATAGTAAAGGAGTGTTAGATACAGTATTGTTGCTTATTGAGCACGGGTTCGATGTGGAGTGCATAATGGGAAACCATGAGAAAATGTTTCTTGATTCATTCGAGGACATTACAGCGAAAGTCAATTGGATGAAAAATGGAGGAAAAGAAACCCTTAAGAGTTTTCTTACTTCTGACATTACAAGAATACCCGACAAATATATTTCATTCATCAGAAGTTTTAACACTTACATGATTATTGATAAATATATATTAGTTCATGCAGGATTAGATATGACTAAAGACGACCCGCTTGACGATGAATTTTCTTTACTATGGCTAAGGGACTGGGAAAAGGTATATAATAAAAGTTGGTTGGGTGATCGCATAGTGATTCATGGTCACACACCGACCAAGGAAAGTGAAATAATTTCACGATTTGAAGGAAATAAAGATGTTCTCTGCATAGATAATGGGGTGTTTATTGAAGATCGGCAAGAATTTGGAGCAATTTGCGTACTTAATCTTGACGACTTTAGTCTTTATTTCGAACATAGAAAATACAAGCTTAATGAACATAGTTAGTGTAATTGAAGAAATTCATCAAGGTGGATTTGGTATTATACACAAGGTAGAATTAGATAATGGTCTGATTGCAGCCAGAAAGACTTTCAAGCTAGCATTAGCAAATAAAATTTCACAGGAAGATACTATAAAATTAAAAAGACGATTTTCGCGTGAAGTAAAAATTCAAGAACGATTACCTTCTGATTTATTTATTCCAATACTCCATTCTTCATTGGATGAAGATGAGCCATGGTTCATAATGCCTTTAGCTGATTCATCATATGTGGAAGAAATCCAACGGGCCAAGCTAGCGTCAACAATGCCTGTTGGATTAGCTGATATACTTAACTCATTAGAGCATCTACATACTTTGGGATATGTACATAGAGATTTAAAACCTGGCAACGTATTATTCCATGATGGACGATGGAAGCTGGCTGATTTAGGGCTTATTACTTCTGATGAAGCGCTTACTTCATCTTTTCAAACATCAGAAGGATTTGCTGCTGGTTCCAGAGATTACATGGCTCCTGAACAGGTTACAAATTTTAGTGGGGTAACTCATCATGCAGATATCTATTCTTTTGGCGCCATTTTACATGATATTTTCAATGGTCAACCAAGAGTACCATTTAAAAAATTAACATCATCAGGGAGTATTGGCTGGATA
Source organism: Flavobacteriales bacterium UBA5871 (assembly GCA_002432085.1). Classification (GTDB taxonomy): domain Bacteria; phylum Bacteroidota; class Bacteroidia; order Flavobacteriales_D; family Crocinitomicaceae; genus Fluviicola. Next base: position 26,937 of record DJFN01000102.1, read on the forward strand.
ATTGAAAAATGTACAGATGAAAAAATTAATAGACGATTTAACGACGTTAAAACGTTAAGAGATGTTCTTTTATCACAGTTATCTAAAGAAAATCTATCGATCAAAATAAATAAAGACACAGCTGAATGGATAAAAAAGATTAAAGATGTTGATAATTGGGGTTTTGAAGATTTAGATTCCCTTGTAATGTATTTGGAAGTTTCTAGTGACTCACATGGAATTATCTTCATGGAAATGACTTCTGATTTTATTGAAAAAACTGCAAGTATCGACCGTGGACTGTGGAAACAATTAGTTTTAATTTATTTTGATTGGGTTTATAATAAAAGTTTTCCTTTTGATTATTGTGATGTTGTTGTAGGACATTTATATAAAGCTTTTGCGATTACTACAGACTTGGAAATAAAAGCACGTGCTGCGTTGACTGCGGCCGAATTGGGAAGGTCGCATAATAGATGGTATGTAATGCAAAGAGTTATTAGAATGTGTTCTCCCGAAATATCTGAAAATCTTGCTAACAGATTAAATATTGAAATCCATGTTGATGGAAATCAAGCAAAAGAAAATCTCCGAATTTGCGCAATTAGAATTAACCTTTCTGTCAATAGTTATCACCCTGAAATCATTAAAGCAATTCAAGCAATGTAGCGAAGCTTCAAGTTCAGTGGGGGCTGAGGGAACCTCCGGAATTACTTATCCATCAACTCAATCCACTCTTTAATAACCGCTTGAAGAGCGTTTCGTTTTTCCTCTACCTCGGCCATACTCTTAAACATTGCATATGCTTTCCCTTTCGGCGCCGGCTCAAGCACTTCTCCGATCGTTAGCCCTTCTGCCTGATGGAAAACGAGCGCTGCCGCATCTTTCACCCGCGGACTGAACGTGGCGATATCGCCTTTGTAATAAAAGCTCGGGCCGCCCCATTTCACGTCTTCGGTGATGTCAGGATGTACGCTCATAATCGTCTCGCGCAGTGCTTCCATTTCTTTCTTCAACGGATGATCCAGCTTTGCCAGGAAGTCATCCACTTTTTTTGTGCTCATTTTTTCCGGTTTTAGTTAAAGCAAAATTCGAAAGTCGGGGCCGGGGAAAAAATGACAAATGTTGAGAAACGGAGAATTAATTCCCGCTGATGATCCGGCTCAGCTGCGTAGGTGTGATGCCAAGGTAAGAAGCGATGTGGTATTTTTTCAGGCGGGGCAGAAGCTGTTCGTGCGATACGAGGAACTGCTGGTAGCGCGTGGTGGCCGTATCGGAGCGAAAGGCAATTTCCAGCGGTTCTTTCTCGAGTATCCAATGCTTTTCGAGATAGCTGATGTAAAATAAAGCGAGATCGTGGTGCGTCTCGGCGAGCTTTCGGAACGCTGCAAAATCGTATTCGAGCACAACGGTATCTTCAATAAAAGCGATGGTAAACTGGCTCGGCGTTCCCGTCATGGTCGCTGCGACAGACGCCGCGAACCGGTTTTCAGGGAAAAAGTACTTGATGATCACCTCGCCTTCGGGCGGAAAATAGGACTGATAAGCCAATCCGCGACAAATAAACGCAAACTTGCGCGGCACTTCGCCTTCTGTGACAAACTGTTCTCCTTTGCGGTAAGTTTTCTCCTTGAGCAAATCCGACCAGGCCTGTTCCGACTCGGGTGAGATCGGATAGTAGCTGCGGACGAGATCGAAAAACCGTGCTTTGTTCATCGTGCCGACTAAGCTACGAATTATTGCTTTCCACTTCAGAACAGCTTTTTTGCAGTGTGAGTTTGAGATTTGAGCATGAGTAGTATATTGATCAACCACCTACTTTTCAATTACTTAACCGTACTTCTACGCATGAAAAATTCCGTATTTGTACGCTTGCGGGTTGTTAGTTTCGAGTCTACTTTTGCAGTCTAACATTAAACTATTCACAATGAAAAGTCCAGAACGCTTGAAAAAAGCCGCGTCCGCTATCCCGCAGGAACGGACACACTTTCACTTCATGCTGGCCAAAAACCCGAACTATTTCGGGAACATTCCCGGCAGCAAACTGAAGGCGAATCTCAAACTCATTTCCGACACGAATTACGAGCAGCTCACCTGCGTGGGCTACAATCCGGATACGACGGAAATGGAAGCCACTTTTTCCATTAAAAAAGCCACGGGTTATTCCGGAACGCTCTGCAAACAGGGCTCGTTCGAATATGTGCGCTTTTACCTCGATTTCCACGATGGCAACGGTTTTATCGACCAGGGAAGCGTGGCGGTGAACGTACACGACATTCCCGACGCGAAAGACTGCCAGGGTAAATCCATTTACCCGCTGAAATACGTTGCTACGCTGAAAAAGAAAACGCCGCGTATTTCTTTCTGTGCGAATCCGGTGCTGCCGACATTGCGCGCTATTCTTTCCTGGGGACAGGATCCGCCNNCCAGCCGATTCGCCGAACTGGGTGCCTGTATGGGGAAATGTTCTCAACGCCGATGTACAGCTCAAGCCGATCAAGTTTACCATTCCGTGGCCGCTCGACAATTACCACGTAGCGGATTTCCTCGAAATGGCGACCGACTTCCCGCACCTTTCGACACAGCAATTGCTTGAGATCTCGAACGTCGATATCAACGAGCTGAAGCCACAGCCAAAACCGGAGCTGCTTTCCGATTTCATCAAGAAGTCCGAAAAGCTGAAAGTGCCGGCAACGCGTTTTGCCTATAAAACGGTACAGAAAATGGTGCAGTTCCCGACGTCGGAAATCACCATGCTGCACAAGGAAACGCTGAGTGCGGCCAAAATCGACGTGAGCGACCTGATCGACAAGCTCAGCATTCCGTTCCCGATCGATACGTCGAAAGCGAACGTGGATTACGAAGAGCTGGAATGCATCGGTCTGGATTACAACNNGCCTGGTAGCGACCATCCGGTTGAAAAAGAACATCGGCTACAGCGGCGATCTCTGCGATCCGGGCAGCAAGGAATACGTTTCCTTCTGGATCGACTGGAACGATCAGTGTCAGTGGCAATACCTGAACACGGTGGAGCTGAACGTGCACGACATCAAAATGGAAGGCGACAGTCTGTGCTACAGCGTTTCCCTGCCGTTGAACGCGACACACTACCGCAAGCTGTGTACCGATCCGAACGTGGTGCGTGTGCGCGGTGTGCTTTCGTGGAATATTCCACCTTCGACCACTGATCCTGACAAGCTTGAATTTTACGGAAACCGCGTGGATGCCCACATCCAGATCAAGCCGGGCTTCGTGATCGAACCGGGAGAAGTGATTCCGCTGTTCAACATTATCGGTGGTATCGACGTAGCGCATGTCGATGACGCTTCCGGCCTTACCAAATCCGGTTCGTTCTTCGCAATGAACGGTCATCCGGTGCCAACAGGCGCTCCATTCGACGGAACGATCGTGCTGAACGGTCCTTCTTTCCCGGGACATCGTTACCGTGTACGCGTTACCAACCTGAACACGATGGCAACTTACTATCCGACGGATTCGTTCGTAGTGGTTGGCTACCTGCCGCATGCGCCATGGGTTCAATTCACGACGCAGGCGGTCGATCCGGACGGCTACTACCATTTCCTCGATCCGGACAAGAACACGCTGAACGTGCTGGCACGCTTTACACCTGCGGGATCGAACGACAAGCTGCTCATCGAGCTCGAAGTAGATACCGTTGCAGGCGTATTCGGAAAAACGCTCCAGATGGACAACATCGCGCCGGCGATCTCGCTCACGGTGAATGACGGCGGCGATTGTACGCACTACAAGAAAGGCGATACGATTACCGGAAGCTTCTCCGTAAACGATACGCACATCCACAGCTGGTCGCTGGGCTCGACGTGGGGCGGCGGTCAATCGGGCACGACGAATAGCTCATCGACATTCAGTATCCCTACGACAGCTACTTCGCACCCTTGCGGAAGTATCGGACTGAGCGCCGTGGATAAAACCATTCTGAACAGTCAGAGTGTGGGTCACTATGTTCACCTCCCATACAACGTTTGTCTGAGAGAGAAATAAATTAAGCCATAACAGACTGAAAGTTGCGGGAATTTTTCCTGCAACTTTTCGTTTCTTTACAATACGATGGATGCTTTTGAAAAATACCTGTTGCTGCTGATCGCCGTCTGGCGCGTCACCCACCTGATCAGCATGGAAGACGGCCCGTTCGATGTGGTGATCAAAGTCAGAAAGCTCGCCGGTCAGTCGTTCTTCGGAAAGCTGATGGACTGTTTTTACTGCCTCAGTGTCTGGATCGGGCTTGCAGCGGCCTTTGTGGTAACGCTCGATGTTAAAGAGCTCATTCTGCTGTGCCTGTATTATTCCGGCGCATCCATTTTGCTGGAGAAAATCACGAACAAAAACTTTCAATAATATGTGCAACTGTAATCAGCAACGAACGGCCCTTTCGGGCGCCAACGGACGCGGTCAGACCGGCTCGGTCCAGGTAAGGCTCGTCGGACACCAGCCACTGACTTTAAGCGGTATGTACACCGGACGCATGTACGTCTTCCGCAATACCGGCGACGCGAACTGGGTCGACAAGCGCGACCTTCCCGATATGGAAAACCGGCCGGAGCTGGTTATTCAATACGCCTAACTGCCAGAACACTCCTGGAAAACAAAATCGGCTCTCACGGGTCGATTTTTTTGTGCTTAAGCCCGACAAAAAAACAACAGGCCGCTCGTTTAACGAGCGGCCTGTTTCATTGAAGTATCATCCGGTTATCAGCGAATGATGATCTTTTGCGTATAGGTTTTTTCCTGCGTGACAACCGAAACGAAGTAGATACCTGCGCTTGCGTTGGTCAGCTGGATTTCCTTGCCGTCGAACGCATAGGTTTCGTAAACCATTCCGCCTACCTGATCGGTGATACGGACAGCCAGTACGTTTCTCTCATTGAAAGGAATTTCAATATTGAAACGGCCGTCGTTCGGGTTCGGGTAAACAACTACACCGCCATCAAAACCGGAAGCCCCTTCGCGATCCGTCCAGTTTGATCCGGATGACGGTCCGTCGAAAATGACCATTCGTTCTTCCGGCTCTTCGGCCGTAGTAGCTTTGAAACCGTTGCCACAGCCTCTTTCACAGTCGCCGATCTTCGCGATGAAGTTGCTGCCGTCTACTGCAGAGAAACCATGTTCCAAAACGACTTCCTTGCCTGCTTCAAAAGAAACGGTTGTGGACGCCAGGATGGTAACACTTTGTGCAACGATCGTATTCTTGGCGTTGTAAACACCGTCGTATTGTCGTGTTCCGAGGCTGGCCATATTAGCGAAAGTGACGTTGGCACTGGTATGCAGGTCGGAACCACTTGCGAACAGCCAGTTTTCCTTACAAGTCTCGTCACCGCTCATACTGGAAATATAGGTAGAGGAAGATCCGTTCGGATTCAGCAAACCTCTCAGCCCATGGTTGTCCCACGATTTGTGAAACTTGCCGAAGTAATCCGACTTGTTGTTGTCACACTCGGCCTGGCCCATTTTCAGCTGCCCGACGATATAACCGGATGAGTTGAAAAGGGCTGAGCCCGAAGAACCCGGCTGCGTACTGCCCGCGGTGTATTTCACGCGCCAGTAATTCGGCAGAAGCGAGATTTTCTTCTCCCATTCAGAGATTTTCTTGATATCGCCTTTCGGGTGGTGAATGTCCACACCCGTTTCGGTCATGTCATCCTCGTCATTGCTCCACCCGGCGTAAAACGAGTTGTAATTTTTAGGTGGTTTTTTATACAACTGTATCAGCGCGTAATCGGTTGTTTTATGTGCACCGAGATAGCTTCCGCCGGATATAGAGTACGACTGTGTCGGCTCCGTCGACGGATTGCTGCAATTGGCGCTCTGGTAGTTGAAGATGAACAGCCACTCCTGGATCTGACTTTGTTCCGACGAGCTGATGCTGTTGTTGTCATTTTCATCGAGGCAGTGAAATGCCGTCAGAAAGGTCGGCTTGCCATCGCGACGTTCGTTCGTCACTAATGTACCGGTACACGTGCTCATCATATTATCGCTTCGGATAATGATAATCAGCGCTACCGAACGGCGCTCGTTGCACCAGCCTTCGTAGGTCGAGCATTTGGCATTGATCATACAGCTCTGCGAATCGCCGAATCCCTTTTCAAGTACTTCTTCGTAGGTGCCGGTAACGAGTCCTATCGACTGAATGCCCAGGTGTTCCGCCTCTGTAACGTACGAAGGCTCGTAGTATTCGAGGATCAGATCGCGTCCTTTTATCGGTGTGGTCGTGAACGTGTTCTGCGGATTGTTGTTTTCACTCGTAAACGCGCCCAGTACCTGGGTCTGATCTGCCGAATAGATGAACAGGTTTGTACCGACCGGCAGGGAAAAATCGTTGAAGACCAGCATCATGTAGGCGCCGGTGTTCGCGTTGATTCTCAGGCGCCAGACTTTGTCGCCATTTGCCAGTGTCGTCCACGTGCCGTGCGTGCTAGGAGCAAGCGCAGTCGGGAACAGCTGTCCGATGATCGGGTTTTCGTACGTGATGATCGTATCGCCGTCGAGCGTGTCTGTTAAGAGCTCGTATTCGGGCGCGGTAATGGTGACGCTCATGTTGTAGTTCGCCGGGGCTGCCAACGAGTTGGTAAAACTATACGGTGTACCGCCTTCACTAACCTGCCCCGAAGCTTCCCGGACAAACCCGACCAGTACGATCAGGATGCCCAAAAGTTGTTTCGTTCTCATCTTGTGCGGTAGTATTAGTTAGAACCCTGAGCGGCGATCTGAGCTTTCAGCGCTTCGTAGTCTGCCTGCAATTTTGCCATTCGTTTTTCCATTTCGATGAGGTACAGCGTCAGCTCCTCGATCTTTTCCATTTGCATGGCAGACATATCCGCCAGGTCCAGACCATCCTGTTCGATCTCCATAGCGGAAGGAATACCCGGCAGGTGCTTGTGCGTACGGATGTACAGCTCGAGCTCCGAGAGCTTCATCAGCTGGTAATCGTCGGCAAAGACATAATCCGCCCAGTTGGCAGAGCAATAGTTGGCTACTTTGATTTTCGTGGTGAGAATACCGCCGTTCACATACAAACGGTAGCTTCCGGCTGCAGCCGATGCACAGAAATTAACATCGGTGTTGTCGTCGGTTGCTCCCATGAATACTTTTCCGTCGTTGCGAAGGAACAGCGTATAATTTTTGAATCCTCCAGTACTGCCGAATGGCTTCCAGAAGTTCAGACCGGCACTTGGACGCCCCGCTACAGCCGACATGTATTCGATCGCCCATTGGCCGCCTGGAACGGTCGCTGCGTCATCGGTGAAAACCAACTGCGGACCGCCGTAATTAGGTGTCGGGCCGGAAAGCATAAGTCCGCCGTTATTGACATGCAGTTTCAGCAATGGACTCGATGTGTTGATTCCGATGTTTCCGCCTCCGGTGATTCGCATGCGTTCGAGACTCTGCGTTGAAAATGCCATGGTATTTGCCAGAGGTCTGAAAATCCCGTTTCCACCTGCACCGTCATTTTGGGCAGTTAAGGTTGTTGAAACACTCGACTGAAATCCGATTGCCGGATTGGCAGCGGTATTTCCCTGGGCAGAAAGGATACGCGCGCCGCCGGCCGTTGGTGAAAAAAGGGAAGATCCGGTGATCTGTTGGGCACTGGCAGATGAAGCTGCGCACACGAATGCCGAAATAGTGAGTAATTGGTTAATTTTTTTCATAAGTAAATAGATTTAAAGGCCCTACTCTATAAGCTTTTCGGGTTCCGCTGTATTTGTTGACTTTATTTTTTACGAATAGGAATGGCCTTAACGGAGCTGCCATCCCGCAGCTGTAGTAGTTGAATATGTAGTAAAGCAATCCCCGAAAGGGATAATCATCTGGGTTTATGAATGAATGGTATGATAAGAATGGGTAAACAGACTTTAAGTCATGAGTAGTTCGGTGTCGGGCATTTCATGAGTGGTTCAATTATAAATTCAGGTCAAAAGATTCAATAAAAAGCTCAACACATCCCTCTACAGTTTTTGTACGGCATGTTTCAGTTTCCGTTCGGCAGAAAAACGACTCTTAAATGTTCGTTCGCGATTTTTATACCATTTCTTTCTCGCGTGAAAGCCCAATGAAATAAGGCATTCCGTAACTATCCGGCAAAGTCTGTAGCCTTGCAGATCGCCGAGACGTGTTTCACGATTGGTATAGTTCTCATAGTCAGTGATATGCTGCTGCATTTGGATTTTGCTATTGCATCTTCCCGATATGGAAACCGGCCGGAGCAGGTTATTCAATACTCGGGATAATGAAAAAAGGCCGCCCTAACGGACGGCCCTTTTGCCAGATTGGCGATGCGTTACTGTTTGACCAGCTGTTTGACCGGCAGGCCGGCAGCTTTAACAAAGTACGTGCCCTTCGGTTGCTCCTGGAGGTCGATACGTGTTTCAACGCTCCCCGTTGCGACCGGAACGGTCAGCAGCCACTGTCCGACGACCGAGAAAACCTGCAGCTCTTTTACCGATTCGGGGTGACGAACCGTTACGTCGCCGTTCGTTGGATTGGGATAAAGCAGCAGTTCCGACGGATCGTCGAACGGAACATCTTTCAGCGCAACAGGCTCTTCTTCCACATAGGTGTTGTCGGGAACCTTCAGCGAAGGCGCGCCGCCGAAGCAGCCGTCATAAGCCTGTGCCACGAACACACTACCAGCTTGCGTTTCAAAGCCCGGGTTGAGCTCTACGTAATAATCCGGATCGGCATCCAGCTTGACGTTGGCGCCTGTAGGAATGACCGTCGTGCCTGAGGTGGCGATCCATGTGCTCGATTCCTGTAGCGGTGTGGTGAACGTTCCCGTAATGGTAACATCCGGATAGCAGGTATTCAGCACGATGGTGTTGTAGGTCCATGTTTCCGACTGGCTTACCCATGCTCCGAAAAAATTACGGACCTCAAACAGTACGTGAATACTGTAAACTCCGGGATCAGCCGGGTGGTCGTAGAGATAGAAATTGGCCCACGCTGATGAAAGCGTATAAGTGGCCGAATAGATTTCGGAGCCGTTCCGGAAAATTTTACCGGTAACTCGGTAGGGATTGGGCCACGGGCCGGAAGGCGGATCGCCCTGGTTGTCGAATTGCAGCCACCAGGATCGTACTGCCGGAGCCACAACCTGAACAGGAGTGGCGGTGCTCCAGGGCCCGGTAGTCGTTGGTCCGCTCCGCAAAACAGCGATCTGCGCATCACTGGCTCCCGACCAGGCAATACAGACTGTAATGAACAGGAATTGAAAAAACTTACTCATAGCACAGTTTATTAGTTAGAACCTTGAGCAGCGATCTGAGCTTTTAGTGCTTCGTAATCTGCCTGCAATTTCGCCATTCGTTTTTCCATTTCGATGAGGTACAGTGTCAGCTCCTCGATCTTTTCCATCTGCAGGGCAGACATCTGTGCGAGATCCAGGCCATCCTGTTCGATCTCCATAGCGGAAGGAATACCAGGCAGGTGCTTGTGCGTACGAATGTAAAGCTCCAGCTCAGCCAGCTTCATCAACTGGTAGTCGTCGGCAAATACGTAATCCGCCCAGTTGGCCGAGCAGTAGTTGGCTACTTTGACTTTCGTGGTGAGAATACCGCCGTTCACATACAAGCGGTACGAGCCAGCGGCTGCCGTTGTACAGAAATTCGCGTCGCTGTTGTCGTCTGTGGCTCCCATGAATACTTTGCCATCGTTGCGGAGGAAAAGGGCGTAATTCATGAATCCTCCCGTACTACCGAACGGTTTCCAGAAGTTCAGACCTGCGCTTGGCCGGCCGACCGCCGCCGACATATATTCGATAGCCCATTGGCCGCCTGGAACAGTTGAAACATCATCGGTGAAGACCAACTGTGGGCCGCCGTAGCCAGGTGTAGCCCCAGAGAGCATCATGCCACCGTTATTGACATGCAGTTTCAGCAGCGGGCTCGATGTATTGATTCCGATGTTTCCGCTTACGGTGATTCGCATGCGTTCGAGGCTCGAAGTTGAAAATGCCATGGTATTTGCCAGAGGTCTGAAAATCCCGTTTCCGCCTGCACCGTCATTTTGGGCAGTAGCTACTGTTGAAACACTGGATTGAAATCCGATTGCAGGATTGGCAGCGGTATTTCCCTGGGCAGAAAGGATTCTGGCGCCACCCGCAGATGGTGAGAAAAGGGAAGATCCGGTGATCTGTTGGGCACTGGCAGATGAAGCTGCGCACGCGAATGCCGAAATGGTGAGTAATTGGTTTAACTTTTTCATAAGTAAATAGATTAATAGGCCCTACTCTATAAGCTTTTCGGGTTCCGCTGTATTTGTTGACTTTATTTTTTTAGGAATAGGAATGGCCTTAACTGAGCTGCCTTTCCACAGTTTGTAGTAGTTGAATATGTAGTAAAAGAGGGCCAGGAAAAGGGATAAATTACCTGGGTTTATGAATGAATAGTATGATTAAAGAATAATGGGCAAACAGACTTAAAGTCATCTAGCGTGCATAGTGGGTTGTTGCTAGCGGTTCAATTACAAATCATTGTTAAAGTAACGACTTGAAATGAGACAAACAAAAATGTTGCGTAAAAAAACTGTGACGGCCTTTTTCTGTTAAAAAATGGAGGTAGATGATGTTTATTTCACCACTTTCAATACCCGTTTTTCTTCGCCGCGTGAAAGCTCGAGAAAATAAATGCCCTGTGCCAGCTCTTCCAATCCGGAAAGACTGTAGGTGTCGCCCCAAAGCGCGTCGCCGGTGATAATCGTTTCCCGGAAAATTCTGCCGGATTGATCGCGCAATAGCAGCTTGCAGCCCTTCAGATCGCCTGAAGGCCATTCGATGTTGATCGTTCCTCCGAATGGGTTCGGATACGCGCTCAGTGTCGGACTTTCGGAAAGCTCGCTCAGTCCGGCCATGCTGCAGCCGTTTAATGTTCCCGGCATATTGGCATCCAGCCATGTCAGGCGACGATCGAGCCAGTCTTTCAAACGTTGCACTTCTTCGGCATAAGTCTGGCTTGGCGCCTGAACTTCCGGCGTTCCGGTGGCCTGCCCGAGATTTCCCCAGACATTGAAATGCCATTCCTGGCTTTCATCGACCACATTCGCTACCGAATCAATTTTTGCGTAGAGGTATGCTTCGCTCAGTAAGCCACGGCGCAGATCTTCGTAACGGCAGCGAAGCTCGTCGGCAAAAAGCGGATCTTCCAGCAGGCGAATGTACCATCCCGGTGCATGAACGTCCTGGTTTACCAATGGATACATGAATCCGGAACCGTCTTCCGAGCCCCAGTCGATGTCTTTCAGCGCCCAGTCGAAATCCCACACAGGACCGGCTTTCAGCTTGCGGAACGTTCCGTCGTTGTGGTCCTTGTCTTTGTAAAAGAAGCGGCTTTTCTTGTAGCCGTCCACGTTGCGGGTTACCTCGCTGATAATGAAATAGTCGATGAACGACTGCGTGTGAATGAACTGGCGGTAGCCCAGATCGGGATCGGCGAAGCTCGCTCCATAAAGCGCATCCTCGAATCCGTCGATGAAAGCCTGGATATAGGTTTGCTGCTGCGGCATGATCTCTTCCGGCTTCGGGTAATAATACACCATGTGAATATCGAGCCCCGGGTAGCCGATCGGACTGTGTGAAAGCTGCCACGAATCGTCGGGATTCCAGTAATCGATCTTGATGATGTAACCACCCGTGACATTGATGCCGCTGATCTCCGTTTGTTCCAGCTTTGCAATATCGATACGATTCGAATCGCGCTTGATCTTTTCGGCCAGCTGGTAAATGCCGCGGTACTCGTTATCGATCACCACATCCACGAAACGCGAGCGAACGGCGTAATAGCCCATCGAGTCGAAAAGGTGAAACGGCAGTACGTTTCGGGCAAAGGATTTATCGTTGTAGCATGCCAGCAGTAGCCAATCGGATTCTTCCGGCATGCCGAGCAGCGGAGCTTTAATGTCGTTTCCGTTGACATCCCACAGTTCAAGCGAAAACGGTTTCTGCGGCAGTGAAGCAGAGTAATTTCCGCGCACTTCGATCCCGATTTTGCCATCGTATTCGTTGTAAGGATCGGTGGTGTGATTCCGAACACCGTTTCCGTTCCAGATAATGCCCATGTCGGCCATGATCTTTGGCTCGTCCTGGATGGTTTGTCCGTTAGTGTTGATCACAACGATTGGCAGGTCCGATTCCGAAAAAGCGAAATAATCTGCCGGATCGGAGCCGAAAGTGATGGAGCAGCTGATGACATTTCCTTCGTCGCCGC
>DJFN01000104.1 GCA_002432085.1 Flavobacteriales bacterium UBA5871
GCTTAGATGATCATATTTTCAAAAACGCCGTGCAAATCTAAATGTTTTGGACGGATTACGATACTTTTGCACTTTAATACAGCTAATTCAGGACAATCGTGGATCAAAACCTTTACGCCAAAAGAGGCGTTTCAGCCGGTAAGGAGGATGTGCACAACGCCATCCGCAATATTGACAAAGGGTTATTCCCCCGCGCATTCTGCAAGATCATACCGGATATACTGGGCGGCGATGCGGACTGGTGCAATATTATGCATGCGGACGGCGCCGGCACCAAATCTTCCCTGGCCTATGCCTACTGGAAAGAAACAGGCGACCTCAGCGTGTGGCGCGGCATTGCGCAGGACGCTATTATCATGAATACGGACGACCTGCTGTGCGTGGGCGCTGTGGACAATATCCTGCTTTCCTCCACCATTGGCCGCAATAAGAACCTCGTGCCCGGCGAAGNNGTGTAAGTATTTACTCCACCGGTGGGGAGACTGCCGACGTGGGCGACCTGGTGCGCACCATCATCGTGGATTCCACCGTTACCTGCCGCATGAAACGGGCCGACGTGATCTCCAACGACCGCATCAAAGCGGGCGACGTGGTGGTGGGGCTTTCCTCTTACGGGCAGGCTACCTACGAAAGGGAATACAACGGCGGCATGGGCAGCAACGGCCTTACTTCCGCCCGTCATGATGTGTTCAATAAAGCAGTGGCGGAGAAATTCCCGGAGAGCTACGATCCCGGCATTCCCAAAGAACTGGTGTTCAGCGGCAAAAAAGCCCTGACCGATATGATAGACATTCCCGGCTTTGCGCCGGTGACCGCGGGCAAGCTGGTGCTGAGCCCCACGCGTACCTACGCCCCGGTGATCCGCCAGGTGCTGGATCATTTCAGGGCGGACGTGCACGGCATGGTGCATTGCAGCGGCGGCGCGCAAACCAAGATATTGCACTTCATTGAAAACCTGCACGTCATCAAAGACAACCTGTTCCCCGTTCCCCCGCTGTTCCAGCTGATCCGCGAGCAATCCGGCGCCGAATGGAGGGAGATGTACCAGGTGTTCAATATGGGCCACCGCATGGAGATCTACGTTTCTCCGGAAAAAGCGGAATCCATCATCGAAATCTCGAAATCCTTCGGCATTGACGCGCAGGTGATCGGCCGTGTGGAAGCACATGAAGGCAAGCAGGTCACTGTTCGCTCCGAAGCCGGTGAATTCGTGTACAACTAAGCAGAAATGGAAGATTTACTGAATAAACTCGAAGCTATTCACTTCCGTTTTATTGAAGTGGGCAAAATGATCACCGATCCGGAAATCATTTCGGACATGGATCGTTATGTCAGGCTGAACAAGGAATACCGCGATCTGGAAGAGATCGACACGGCCTATAAGAATTACAAGAACGTTCTCGATAATATCAAAAGCGCGAAAGAGCTGCTTGAAGTGGAAACAGATCCCGAAATGCGCGACATGGCCAAAATGGAGATCGACGAGCTGGAGCAGCAGCGCCCTGAAATGGAAGAATCCATTAAGGTATTGCTGATCCCGAAAGATCCGGAAGACGACAAGAATGCGATCGTCGAGCTGCGCGCCGGAACCGGTGGCGACGAAGCCTGTATTTTCGTGGAAGACGTTTTCCGCATGTACACCATGTATTTCAAGGAAATGGGCTGGCGCTACGAGATCATCAACTCGTCGGAAGGCTCGGTGAAAGGCTACAAGGAAATCTCGATGAACGTCGAAGGAGCTGGTATCTACGGAATGCTGAAATTCGAATCGGGCGTTCACCGCGTGCAGCGCGTTCCGGAAACCGAATCGCAAGGGCGCGTCCACACTTCAGCGATCACTGTGGCTGTTCTGCCGGAAGCCGAAGAAGTGGATTTCGAGCTCGATATGAACGACGTTCGCAAAGACACGTTCCGCGCATCCGGAGCGGGTGGTCAGCACATTAACAAGACCGAATCGGCGATCCGGCTCACACACATTCCAACCGGAGTAGTGGTGGAATGTCAGGACGGCCGTTCACAGCATAAAAACCTCGAGAAAGCGATATCCGTTCTCCGTTCGCGTCTCTACCAGGCCGAGCTCGACCGTGTTCATAATGAACGCGCTGCTCAACGGAAAACATTGGTGTCGACTGGCGACCGCTCGGCGAAGATCCGTACCTATAACTATCCGCAGGGACGCATCACCGATCACCGCATCAATAAAACGATGTACAACCTCGGTGCGTTCATGAACGGCGACATCCAGGAAATGATCGATTCGCTCAAAATGGCCGAAAATGCCGAAAAAATGAAAGGTGAAAGTTTTAATTGAGAAAAAAGAGATGTTTTTGCACGATTCTTGTAACAAAACGGCGCTTCGGCGGTCATACGTCCGGGGAAAACTGTATATGAATAAAACGAACCGATAAAGTATATGAAAAAACGCCTGACTCCTATTCCATTTTTACATCACCACCTCGTCGCCTCCCTGGCCGTTTTATTCATCCTTTTCACATCCGTTTCCTGGTCGCAAACCAATGCCACGCTTAGCGGAACGGTGCGCGATAAAGCTACCGGCGAAGAGATCATCGGAGCCATTATTCGTGTAAAAGATCAGCTGCTTGGGGCGGAAGCCAACGAATACGGGTTTTATTCCCTCACATTGCCTATGGGAAATTATCCGATCGTGGTGACAGCCATGGGCTATGATCCGCTGGAAGTGACCATTGACCTCACGGCAGACAAAACCGAAGATTTTCAGCTCAGCGAAGAAGCCAAAGGCGAACAGCTCGAAGAAGTCATTGTGACCAGCCGTCGCCGCGATGCGAACGTAAAAGACCCGGTTATGGGTGTTGAGCGGCTCGATCCGAAAGAATTGGCGAAATTGCCGGTTATTTTCGGGGAAAAAGACATCATCAAGACCATGCAATTGCTGCCGGGCGTGAAAAGCGCCGGTGAAGGCGGCTCGGGTTATTACGTTCGTGGCGGTAGCGCGGATCAGAACCTCATCCTGCTGGACGAAGCGCCGGTTTACAACGCTTCCCATCTGCTCGGATTCTTTTCCACGTTCAACTCCGATGCGATCAAAGACGCGATGCTCTACAAAGGCAACCAGCCGGCCAATTTCGGTGGTCGTTTGTCTTCGGTGCTCGATATCAAAATGAACGAAGGAAACTCGAAGCGCTACAACGTCAGCGGCGGAATCGGGCTGATTTCTTCGAGACTCAATGTCGAAGGACCGATCGTGAAAGACAAATCTTCGTTCCTGATCAGCGGTCGTCGTACGTACCTGGATATTTTCCTGAAAGCGACCGACCAATTTAAAAATAACCAGCTGTATTTCTACGATCTCAATGCCAAACTGAATTACCGCCTCGGCAAAAAAGACCGTTTATTCCTTTCCGGCTACTTCGGTCGCGATAAATTCGCCTTCGGCGACCAGTTTGGTATCGATTGGGGAAATGCGACGGCTACTTTGCGCTGGAACCACATTCTGAGCAATAAGCTCTTTTCGAATACGTCGGTGATTTACAGCTCTTACGATTACCGTATTGCAATTTCGGGCGGCGACGTGGCTTTCACGATCCGTTCGAAGATCAACGATTACAACGTCAAGCAGGAATTTCAGTACTATCCGAATACGCGCAACAAGATCCGTTTCGGACTGAACATGATTCACCATACGATCACGCCGGGACAGGTAGAAGCGAACGAAGGATCGGGCATCAATCCGCAGAACCTCCGACCGACTTCTTCGTTTGAAAATTCGGTGTTCATTACTAACGACTGGTCGGCAAGTGATCGACTGACCATTAGCTACGGACTTCGCGGAAATGCGTTTTCTGTGCTGGCAAACGGCGACGAAACTTATTCCTATAACGAAGACGGAACGGTTGACACGTCCATCGTTTACCGCAAAAACAAACACCTGAAAACTTATTTCAACCTCGAGCCGCGCTTATCGATGAGCTACGTGTATTCCGAGACAGCTTCGATCAAGGCCGCTTACTCGCGAAACGTGCAAAACATTCACCTGATCTCGAATGCCACTTCCGCGTCACCAACAGACGTATTGCTGACTTCCCCGCAGAATACCAAACCAGAGATCTCCGACCAGGTTGCCGTGGGCTGGTTCCGCAATTTCAAGGAAAACACCTACGAATTCAACGTGGAAACGTACTACAAGATCATGCAGNNAGAACATTCACCTGGTGTCCAACTCGACCTCTTCTTCACCGACAGACGTGTGGCTGGGCACTTCCCTGAACACGAAGCCGGAAATCGCTGACCAGTATGCGTTCGGATGGTTCAAGAACTTCAAGGAGAACATGTACGAGTTCAACGTCGAGACGTACTACAAGACCATGCAGAACCAGATCGATTACCGCAACGGGGCTAACACTTACGCTAACGAGCTGCTGGAAGGTGAATTGCTCTACGGAATTGGTCGCGCCTATGGTCTCGAGCTCGTACTGAAGAAAAAAACGGGCCGTTTCACCGGTTGGGTAGGCTATACGATTTCGCGTTCCGAGCGCAAGATCGAAGGCATCAACGACGGCAACTGGTATGCAGCCCGTCAGGACCGCACGCACGACCTTTCTCTCGTGGCAATGTACGACATCACACCGAAGCTGAACGTTTCCGCTGTATTCGTGTTCTACACCGGAAATGCCGTAACGTTCCCGGCCGGAAAATACGTGGTCGACGGTGAAACACAGTTCTATTACAACGATCGCAACGCCGACCGCATGCCGGTTTACCACCGTCTCGATCTGGGTGTAACGTGGATTACCCGCGAGACCGAAAAATTCGAAAGCAGCTGGAACTTCTCGCTGTACAACGCTTACGGAAGACAAAACGCTTATTCGATCAGCTTCCGCGAGAACGAAAACAATCCGAACATCATCGAAGCCGTGCAGGTCAGCTTATTCCGCTGGGTTCCGGCGATCACATATAACTTTAAATTCAAGTAAACATGCGCACATTCAGACAGCTTCCCGTTTATTTGTTTGCAGTCCTTGCACTACTGGCCGTTTCCTGCGAAAAAGTCATCGACCTCGATCTGGAGGAAGGAAACGAGCAGTTCGTTATCGAAGGTTTTGTCACCGAAGGCGAATCGTCGCACATCGTGACCGTTTCCAAAACGATCGCCCTCGAGAACCCAAATGGCGTTCCGTTGGTGAACAACGCCGTAGTCATTCTGACCGACAACCTTGGCAATACGCAAACGCTGACGTCAATCGGAAACGGACAATACCAGGCTACGGGCTATCCGGGTGTGGAAGGTAGAACGTATACGCTTTCGGTTTCCGTCGATGGACAGGTTTTCCAGGCTTCCAGTACGATTCCGGGAGTCGTTCCGATTGATACGCTGATGATCGAGAACTTCATTTTCGGTCCTGATACCGTGCCGATGATCACGCCGGCGCGTTTCGATCCTGCAGGTGTTGCCAATTATTACCAGTTCCTGATGTATCGTAATAACGAGCGACTTTCCGGCTACAACCTCCAGGACGATCAGTTCACGGACGGAAACTACCAGCTGCAGCCGCTGTTCGCGTTCGATTTTGAGTCGGGAGATACCGCCCGTGTGGAAATGTTCGGCATTGACAAGCCGGTTTTCAAATACTTCTACGCGCTTGCACAGAACAGCGAAGACGTTACGCCGGCCAATCCAACTTCCAATTTTACGGGCTGCCTGGGGTATTTCTCGGCACGGACGAAAAGTGTGAAGACGGTGATCATACCTTAGAGAGCATGACAGGTTCACCACAAAGGGAGCAAAGATTTATTACATGTTTTCCTTGAGGAAGTGAGCAAAGGCATTTAGTTGAAATCTATTTATCTCGGTTTCAATACTAATTCTTTACTCAGCCAACATTTTGTGGGAGTTATCAGTTTAACCGATAGTATCTTTGCTTTCTTAAGCAGTATGGGCTATAAGTTTTGTCTTTGCTCCTTTGTGGTGAAGCAAATCAATCCATACAATCACAAGGATAATCGAAATACCACGTCACATTCGGCATTTTACTGCGCCAGCCTTCCTGGAATGGTTTACTGAAGAGAATCCCGCGCAGATCGACCGTTTTCAACGTCGTGACTTTGGTGAGCTGTTCAGGCAGTTTCTTGATCGGATTGTCCCACAGATCGAGGTAAATCAGTTCCGAAAAATAACCGATACATTCCGGCAGCGACTCGATTTCGTTGGCGCCGAGCGATAGACGTTTCAGGGAAGTCATTTTGCACAATTCGACAGGGAAATTAGCGAACTTGTTACGGGAAAGGTCCAGGTGACGAAGCTTCGTCAGCGAGCTGATATCCGGAAGACTCGTTAATCGGTTGCGGCTTAGATTCAGGTAAACGAGGTATTTGAACTGAAATAGCTCTTCGGGAACGCTTTCCCATTTGAGTCGGGTGGCGTCGATGGCTTTTACAGAATCGGGTGATGGGGTGGCAAACGCGTCTTCCCAGGAATAGACTTTTAAAGAATCCTGTGCGTTCAGCGGTAGGCTAAACAAGAGCAGCAAGCACAGCACGAGCTTCGCGTTCATCGTTTATCAGTTGTTCTTTTAAGGCATCGATGGAGCTGAACTGCTGTTCACCCCGGAGCCGTTCGTAAAACGAAACAGTCAGCGTTTCGCCGTAAATGTCTTCCGAAAAATCGAATATGAATACTTCAACGGAAATTTTGTCGGTCTGTTGCACGGTAGGACGTTTTCCGATATTCATCACGCCATCGAGACGTCGGCCGTTCAGCTCGACTTTCACCGCGTAAACGCCCAGTTCGGGAAGCATTTTCGTTGCTTGGTCCATTTCGATATTGGCTGTCGGAAAGCCGATCGTTCGACCGAGCTTGTTGCCGTGAATGACCGTTCCTGACAGCTGGTAAGGTGTTCCCAGAAACTGTGCCGCAGTTTTCATATCGCCTTCGGCCAGTGCTTTGCGAATCTTCGTTGAGCTGATCGTTACGCCGTCCAGATCGAAAGCCTGAATTTCCTTCACCGTAAAATCGTAAAGCTGTCCGAGCTCGACCAGTTGCTGAAAATCGCCTTCGCGGTTCTTTCCGAAATGGTGGTCGTGGCCCACGATCATTTCCTTCACCCCGATGCTGTCTACAAGGATATCGCGCACGAATTCAACGGCCGTCATGCGGGAAAACTTCGACGTAAAAGGATAAAGAATGACGGTGTCGAGACCGAGCTTTTCAAGTTTTTTGAGTTTTTCGTCCACCGTATCAATCAGGCGGACCGTGTGGCTGTCGGGATACAACACCATTCGCGGGTGCGGATGAAAGGTCAGCAGTACCGATTCCGAGCCTTTTTTACGGGCATCTTCCACCATCGCGCGGATGATCTGCTGGTGGCCCAGGTGAACGCCGTCATAGGTTCCCAGCGTTACGATCGGATTGTTGAACCGCGTTTCAGGCGTTAATTCATGTAATACACGCATGCTACAAATGTACAGCTAAACAAGTAAAAAAGGCTGCCCCGTAAAGGACAACCTTTTCCTGATTTTTTGGGTCGGATTTACTTTACCAGCTCGACAAAGCCTTGTCCTTCTGCTGTGGAGCCATCCTTGCCGACAATGGTATAGGTGAAAAAGTAAGTTCCTTCGTGTGTTTCACCATTACTGACCTTTCCATCCCACGATTCGTCAAAATCATTGATCTCGGCCACCTGGTTGCCCCAGCGGTTGACGATGAGGACGTTAATGGAAACGCCGTTCTCGACATCGATCGCAAAAACGTCGTTCGTGCCGTCGCCATCAGGCGTAAAGACATTGGGAACGTGAATGATCAGCGGCTCGTAAATGATCTCGATCGTCAGGGTGGATTCGTCCTCGCACACGTCGTTGGAAGCCACCAGCACAACGGTATAAACACCCGGACTGTTATAGGTGCTCGTTGTTCCTGCGGTGGTGTAAGTTGTCTGCGACTGGCCATTCCCGAAATCCCAGTAATAGGTGTCGGCGAACTGGCTGTTATTGGTAAAATCCACCACCAGTCCCGGAAGACCGNNGGTCAACGGATCGGTAGAGCCAATAACGGAAACGGGTAATTCGAGCACTTCGATCTCGACCGTATCGGTGTTCTCACAGCCATTTTCGTCCGTTCCGGTCACGATATACTGGTGAACACCTACCGGTGGCGCAAAGCTCGTTCCGTTGGGAACGCTGTTGTCCCAACTGTAAGTCTCAGCGCCGCTCGCAGAAAGAACGATCTCCGTTCCAAGACAGATCTTCAGATCGTCGCCTGCATCGATCACCGGCAATTCGTGAACGGTCACAGCGACGTAAGCGGTATCCTTGCACTCGTCGGCTGCGGTTCCGATCACCTGGTAGGTTTGTGTGGTAGCAGGTGAGAACGGCACACCGTTCGTTACGCCGTTGTTCCATTCGTACGTCTGCGCGCCCGAACCGGAAAGCGTCACGANNGCGGTTTCTTCCTCGCAGATCTCCTGGTCGACGCCGCCCGAAACGACCGGCAATTCGTAATAAACCGTAGTCGTGTCATCGGAAGGACACATTGTGCCGTCGAAGGTGGTGATGGCCGTCTGGATGAACTGCACGCTGGTATTGGCCGGAACATCCAGTGCTGTGGCATTCGGAGTGGTTGCGTTCTGAATGCTCATTCCCGGAACGGATGTCCATTGAACGGTTGTGACGGCATTCACGGTAATCGGCTGTGTGAGCTCGATCGGCAGCGGCACCTGGAAGATCGAAGCGGTTCCCGCTGTACAGGAATTATCGTTGATCGCCGAGTTGATCGATCCGGAGCTGTAGGAGATCTGGGTCGGCGAGCCGCAAACAGATGTCAGGTTCGAAAAAGTAATGTTCGCATTCGTCAACGCACCGACATCGGCGCCGATGCAGTCGTAGATCTGCACNNAGATCTGCACTCTCCAGCCTCCGGATGCGGCGTTGCAGCCGATGAGTCCCGACCAGTTGATCGCCGTTCCCGAACCGTAGGAATCATACGTACCGGTAAGCGGCACCGCAGCGCCGCAAACGTTCAGGTTGCCGGCGGCTTCGGTCGTAAAACACAGGTTGCTGACATTGTTCCCGCTGTTGCAAACGTCGTCATCCGGATCCAGCACGCCGGGATTGGGCGAGAGCACGATGGTCGGACTGCCGCACGATGGCGGGCCAACCAGGTAGAACGCCAGATCCGAAACGTAGGTATGATTGGCGCTGAAGCAGACCGTGATCTCGGTGTTTGCATTGATCAGCGATTCCGGCGGCGGCGGATTGTAATAGGAGAACGTCCCGGTGGTATTGACCGATGAGCCCAGGTTGGCCTGGTCGCAATTGGTGCGTGTGTGACTGGCGACCACTTCCGTGTTCAGGTTCCAGACCCAGGCGATGTCGCAGTCGACGATCACATCGTTCGCGTCGCGGATCTCCACCCGGTAGCCATCGCTGGCCAGTCCGTTGATGGTCGAGGTCAGCCCTGTCTGCGTTGTAAACGGCACCCAGGAAGAGCTGGATTGATTGTGGTAGAACCAGTTGAAGGTATACGGTGCCGTTCCGTTCGATGTGGTCGCCGTGAGGCTTCCCTGCGTAGTGGAAAGCACATCGCTGCACCAGATATAGATCGGATCGCTCGGCGCTCCGTTGGTATAAACAGTAGATGAGGTACCGCTGTTGCCGTTTGCGGTGATCTGTGCATAGGAGCTGCCGGCCAGTCCAGCCAGCAGCATTCCTGTGAGGAAGTACTTTTTCATCTTAATTTCCGGACTGGATGAGCTGTTGTTTACGCGCTTCGATTTCCGCTAATGCGGTCTGGTAGCGTTGTGCTTCCTGCTCGTTCGCTTCGGCGGTTGCTTTTTCAAGCTTTCTGGTAATGATCCGGGCGGCATCGATGCATTCGGCGAGGTTCCATTCGGAGACCGGTTTGCCGGAAGGTTGCTGCTGGACGGTGGTTGGGGTGAATCCTTCCACACCGGCGGCTTCGTGAACCACCACGCCATTCGGTTGAACGGCTACCTGTCTGACGGTTTGTTCCTGGGCATCGAGACTTGCAGGAAAGCCGATCAAAACAAGCAGTAGGAGACTTGTTTTATTCATTTCAGTAGTAAATTTTGTTTCTTAGTGTGGTTTTCAGACGCCGGAATTCATTAAAAAGTTGCCGGTGTTGGTTCACAAAGCGGTAAAGATTCGATCGNNATAAAAGTGGTATTTTTGTGGCGTAAATTGCTATTTATTTAAAATTGTTCTAAATAAATACAAACGCACGATCATGATAACAGTAACGGAACAGGCTAAAAAACAAGCTCTTCGACTCATGGAGGATGAAGGCAAGGAAGGCTTTTTCATCCGTGTAGGTGTACAGGGCGGCGGATGCTCGGGACTGATGTACCAGCTGACGTTCGACAACGAGGATCGTCCGGACGATAAAGTGTTTACCGATAACGGCATCAAGGTAGTTG
>DJFN01000181.1:0-4770 GCA_002432085.1 Flavobacteriales bacterium UBA5871
ATCGGCTCGCGTCTCAAAGAAGCCGTGGTTCGTGAGCTGGGTGCCGACGAGATCGTTTGCTACTCGGAAACGGATTATGCCGCCAGCGTGCAGAAATGGCTCGGCACCGAAAAACTGGATGTGAGCTTCAATCCCGTTGGGGGTTCGACATTTAAAAAAGACCGCTCATTGCTCAGAACAGGCGGAAGATTGGTGCTGTTCGGCGGCTCGGAATTGCGAAAATCGGGTTTGTTCGGCGGACTTGCTTTTGTCTGGAAAATGGGCTTGACGATTCCGATCGGATTGATGATGACATCGCGCAGTCTGATCGGAATCAATATGCTCAAAATAGCAGATCACAAACCGCAGGTTATTGCCGATTGTTTGCAGGCTGTGGTTGAGCTGGCACAGGATGGAGCGATCACGCCGGTCATAGGCGGAAAGTTTTCTCAGCGCGAATTCACGACAGCTCATACTGCGCTGGAATCTGGCACGTCGATTGGTAAGCTGAGTGTATTTTGGGATGAATAATCGTATTTTTGCTTGTATGAAACAGTTAGCATGGTTAATGACAGGATGGCTGGTACTGAGCGGATGCATTGAGCACCGTCCGGAAGATACTACTGTTTCGCGCACCGAAAAAGAAACGGCAAAACCGAAAGAAAAGAAGCTCAAAGGACTGCGCGTTTATTCCGGTACGATTCCTTGCGCCGATTGTCCGGGAATTGAGCAGCATTTGTCCATGAAAGGTGATTCGAGCGGTATCTACCGACTTTCCGAAACCTATAAAGACGCTACCGAAGACGGTGATGAAGTCTTGATCTCGAACGGTGAATGGAAGCGTTTCCGCGATAAGAAAACCAGGCAGCCGATCTATTACCTTTCTGAAAACAATCTGAAAGACTCCGCGCGGATCATCCGCTACCAGGTGTATGACGATCGCATCGTTCAGCTCGGAATTACAGGCGATTCCATCCGCAACCCGAAAGCGTATACACTCAGGCTTGTAGGAAGGAAGACGGAATAAGGTGTTTCGGTCTTCCGGTCACCAGTCTTCCCGTCACCAGGACTTGGGTTAAATAGGATTTCAAGAATGAATCGCCCACCTCGATGTTAAATCCTTCACGCATCCCAGCAACCTTTCAGCAACCATACAGCACTTTAACAGGGAGTATATAGTAAGGGAATACGCAGTAAATAGCAGGAAAGCCCTGTTTATAAGGGTTTCAATAACAATCCCTGGCTTGTTTAAAGCGCTTTTATTCTTCTTTTGCCGATGCTGCTATCGAGTAGCTTTCCAAGCTTCTATTTTCAGATCAACAGTCGAGCACTATGGAAACGACTTGTTCACTTTTTTCGTTCCGGGGCTTATTTCGGACCCGTGTATTCCTGACAAGGATTCGTATTCGTATAGCAGCGCGATTTCACTAGGAAGGCCACGGCTGTATCATTTTCCACTCTCAACAGGAAATCTGCCGCATCGTACCAACGTTTGAAGCAATCGTCGTCGCGGTCTTTGTAGTAAGTCGACGTAGCGCCATATTTCAAACGAAATTCACCGTATGTCATCAGCTTGTCCGGATGGACGATGGCATACGTGCCCGGTTTCAGTTTCAGGGTAAACGCGCCGGTCGAGTCGGTTTTCAGCTGTTTGTCGGCAATCACATTCGGATCGTTGATACTGCCGTCCTTGATGTAATACGTCACATTGGCCATCGGAACGGGATCGCCTTTTGCGGGAGCCTCACCGGGCAGACAAATGGGTTTTTCAAGGTACATCGTTCCGGTTACGCGGACCTGCTTTCCGCCACCGTTTTTGTTGAGCGTTCCGCAGGCGCTGATCAGTAGTAGCAGGAAACAGAGGCTGTTAATGCGATTCATCTTTTTTCGTGTGTTTTAATTTGGGCAACTGGCTCAGCAGCGCGTCGGATACTTTTTCCCCTTTGTGTGTCAGCAATCCGATGGTCATGATCAAGCTGGTGATCAGCACAGGATAAAGTAGCAGTCCGGTATCAAACGCCGGGATGGTAAACCCGTTGCTTTTCTGGATGGAAAAATACAGCAAAATGGTGATCAGTCCGCGGGGAGCGATGAACAATTCCGGGAACAGGTGCGTTCTGGCCATAAATCGGAGACACAGGAAGCGAACGGCATATAGAACAGCGACGATGATCAGGCTGTTGAGCGCGATTTCCAGCGAATACAAAGACGCAAATGAAATACTGAACCCGAAGATCACAAAGAAAAAAGTGCGGATCAGGAAAGCGCTTTCCAGTGTCAGCTTGTGAAAATCGCTCAGGATCTCTTTTACGATATTATCATTGAAATAACGCTTGAATCGTCCGTGGAAAAATACGTGGGTATTGTTCAGCACGAGCCCGAAAGCCAGGATGAGCAGCAGCGACGAGAGGTGGAACATCTTGCCAAGCGAATACAAAAACAGCAGCAATGCAACGATGAGGAACAATTTTACTTCCATGGTAAGGCGTTGCATGGAGAAAACCAGCGCGAACGCCGCAAAAACGGAAAGCAGCACCGTGAACAGGATGTTCAGGCCGATATCGATGGCCACAGAAGTATTGTCGGTCGATCCTTCCGCGCTGAGCATGAAATAGAACACCATGATTCCGATGATATCCGAAAAAGTGCTTTCGTAAATCATAAATTCCCGTTTGTTCTTGCTCAGCGATCCTACGCTCGGGATGATGATGGAGCTGCTCATGATGGAAAGCGGAACGGCATAGACCAGGCAGGTGTAGAAATGACTGGCCGGGAAAAGGTGCTGGAATAAAAAACCCAGTGCAAACAGGATTACAGTAAAAGAGACCGCAGCAACAAAGAAGGCCCGGATCATCAATCCGCGTTTTTCGCGGGCCAGCTCAAGGTCAAGCGATGCTTCCAGCACGATCATCACGATGCCGACATTGCCTAATATTTCAAGGATAGTGTCCAGCCCGAAATCCTGCTGAGCAACATGGTAAGCATTTAATACCGCTTTGATGCCCATTCCCAACCCGATGAGCATCAATACGCTGGGAATATTCGTGCGTTTCGAGATCTGGTTGAAGAAAAAGCTCAGAATGACAATTCCGCTGAAAGCGATAATAGTGATATAAGGACTCATGCCCCTGAAGATACCACTTTCAGCCGAAAGAACTGTGAACTTCGTTCGGGGATCTGTCGTTTAAGAAGGCTTGTTAGCTTTTCAAAACGATCTTCAGCTCGTCCAGCTGTGCCGGATTGATTGCCGAAGGAGCGTCGATCATCGTGTCGCGGCCGCTGTTGTTTTTCGGGAAGGCGATGTAATCGCGGATCGTGTCGGACCCGTTCATCGTTGCAACGAGACGATCGAGACCGAATGCCAGTCCCCCGTGTGGCGGAGCACCGTATTCGAAGGCGTTCATCAGGAAGCCGAATTGCTCTTCCGCTTCCTCGGGAGTGAAGCCTAAGAGCTCGAACATCTGAGCCTGCAGCTCGCGGTCGTGGATACGGATCGATCCACCGCCTACTTCCACGCCGTTAATGGCAAGGTCATACGCATTGGCGCGAACGGCTTTCGGATCGCTTTCGATCAGTGCGATATCTTCCGGCTTCGGAGCAGTGAACGGGTGATGCATCGCATAAAAACGACCGGATTCTTCGTCCCATTCCAGCAGCGGGAAGTCAACGACCCACAATGGTTTGAATTCGTCCGGCTTGCGGAGCCCGAGCGTTGTTCCCATGTGGAGACGCAGCTCGTTCATCTGCTTGCGTGCTTTGTCTAAAGCACCGCTCACTACGAGAATAAGATCGCCTGCTGTTGCACCGGTTTTTTCAGCCCACGCTTTCAGATCGGTTTCGGAATAGAATTTATCTACCGAGCTTTTGAAGGTGCCGTCGGCGTTACATTTCACGTAAATCAGGCCTTTCGCGCCGATTTGCGGACGCTTCATCCACTCTGTGAGCTCGTCGAGCTGCTTGCGTGTGTATTCGGCGCAAGCCGGAACGGCAATACCGATCACGGCTTCAGCGTCGTCGGCTACCTGGAAGCCTTTGTTTTTCGTAAGGTCGTTCAGATCGGTCAGCTCCATCCCGAAACGGATATCCGGCTTATCAGAACCGTATTTCGCCATTGCTTCGGCGTAAGTCATGCGCGGGAACGGCTCTTTGAATTCCACACCGCGAACGGCCGAGAACAAGTGCTTCACCATGCCTTCGATAGTCTGCAGAATATCTTCCTGCTCTA
The DNA here is from genome assembly GCA_002432085.1 of Flavobacteriales bacterium UBA5871. GTDB lineage: Bacteria > Bacteroidota > Bacteroidia > Flavobacteriales_D > Crocinitomicaceae > Fluviicola. Next base: position 4,205 of record DJFN01000181.1, read on the forward strand.
CAAACGCCATTTCGCAATCGATCTGGGTGAATTCCGGCTGACGATCGGCACGAAGGTCTTCATCGCGGAAACATTTCACGATCTGGTAATAACGGTCGAATCCGGAAACCATCAGCAATTGCTTGAAAGTCTGCGGAGATTGCGGAAGCGCGTAGAATTCGCCTTCGTTCATGCGGCTCGGCACAACGAAATCGCGGGCACCTTCCGGCGTCGATTTAATCAGGTAAGGTGTCTCAACATCCCAGAATCCTTCGCCGTCGAGGTATTTACGCGTTTCCAGTGCTACCTGGTTGCGCAAGCGCAGCTTCTCCTGGACCGGATTGCGTCGCAGGTCGAGGTAGCGGTATTTCANNAGGTAGCGGTATTTCATACGGAGCTCATCACCACCGTCTGTATCGTCTTCGATCGTAAACGGAGGCAGCTTGGCAGCATTCAGTACCTTCAGGCTGCTCACTTTGATCTCGATCTCACCGGTCGGGATCTTCGTGTTCTTGCTGGAGCGCTCGATCACCGTTCCGATTGCCTGTACAACGAACTCGCGGCCCAGTTTGCGCGCTTCTGCACAC
>DJFN01000181.1:4791-21627 GCA_002432085.1 Flavobacteriales bacterium UBA5871
TGCCGTAACGGTCGCGCAGATCGACAAAAGTAATTCCGCCGAGGTCTTTGGATCGCTGGACCCAGCCTGCAAGGGTAACTTCCTGTCCGATGTGTGCTGCGCGGAGCTCTCCGCATGTGTGCGTTCTGTACATAATGCAATGAAATGATGCGGCAAAAATAGCTAAATCTTTATCGTAACGATTGTTTGTTGAGGGGTTAAGCCTCCCCCTTTGGAGGGGGACAGAGGGGGAGGAAACCGCAATCCCGGTGATTGCCACCCTCCTTCATCCTCCCTCAAGGGAGGAATTTTATAAAAACAAGTGGTTGTATATCAATAATTTAATTTGTTCCTGTAAATTTTTTTTCATCCCGCTGTAACAAAAAACCGCTTCACAGGTCTTACGGACAAATAACCCGGAAACGACCGGGGATGAAAATGAAAGAAAACGATTTAACAATACAAGCCATGAAAAAGATTATTACCAGCGCACTTGGCATCTTGCTTGCTTGGGGCGCAACAGCACAGGAAGAACCGGACACAACACGCTTCAAGCTTGGAGAAAGCGAGATTGTTATCATCTCTAAAGGAGATGTGAGCGTGAAAGGCGATACGCTGACCGTAGAAGACGGCGAAGGAGAAGAAGAGGATGACAAGCCGGATACGGACGGACACTGGGCCGGTATCGAGTTCGGACCGACGCTTCTGCTCAACAGCTCCATGAAAAGCAGCTTCCCGGACGATCCGCAGTGGGAAAACGATCCGGGGAAATCTTTCAGCTGGAACATCAACATCCTGGAACACAAATTTCCGATTTATCGCAACTACATCGGTCTGACCACCGGTTTGGGCTTCAACTTCACCGGTGTAGGACTGAAACAACAAGCGCTGAATGTCGACAGCGATTCCCTTTGGGTTACGCAGGATACAGTCAACAGCTTCACCAAGAACAAGCTGCGTGCAAGCTACCTGACCGTTCCGCTTTTGCTGGAGTTCTGCACCAACGGCGATGGCGATGACAACGGCTTCTACCTTGCTGCCGGAGTTATCGGAGGTATCCGCATCGGTTCCAGCGTGAAAACGAAAACGGAAGACAGCAAAGCCGTGAGCCGCGACACCTATGCGCTCAACGCTTTCCGACTGGATGCAGCAGTTAAATTAGGCTACAACAGCTGGGGCGTCTTTGCAAACTACAGTCTGCTTCCGCTCTTCGACACGGACAAAACAGCAGCAGTTTACCCGCTCACTTTTGGTTTATCATATACTTTTTAGGTTTTAGGTTGGCTGAATTCGTAGCATAAGTAAAAACACAGTCAGGAAAGGGATTCTTCTTCGAAGGGTCCCTTTTTCGTTTTCCGAAAGCCCAACATCCAACATTATCCCCTACATTTGAAACTGTTTTATGCGTATGAACAAATTGCTCTCAGGGATATGCGTGATCGCCGTTTTTTCTGCCTTCGGTCAGAAACGCTGTGATTGTTCCCTGAAAAGCGAGCTCATCCGCCACCGCGATTTCGAAGCGGTCACCGAATACAAACCGGAAAGCCTTCAGAAAGAGATCTATCAGCTGCGCCAGACCGGTTCGGCTGCCTGCCGCGCGTATGCCTTCCACCTGGAAGCCGTGAACGCGATGCAAAAGGACGATTTCGAAGGTGTGACGCAATTTCTCAAGCAGGAAAAATCGGTGCTCGACAGCTTGCGTTGCCCGGCATCGAATTACCTGGAATATACGATCCTTTCAGGCGATCTGCAGCTGCGTATCGGGAATTTCGACAACGCCGTTGGTCTGTATAACCGCGCGCTCGGTTTGTTGAAAAAAGCCGAGAACAAAAACCTGCAGGCGCGTGTCCTGCTGTCGCTTTCCAGCGCGATGTCCAAACAAGGCAAGGAAGACATGGCGCGTGGCTACATAGCTATGGCACATCCGCTGGCCGTGATTCTTCCCGATGGCAAAAGCAAGGTCGAAAATCTCTATAATCTTTCCTACCGGTACTACCACCAGTTCCAGGCAACGGGTAAAGCCGAGCTGCTCGATTCAGCCCAACATACGGCTGTTTTCGGTCTTCGGCTGGCACAGCGGATCCGTTATGCGGAAGGATACATTCGCGGTTACAACCTGCTGGAAGACAAAGAATACCACGAACGGAATTACCGCCAGGCGCTGGTTTATCTCGACAGTGCGCTTTACTTCGCGCAGCCGGCCGTTCATTTGCAGGAACGCAATGGTATTTATGCCGATATGGCCGATATTTACCTCGAGCTGAAGCAATACGACAAAGCTTACGTTTGTGCCGATTCGAGCCTGGCTTATGCTGTTAAGCTCGATAATCCGTACAAGATTCGCGACGGACTCGAATTGCTTTATAACTGCGCCAAGCTAAGCGGCGAATACGAGCGGGCCTTAACGGTCTACGAAGAGCTCGTTCGTCAGCGGGAAAACGTGCTCAAGCTCGAAAACGAGAAGACACACGGCAAGCTGGAAGAGCTGGAGGAACGATACCACCGCGTGCGCCGTGAAAAAACGCAATCGGAATACGAACAGGACCGAAAGCTGCTCGAACAACAGCGCGAGATCGGTAATCTACGCTCTAAGCTGATCACGGTCGGAAGTATCGTTCTGGCGTTGCTGGCCTGCTATATTTTCATCGTTTTCCGCCAGAAGAACATGCGCTCCCGCCAGGAAAAGCTGGAAATGGAACAGCGGCTCCAGCGTGCACGCATCAATCCGGATTTCATTTATAATGCGTTGACCAGCCTCCAGCAAGGCGCCGCTTCGGGAAACAATACCGACGTAGCCAAAAAGCTGGCTATTTTCACGAAGCTTATCCGTCAGTCGCTCGACAGCTCACACGACGATTTCCTGACGCTCGACAAAGAGATCGAATTGCTCACATCCTACATGGAATTGCAGCGCGACCGACTCAATAAAAGCTTTACTTATTCGGTGATTGTCGACGAACAGATTGATCAGGCGAATGTCTGCCTGCCAACCATGCTTTTACAGCCGTTCGTAGAGAACAGCATCGAGCGTGGCTTCCGTAACATTGCCTATGAAGGACAGATCGAATTGCGTTTCGATCAGCAGGGCAATGAGCTGAAAATCAAAATCACCGACAACGGAAAAGGGCTGAAGGCCGGTACGTCGACGCGTGCTTCCGAGATCATTAACGACCGCTTGGATATCGTCAACAAGATCAATAAAGACAGCGCCAGCTACCTTATTCGCGAGCGCAGCTTTGGTGGTGTAAGCGTGGAAATTTACCTGCCGTTGATTACCTGCGAAATGGCAGAGTCGATGAAAAAAGAGCTGTAATCAGGCTGCGTCTTCCTCCGTGTTTTTCTTTTTTACAGGCTTCTTCTGGGCAGTTTTTGGCAGATGGACCAGCTCGCCGTAATAACGCATCAATTCCTGTTGTGAATTCACCGGCTCGTCGGTAGCTTTCCGGTAAGCATTTCGCTGTGATTTATCCAGGATGCGGGCCTTGGCGGTATCGTTCCACTGAATGTCGAAGATGGTTTCGAGCTCCTGCTGAATAGCTTTGTCGTAAATCGGCACGCTAACTTCGATGCGTTTATCGAGGTTGCGTTCCATCCAGTCGGCCGAGCTGATATAATACTGCGGATGACCGTCGTTGTGGAAGATCATGAAGCGTGAATGCTCGAGGTAGCGGTCCACAATGCTGATGCCTTCAATGTGCTGACTCTTGTTTTTCAGCTTCGGGATCAGGCAGCAGATGCCGCGAATGATCAGCTCGACTTTGACTCCGGCAGTGGAAGCCGCATAGAGTTTATCGATGATTTGCTTATCGACCAGGTTATTGAGCTTGAGCCGGATCTTAGCCGGTTTGCCTTTCTGCGCATTCTTGATCTCGTTCTGGATCAAAGTCAGCAGCTTACGGCGCATATTCAGCGGTGAAACGAGCAGCGTACGGAATGCGCGGTGGCGGATCGTCTGCTCCATCATATCGAATACCTGCTGTACTTCCAGCGCGATATTGCGGTTGATGGTCAGCAATCCGAGATCGGTGTAAATACGCGATGTTTTCTCGTTGAAATTACCCGTCCCGACATACGTGATCAGCTGTTCGGTCTTGTTGGAAACGCGACGGATCTGGATCAGCTTCGAGTGGATTTTCATGCCTTCGTAGCCATAAAGTACGCGGGCGCCGTAATCTTTCAGTCGCTCTGCCCAGTAGAGGTTGTTTTCCTCATCGAAACGCGCCTGCAATTCGAGCACTACCAGGACCTCTTTCCCGTTGCTGACGGCATTGATCAGCGCATTCATCACCTGTGAATTGTCGGCCACGCGGTATACGTTGATTTTGATCGATTGCACTTTCGGGTCGATGGCCGCTTCGCGCAGCAGATCGACCACGTAATCGAAGCGCTGGTAAGGGAAATGCAGCAGCACGTCTCTATTAATGACTTCCCGGATCAGGCTGCGTTTGCCTTCCAATAACGGATGCGCATGCGGCAACTGCTTCGGGTAGAGGTAATGCGGCTTCCCGAAATCGGGAAAACGCATGAAATCCTTGAAATTATGGTATTTCCCGCCAGGAATGGTGTTTACGCCGGCTTTCAGGTTGAGATTTTTGAGCAACAGATCGAGCAGATCTTCCGGCATGCGGTGGTCGTAAACGAAACGCACCGGTTCGCCCTTTTTACGCTGCTTGATGCTTTTCTCCATTTTCTCGATCAGCGACATGGAAACGTCGTCGTCGAGGTTCAATTCCGAATCACGACTGAATTTGAAGGTAAATGCCTCGATCGCATCGAAGGAAAATACCGGGAACAGATCGGCGAGGTTCAGTCGGACGATGTCGTCGAGCAGAATGATCGCCTGTCCTTTGTCGTGTTTCAGCGTATAGAACCGCGGAATGGAAGACGGAATTTCGATCAAAGCATAACGGGCCTTGCGCTTGCGGTCCCATTCCATGCGAACGGCCAGGTAAATGGCTTTGTCCCTAAGACGTGGAAAGGGTGTTTTTTTATCGAGAATGATCGGCACCACATCATGAACGACGTCCTTGCGGAAATAATCGTTCAGCTCGGCGCGCTGTGCCGGTGTCACGGAATGTTCGTCGAGCTGGTGAATACCGTCTTTGGAAAGCTGTTCGAGAATGGTGTTATATGCTTGTTCGAACAAACGCTGCTGCTTGATCACCACATTGCGGATCTCGTCGTACAGATCCTGCGGCGTGCCCTTGAAACCCTCCACTTTTTTGTTCTGGAGGTTGATCATGCGCTTGATATTGGCTACGCGAACCCGGTAGAACTCGTCCATGTTATTGGAATAGATTCCCAGGAAGCGCATGCGTTCCACCAGCGGGACCTGTTCGTCCAGTGCTTCCTGTAAGACGCGCTCATTGAAGGAAAGCCAGCTTAATTCCCTGTTAATGTAGCCCATATTACAAAAATGCACGTTTTTGTGCTCGGTTCTGCGCATTCGGATGGTAAAATTTCTGAAGTATTCCTGCAGAGCTAAATTCACAAAGCCTGCAGGAATCTTGCGCTTCAGACTAATCTGGCCGTAAAAGTACTGGCGACGTGCAGCCCGGATGTTAACGGAGTATTGTCTTTGTGTAAAGGCGAGGGGCGAGCTTCACCAAAAGAAAGCCCCGACGGTTACGCCAGGGCTTTTTTCTCGCAAGCTGAGAGGTTTAATAAGATTTGACTTTCACTCGGAGCCTCTATTTAGGCTCTTTGATAAAAATAGCAGAAAAGTCGAGCATTTCCAAAGAATTCGTCTCAAAATTTCGCACGCGTGAGTTGATCATTGTGATGAAATCGCTGTTCATTACCGGAATCACTACGGCATCGTCAACAATCATCTGGTCGCATTTCACGATCAGGTCGAGGCGTTTGGCTGCATCCAGCTCTTTGGAAGCCTGAACGTACAGCTTATCGAACGCCGGGCTTTTGTATTTGAACGGGTTCACAAACGTAGCGTTCGCCTTGATGTTTCCACCGTAAAACAAGCTCAGGAAGGTTTCCGGATCCGGATAATCGGCGATCCAGGTGCTCACCCAAATAGACGCTTTGCCGGATGCAATTGCTGCCGAACGCTCTTCGATGGAGCAGAGCTTAACGGTCAGATTGATGTTCAGGTTTTGCTTGAGCTGCTCGGCAATTCCTTTCGCCAGGCGGTGGTAATCCGAATCGTTTTTACCCGCTACGTAAAGTGTCAGCACCGGAAAGTTTGCGCCGCCTGCATAACCGGCTTCAGCCAGGAGTGCCTGTGCTTTGGCTACATCGAAAGCAAATCCTTTCACACGGGAAGCGTTGTAGAAATCCGTATTCGGAATGAATCCGTTTTTCGCCGGATAGCCTTCGCCCATGAGCGTTTCATTCACCAGCTGATCGCGGTTAACAGCGATGTTGAATGCTTTGCGAACGCGCACATCCTTGAACACCGGGTTGTCCTGCGACATAGCGATGTAGGTCAGCGCAGCCGCCTGTTTGGAATCTACTTTGTGTTTTACGGTTTTACCTGCTTGTGCTTCCTGGAGCGAGCCCAGTACGTTTTCCACTTCTTCGGCCGGAATTTCCAGTACGAGGTCGATTTTCTGGTTGCGGAAAGCCATCAGCTCGCTGCGTTTGTCGGTTGCATAGGTAATTTCGACTGCTCCGAGGAAAGGCAGCTGGTTGCCGAACTGGTCTTTTTTCCAGTAGCGTGAATTGCGCTCGAGGCGAATCTTTTTGTCGGTTTTTTCTTTCAGGATGAACGGTCCTGTTCCCACCGGGTGGTTTTTCAGGTCTTTGCCGTAAGTATCATAAGCTTCTTTCGGGAAAACACCGAAGCCGCCGAAAGTGAGGATTTTATCGAAGTTCACGCAAGGCTCGGCCAGCGTTACAACGAGTGTGTTTTTATCCGTTGCCTGGATGCCTTCCACGCCGCCTTCCTTGAAGCTGGTGTGAGAAGCGCTGTTGAATGCTTTCGCGCCCTTTACGCGGTCCACCAACAACCAGCTTATTTCGTTTTCTTTCAGCCCGCTGCAAGCCATGTCGAGGGTGAATTTCACGTCTTCGGCTGTCAGCTCTCGTCCTTCGCCACCGAAACAATCATCGTCGTGGAAGTAAACGCCGTTGCGGATTTTAAACGTAAAAACGGTGGCATCTTTCGAAATGGTATAGCTTTCAGCGAGTGCCGGAACGACATTTTTGCCTGTTGCATCGAGGCCGAGAATAGGATCGAACAACTGGCTCGTTACCCTGTGTGTATAAAGATCCGTGGCCTGAATAGGCAGCAATGTGGACACTTTATCGCCCAGCATGAAACGAATTTCGCCACCGTAGCGTGCGCCACCGGTAGCCTTTAGTTTAGAAATGTCATCAGCAGAGGAGGAACAACTTGCTATAACAAGCAACAAGGTAGCAAGCAGGGGTGTTCGTTTAAACATATGGAGATGTTTCTAGTCTTAGCACAACAAATATAACAATTCATTCAGTTGAGCAATGGAAAGGTTGGAAAATGAAAAAGCTCCCTGGAGGAGGAGCTTTAGCATTGTTGGTTTAATAAGAGTAGTTTATGTTGGTGTAACATAAGTTGATTCAAATATACAATCTTTTTATTCTGCTGTATGCTTTTGTTGAAAAAAAATCCTTACGACCAACTATTGTTAATAACTCACTCTATTAGTAGCCTACGTGCTTGCGAACGCGCAGCAATACGTCTTTTGCGATTGAACGTGCTTTTTCGGCACCGATCGCCAATGCGGCATCAATCTGCTGCTTATCGGCCATAAGCGCGTTGTATTTTTCGCGGTGCGTTGCAAATTTCGTCAGGATCAGCTCGAACAAAGCCAGCTTCGCATGTCCGTATCCGTAGCCCGGCGTTACGTAGTTCTGACGCATCTGTGCGACGGTATCCGCACCCGCCAGCAGGGAATAGATAGCGAAAATGTTGCATTCGTCCGGATTTTTCGGATCGTCTACGCCTTTGCTGTCCGTAACGATGCTCATCACTTGCTTGCGGAGCTCTTTCTCCGGCAGGAAGATATTGATGATGTTACCGCGCGACTTGCTCATTTTCTCACCGTCGGTTCCGGGAACGATCTGTGTTGCTTCGTCGATCTTATCCTGCGGCAATACGAAAACGTCACCGTGAATGTTGTTAAAACGTCCGGCAACGTCACGCGCCATTTCGAGATGCTGGAGCTGATCCTTACCCACGGGAACCTGTTCGGCATCGTAAAGCAAAATATCGGCTGCCATCAGCATCGGGTAGGTGAACAAACCGGCGTTTACATCGCTCAGGCGATCGGCCTTGTCCTTGAAACCGTGTGCGAGCGTCAGGCGCTGATACGGGAAGAAGCACATGAGGTACCACATCAGCTCGGTTACTTCGGGAATATCACTTTGGCGGTAAAACACCGTTTTTTCAGGATCGAGTCCGCAGGAAAGCCAGGTAGCCGCTGTCGAATACGTGTTCTCACGCAGCTGCGCGCCGTCCTTGATCTGTGTCAAAGAGTGCATATCTGCAATGAAGAAAAACGATTCTGTTCCGGGTTGACCGGCCAGCTCGATAGCCGGCAGAATCGCACCGAGCAAATTCCCCAGGTGGGGCGTTCCGGTGCTTTGAATACCTGTTAAAATGCGGGGCATATTGATTGAATTTGTCCACGAAAATAACGGTTCGCAATGGAAAAAGGAAACGGATAATTAATTCAGAATGCAGAATGTATCATTCAGAACGGTTGAGATTTTTCTTCAGCTTTCACAGATCAACTAACATTTGGAGTCCCGTTGTAACGGAACGAAAGCGTATTTTTGGACCATGAAAACTGTAAAAGGCATCCTGGGCTTGTGCTATAAAGTCTACGTCGGGCTGGTTTTTATAGTCACGCTGCTGTTTTTCTATCCTTTCCTGCTTCTTATTCTTTCCCGCAAAAGCTGGCGGAAGTATTCCTTTCCGATCAATGTCTGCTGGAGCTTTCTGTTCCGCATCCTTACGTTTGTGCATACGTGGAAAGTCGAGCGCCATCCGCTGCCGGAAGGTCCTTACATGATCGTTTCGAATCACAGCTCGTATTTCGATATTTTCCTGATGTATTCGCTTTTGCCGCAGCACCGTTTTCTGTTCATGGGAAAAGGTGAAATTCTTTCCTATCCACTGGTGAAGACGTTTTTCAAACGGTTGAACATCCCGGTTTTCCGGAACGACCGTATCAAAGCCGGAAAAGCGTTCATTCATGCCCGGCAGGAAATTGCGGCCGGCTGGTCGATCGTCGTGTTTCCCGAAGGCGGCATTCCCGATGACGATACGCCGCAGATGATCCCGTTCAAGATCGGAGCGTTCAAGCTGGCGAAGAGTGCGAAGATTCCGATCGTTCCGGTAACGTTTATCGATAATTACCACTTGTTTTCCGATCCCGGACATATTCTCGGGCCGGCGCGCCCCGGTATTTCGCGCGTGGCCATGCATCCGGTGATCACCGTGGAAGAAGTGAACCGGCTTTCCGAGCAGGAATTGAGCGACCTGACCTACAAGCTGATCGCGCAGCCATTGATCGACCGCGGTTTGATGAGAGAGGGAACAGTGAATAGTGAACAGTAAACAGTTTGCTTTCAATTTACGATTTGCCTTAGACCACCAACTGTTCACCACTCACCGTTCACAGCTAACTATTTACTATTTTTGTCGCATGAATATCACGGAAGAAACAATCGATCACATTGCACACCTTTCCCGTCTGCGTTTCGAAGGGGAAGCGAAAGAAGCTATTCGTCGCGACCTGAACAACATTTTGGCGTTCATGGGAAAGCTGGCAGAAGTGCCGACCGACGATGTAGAGCCGCTGGTGTTTATGAGCGATGAGGTCAACGTATTGCGCGCCGACGAGCCGGAAGTGACCATCACGCAAGCGGAAGCGCTGAAAAACGCGCCGAAGAAAGACTCGGATTATTTCCGGATTCCAAAAGTACTTGACAAGTAATTAGCAATTATCAATGGCTGAATTATCAAGAATTGCTGATTTAGAATCTCTTGATAATTGCTAATTGTGGCATTGATAATTAATCTCTGATTGCCCTAATCCCCGGCAGCTCAATTCCCTCCAGGTATTCCAGCATCGCGCCGCCTCCAGTGGAAACGTAGCTTACTTTATCCGCAAGGCCGAACTGGTTGATCGCTGCTACCGAGTCGCCGCCTCCGATCAGGGAGAACGCCCCTTTTTCCGTAGCGCGAACGATGGCTTTGGCCACTTCTACCGTTCCTTTCTGAAAATTGCTCATTTCGAATACGCCCATCGGTCCGTTCCAGAGGATCAGACGGGAATTTTCGATGATCTCAGCGCAGGCTTTGGTCGTGTCCGGGCCAACGTCGAGGCCCATCCATCCGGCAGGAATCTGGTCGATCGGAACGAGCTGCGTAGCAGCATTATTGTCGAATTTATCTGCAGCGATCGTATCCGTCGGGATGTAGAGATTAACACCTTTGGCTTTCGCTTTGGCGATGATGTCGGTTGCCGTTGAGAGGAAATCGTCTTCCACCAGTGAATTGCCGACGTTGCCGCCCATTGCTTTCACAAACGTATAGGCCATTCCACCGCCAACGATGAGGTGATCGACTTTATCCAGCAGGCGCTCGATGATCGTGATCTTGGAAGATACCTTCGCGCCGCCAACGATTGCCGTGAGCGGTTTTTCGTCGCTGTTGAGCACGCGGTCAACGCTTTCGATCTCTTTTTCGAGCAGGAAACCGAACAATTTGTCGTGCGGGAAGAATTTCGCTACGACCGTTGTGCTGGCGTGAGCGCGGTGAGCCGTTCCGAAAGCGTCGTTGACGTAAACATCGCCGTGTTGAGCGAGCTGCTCGGCAAAGGATTCCGTTCCGGTCGTTTCCTGCTTGTAGAAGCGTACGTTTTCCAGCAACAGGATTTCGCCCGGCTGCAGGCGTTTGCTCATATCGTAAGCGGAAGCTCCAACGCAGTCGGCAGCGAATTTTNNCGACCAACGATGTGACGCAGAGAGAATTTGTCTTCCGGTCCTTCTTTCGGACGACCGAGGTGTGAAGCCAGCACGACGCTGCCACCATTTGAAAGGATGTGCTTGATGGTCGGTAACGCAGCACGAATGCGCGTATCATCTGTTATTTCAAGGGTTTCCTTGTTGAGCGGAACGTTGAAATCGACGCGTACCAACGCACGTTTTCCGGTAAAATCGTAAGTGGAGATCGTAGCCATGCCTTTCACTGTTTATTGCGGGCAAAAATAACAACTTCAACCCGGATTGCAAGGCAGGTAATAGTAGTAAATGCCCAAACACAGCAGCGCGACTTCCCACAATAGCTCTAAGTAACGATTGCGCGAAGCGTTTTGCGGCCACCACGTTCCTGTGAGCGAACAAGCGGCCGTCAGCAATAGCAACCAGGAAAAACCGTAGCGGTCGAGCAGCAGCCCGGTAGCAATAGCCAGCAGNNCCGGTAATGCCCATCAGCTGCGGCAGGGTTTGCATCGAAGGGGAATCGTAACCCACGTCGCGGATATCAAACGGAATGATCTGGATGAAAACAAACATGCCGATCACGATAATATCCAGTGCTTCGATCGCTTTCCCGCGATTGATCATCGGTACGCAAACCAGAACGAGCCACACGAGCAGGATCCAGTAATTCTTCGTTCCGCGTAAGGACCGCAGCGTACGGTTAGTGGTGGGAAAAGGCAGAGCATAAAACAATACGATCAACCCCGAAATGCCAAGCAATACAAGAGAAAGCGGTTTAACCGGCAGGAAAAAGAACAGAATTGCTCCGGCTATTGCGGCAATGCTGCAAACAACGATCAAAAGCTGTCGCTGACGGTTTTGCCAGCTGCTGCGATCGGTAACGATTGCCGCCCGTTGAAAGGAACGGTTGCGAACGAGCCGGTGGAACGTATAAGTGGCAAAGGTTCCGAAAAACGCGAAAGCGGCGAACAGCCAGCAATCGTCGATGCAGTAGCGGTGCGCCACGCCCAGAACAAGACCGGAAAGGCAGAACGCTACCCAGCAATTGGAATACAGCAAGAGATCGATCGTATGCCTGACGAATGCTTTCACGACCCGCAATCGTTCAGGGCTTCCAGCACGCGGCTCACGGGAATTTCAGCGATGCAGTCGCACGGTTTTTTGGATTTGCAGGTGGGGCAGTTGGGATCATTAACGATCGTCGAAGCGTGTTTTCCCAGCGGTTTCCACCTTCCGGGATGGATAGGCGTTCGCGGAGAGAACAATCCGATGGCGCATTTCCCGAGAAAACCGGCCAGATGTAACGGGCCGGTGCTGCAGGCTACGAGCGCGTCGGAACGGTTGATCAACGTCAGTAATTGTTCGATGCTGAGTTTTCCGGTTGTGTCGACGATGCGTTCGTTGACCGGCAATTGCTCGCGGAATAGCTGTCCTTCTTTTTCCGTTCCGGTGAAGAAAACCGTCGTTCCCTGCGCGGCAAGTGTTTCGGCGAGCTGTGCATAGCGTTCCATCGGCCATTCGCGGGCACTTCCCTGCGATTTGGGATGCAGCAATACGGAATGACCCGAAAGATGGGATTCGATGAAATCCGGCAAAGCGGTTTCAGGAACGGCAAAGCGCCCACACCACTCGTTGAGCTGTTCGAACGAAGGCAATTCGGTAATGCCTAACGGACGCAGCAATTCAAAGTTCAGTTGTGCTTCGTGCAGCGGCGAGCGCTTGCGTGAAAACGACGGACGAATGTTACAGGTCAGCAGGTGAAACGTTCGGTGAGAAGTGCCGATGCGGTTCTCAACTTTCGCTTTTTTGAACAGCTGTGCGAGCTCTTTTCGTGGAAAAACGTGAATGATCGTGTCGAAACGCTTCGATTCGATGAAAGCCGCCCGGTGAACGGTTGGCAAAGCTTCGATGGTCTCGAGCAGCAGCACGTCGTCGACGCCCTTATAACAACGTACGATGGCTTCCGTGTAATTGCGGCACAGGAAAGTAACATGACAATCCGGGTAGTTTTCTTTCAGCCAGGCAACGACGGGAAGCGTAAGCATGACGTCGCCGATGCTGTCGGTTCGACTGATAACGATGCGCTTGCCTGAGCTATCCAGCGTTTTTTTCACGGTGCAATCTCCTTAATTCCTGGTATTTCAATACGTTCGACTGTGCGCTGATCTGTGCGATCTTGAACCCCATCCATCCGTCGAGAAATCCTTTTTTGAGGAAATACATTGCGATGAATCGTCCGGTGGCACTGAGCCATGGCTTGAGCGGCCCGACCTTTTTTCCTGCGGCATAGAATTTCTTCGCGGTCAGCAGGGAATATTTGTCGGCACGCTGCCGGTGGTCAAGGTACGAATAATAGGAATAATGTTCGAGCACACCGGTGAAGGTCTGTTCAGGCAAAGCTGCCGGGTAAATGAGCGTTTCATGCACAAAAGCGCCGTCCCAGTGGGCGTCGTTTTTCGGGAACAAACGCGGCTTGATGTCTGGAAACCAGCCGCTGTGGCGAATCCATTTGCCGCAATAATTCGTGAGGCGGTTGACGGAATAAACGCCGTTAAATCCGTTGGTTTTTTCTGCAAGAATTTCGGCCGTGAGCTCTTTGCTCAGCACTTCATCGGCATCCAGTGAAAGGATGTAATCGTGTGAAGCCAGCGTGTTGAGGTAATTTTTCGTTGCCGCATAACCTTCCCAGGCGCGCTGCCCGAAGCGGACGAGTGGGAACGATTCGCAGATTTCACGGGTTTTATCGGTCGAAAAGGCATCGAGAACGATGATCTCGTCGGCGACAGCTTGTGCGGCCTGCAGACAACGGGCAATGTTGCGCTCTTCATTGAGCGTGATGATGACAACCGAAAGTGTGTGGTGTCCCACGGCGGATTATTTTACCCGGATTTTCTGACCTACGCGGATTCGGCTGGTGTTTACGCCCGGGTTGAGGCGCTTCAGCTGAGCAATCGTAACGTTGTGCTTGCTGGCGATGCGGGAGAACGTGTCTCCGCTACGCACCGTGTAGTATCTTTTCGGCACAGTAGCGCGCGGCGTCGGCGTCGGTGGCGTGTCCACAACCGGTGCTTCTTCCTGGATCGTATCGTTGGCCTGCGACTCGATGTATTCCGGGTTTTCAACCGTCGTCGTCACCTTGGTCTGGATCTTCAGCATCTGGCCCACGTTGATACGCGTGCTGGTCATGTTGTTCCAGTCCATGATCTCCTGGATGGATACGTTGTAATGCGCACTGATCTTCCCAAGACTTTCGCCGCTTTTCACGCGGTGATAGGTGTAATTGACGGTCGTAACAACTTTTGTCTTCGGAATTTCCTTGTCCGGATTCGACACCACGATCTGATCGCTGTTGTTGGTCGGCGGATTGTTGGTATTGGTGGCGATCACCGGATTCTGTCGACCGCCGCCGTAAAGCGCTTTCTCCATCACGTAGAGCGAGTCTTCGAGACTCACCAGCAGTCCGATCTTATCCAGCGGGCCGGTAATGCACTGCGCAGGCGAAGTCGGTGGAATGTAAGTCGTTTTGTAGATCGGGTTCAGCGCCTGAATTTCTTCGCTTGGCCACGCCGTGAGCGCCGTGATCGTTTGCATGTGAATGCCGCTGCTCAGGCACATCGTATCGAGCTGGTAGTAATGGAATTTGTTCTCTGCGGGAACGATGTTGTGTTCTGCGTGGTAATGCAGCAGATAAGTCGCCGCGATGAAGTTCGGAACGTAGCCTTGCGTTTCACGTGGAAGGAACGGACGGACTTCCCAGTAATTGCGCTTTCCGCCTGAACGCTTGATGGCTTTGTTGACATTGCCCGGCCCGGCGTTGTAAGCTGCCAGTGCGAGGTTCCAGTCGCCGTAGATCTCGTAAAGCTTTTTGAGGTACTTGCAGGCTGCTTCCGTTGCTTTTACCGGGTCCATGCGCTCGTCGATGTAGGAATTTTCGACCAGACCGTACATTTTTCCGGTTCCGTACATGAATTGCCAGAGCCCGAGAGCACCGGCGCGCGATTTCACCTGCGGACGCAAGCCGCTTTCGATCACCGAAAGATATTTCAGCTCGAGCGGAAGACCGTATTCGGAAAGCTTTTCCTCGAATAGATCGAAATAGATTTTAGAGCGTCCCAGCACGACTTTCGCGAAGTTGCGGCGCTGAGCAGCGAAGAATTTTATGGTTGTAAGCGAAACGTTGTTGCAATCGAAGCCGAAAGTCGAAATTTCGTTGAGCCTGGAGAGTCGCTGACAGTAAATATCGTCTGAAAACTGCGGAATGGTGCCGGCTTCATAGGCCAGGGCATCGATGATGGAATCGGTCGAACCGGCAGCAATGTGTTCTTCGTAATAGAGCGAAAGGCTCTGATCGACCATTCGGATGAACGCGGCCCCGCTGATGGTATCTTTTACCGGCGGATAGCCTCGCTGGGCCTGGGAAGCGAATCCCGTCAATCCTGCCAATAGTACCAAAAGTAGTTTCTTNNGCATAAGCTTTTAAGAAGTAGTTGCGGCTAATTGATGCGCAAAGTTTAACATGCGTTGTTCGTCGAACTGGTCCGCCATGATCTGGATACCGTACGGCAGGCCATTGCTGTGCAGCCCGGCCGGGATAGAAATAGCCGGATTGCCCGTCAGGTTGGCGTGCACGGTGAAAATATCCTGGAGGTACATCTGGATCGGATCGTTAACGGCACCGCGCTCGAAGGCGGTAGTCGGCGTGGTTGGCAGGATGAGCAGATCGTGATCAGCAAAGATCGCGTTCGTTTTGTCCTGCAGCACACGGCGTACTTTCTGTCCTTTGGTGTAATATGCGTCGTAATAACCATGGGAAAGCACGAATGTACCGGCCATGATGCGACGCTTCACTTCCGCTCCGAAACCTTCGGTACGGGAAAGAACATACGTTTCTTCTACGCCTTTGGCTTCGGTACTGCGGTGACCGTAATGCACGCCATCGAAACGCGAAAGATTGGACGATGCTTCCGCGGTCGTCAATACGTAATAGGTCGGAACGAGGTATTCGAGGTACGGAAAGCTCACGGGTTCCACGGTATGACCTTCGCTGCGCAGGCGCTCGATGAGGTTTTCCATGTAGCTGCGGATCTCAGCGTCAACGTTTTCGTTTTCCAATGCTTCACGGAGGTAAGCAATGCGGAGCTTTCCTTCTTGTTCCAGCGCTGTGTACCGCGGAACTTCGCGTGAGCTGGACGTGCTGTCCATCGGGTCTTTACCGGCCATGATCTCGAGCAGCAAAGCGCTGTCTTCAACGGAATTGGTAAACGGTCCGATCTGGTCGAAGGAAGAAGCATAAGCGATCAGTCCGTAACGGCTCACACGACCGTAAGTCGGCTTGAGACCAACCGTTCCTGTAAAAGAAGCTGGCTGACGGATCGATCCTCCTGTGTCGGAGCCGAGAGCAGCGGTACAGAAGCCAGCTGAAACGGAAACCGCCGAGCCACCGGAAGAACCTCCCGGAACGTGTGTCGGTCGCAGGTTGTTTTTCACCGGACCGTAGGCAGAATTCTCATTCGAGCTGCCCATGGCAAACTCATCGCAGTTCAGACGACCGATGATCACGGCGTCTTCTGCTAACAAACGTTCTACGATGGTCGCCGAATAAAGCGATTCGAAGTTTTCAAGAATTTTCGAGGAAGCAGAAACCTTGTGGCCTTTGTAGCAGATATTGTCCTTCAGGCCAATGACCATGCCAGCCAGCTTTCCGGCCGCCCCCGCTTTGAGCTTTTCGTCGACCTTTGCTGCCTGTTCCAGAGCGCTCTGTTCGAACACTTCGAGGAAAGCATTCAGTTCTGTGGCAGCATGAATGGCGCCCAGGTAATGGTTGACGATTTCAACAACGGATTTTCCGGCGGAAAGTGCTTGTTTTACTTCCGAAAATGTCTTGTACATTCGAAAAAGGGGAGATTATTTTTT
>DJFN01000064.1 GCA_002432085.1 Flavobacteriales bacterium UBA5871
TGGGCGAGCGCCAGGACCTGACGCCGGCCGATGCCGAACATATTTTGTTGAACGCGATCTGATTATGCCCCTCTCTGCAAGATTTACGATTCGTGACAAAGCAACGCCGGCGCTGCTGGATCTGCTTTCCCAAACCACCCTCGGCACCAACGGTGCCCGTTACCGCCACCTCGACACGCCCGAACGCGTACTGGAAGCCGACAACCCGCTTTTTCTCTCGGTAGAACGGGATGGAAGAGTACNNTGGTACGTCCGTTATTTTGCTTTTTCCGGGCAGAAACAGGCTTCGGCTACCGGACAGAATACCGAGAAAGGGAATTCCATGCTTAAGAAGAACATCGCGGATTTCTACGAAGAAGTATTCGAAGGAAAGTACGGCGATGCACCGGAAGCGTTTTATGCTTTTATCGACCCGCGCAACGAGCGGAGCAAATGGATGGCCGAGCGTTTTGGCTTCCGCACCGAAGCACAGCTGATGACGCAGTCGTTCAGTCGCACAAAGCCTTGTGACAATGCTGCCGTTCGTGTAATTGCCGATCAAACTCTTATCGATTCCTGTCTTGAGGAGATCAGGGAGCACCATTCCTATTTTGTGGATGCGCAGGCCCGCCGCCCGTTATTTTACGGCATGTTCAATGAGAAAAACGAGCTGGTTGCTTTTGCCAAGATTACTCGTGCACATTGGGCGATCGAACGCTTACCGGGCGATATGGGTGGCTTGCTGACGAAGATCATTCCGTTTGTTCCGGGCATGCGACGCATCATCAAGCCGCGTGAACACCGTTTCCTCGTTCCGGAATCCGTTTGGGTCAAAGACAATGATCCGCGTATACTTTCTGCTTTTTTCGAAGGAATGCTGGCCAAAGAACAGCTGAATATGCTCCTGTGGTGGGTCGACAAACGCGAACCGCTTTGGCGCGATACCAAAACTGCCGTCAAATGGGGATTATTGCATAAGCTGACCACACCAAATCCGGTGGACGTCGTAGTGCTGCGCAAAAACTGCTGGGCGCTTGATGAGCTGAAAACCAAGCCGATCTTCGTGGCCGGCTGGGATATGGTGTAACAAGAAGAAAGGAGCGGTTTCCCACCCCTTTCAATTTCTTTCCAACATGCCCTCTGTTAAGCTCTTTTCAGCGCTTTTCCTTGCTTCACAGCCAGGGTGAACTCCTTCGCCGGTTTGAACTCGGGAATGACATGCTCGGGAATCTGCACGGGGATGTTCTTTTTGATGTTGCGCCCAATTTTGGCCGCCCGCTTTTTAATAATAAAGCTTCCAAAGCCTCTCACGTATACCGGTTCGCCTGTTGTGAGCGAGCTCTTGATCTCTTTGAAACAGGTCTCCAGTGTAGCAAGAACGTCTGTTTTTGAAATCCCGGTTTTTTCGGAAATGCGGGCAACCAGATCTGCCTTTCTCATAATTTGGTGTGTTTTTGGATTAAACAGAACGACCGTCCTCATTTTTTTCGAATGTGGTTCAGCCGTTCTACCCAAACTTACAATTTCCAACCTACACAACGCTAGCGCGTTCGCTTAAACTTTGTTAAATGACGAATGTATTTCAGCTATTTATACAATTCAGATCATTCGTGAAATTTCTCGTTTCTTTGCCACTCAAATAATTAGCTATGATGAACGTAGTGCTGATCGAACCGGAGATTCCCAATAACACGGGGAGTATTGGTCGTTTGTGTGTGGGAACGGGAAGCCGTCTTCACCTGATTAAACCTTATGGTTTCCAGATCACCGATACCGCGTTAAAACGCGCCGGGCTCGATTACTGGATTCACCTCGATCTACACGAATACGATTCGGTGGAGGAATGGAGACAGCAGATCTCCGATCCGTCACGGGTCTTTCTGTTCAGCGCCCGCAGCGAGCGCTCGTTCCTGACAGTCGATTACCAACCNNGGCTTGTATTCGGTCGCGAATCGGTCGGGCTTTCTCCGGAAGTACAGGCGCAATTCGAAAACCATCTGACGATTCCGACAACAGGCCTGGTGCGCAGCCACAATATTGCGAATGCCGTGACTTTTGCGCTGGGCGAATCGCTGCGACAGATTAATGGGACGGGACTTGTTTCCTCCGCCGCGGCAGGAGGGGAATAAAAGAGGAGGACGTTCTACATAAAAGCTCGACATGGCCACCCTCCTCAATCCTCCCTCAAGGGAGGAGGCAAAAAAATCCCCTCACCAAAAGATGAAGGGATTTTTGTTTACTTCTATTTTATTCAGGTTCTACCCTGAACACATTTAGCTTCGCTGAATGTTGCAGAGCCCTAAGTTCTATCCAGAGCACATTTCACATCCTTCCGGATCGTCGAGTGAGCATGCGATGGCAGCTTGCTGCTCTTCACGGGAGATTTGCTCGTCTTTCGGCGCTTCCGTGATGGCTTTGTCGACCGTGAATTTGATCGCGTCTGTTGCAGCCTTCGTACGCAGGTAGTACATACCTGTTTTGAGACCTTTTTTCCAGCCGTAGAAGTGCATGGAAGTCAGCTTACCGAAGTTCGCGTTCTCCATGAAGATGTTCAGCGACTGTGACTGGCAGATGTAAGCTCCGCGGTCGGCGGCCATATCGATGATGGCTTTCTGCGAAATCTCCCAGGCTGTTTTGTACAGGTCTTTGATGTACTGCGGGATCTCGCTGATGTTCTGAACGGAACCGTTGGAAGCCATCAGCTTCTGACGCATTTCTTTCGTCCAGAGGTTTTCTTTCACGAGGTCTTTCAGCAGGTGCTTGTTCACGATGATAAACTCACCGGACAATACACGACGTGTGTAAATGTTCGATGTGTATGGCTCGAAGCACTCGTTGTTTCCGAGGATCTGCGCAGTGGAAGCCGTTGGCATTGGCGCGAGGAGCAAAGAGTTGCGCACACCGTGTGTTTTCACTTCTTCTTTCAGCACATCCCACTCCCAGCGGTTGCTTGGCGTAACGCCCCACATATCGAACTGGAAAATTCCTTTGGAAACCGGTGAGCCTTCGAATGTTTCGTATGGTCCTTCTGCGATCGCCAGGTCTTTGGAAGCGGTCATCGAAGCGTAATAGATCGTTTCGAAGATCTCGCTGTTCAGTTTGCGCGCCTCTTCGGATTCGAAAGGGAAACGCATCATGATGAACGCATCGGCCAGACCCTGAACGCCGAGTCCGATCGGACGGTGACGCATGTTGGAACGACGCGCTTCTTCTACCGGATAGTAGTTTCCGTCGATGATGCGGTTCAGGTTCACCGTTGCCTGGTAAGTTACTTCGAACAGCTTGTCGTGGTCGAAAGTTCCTTCTTCGGTAACGAATTTCGGCAACGCGAGGGAAGCCAGGTTACATACTGCGATCTCATCCGGCGCTGTGTATTCCATGATCTCCGTGCAGAGGTTGGACGATTTGATCGTTCCGAGGTTCTGCTGGTTGGATTTGCCGTTTGCTGCGTCTTTGTAAAGCATGTATGGCGTTCCGGTCTCGATCTGGGATTCCAGTACTTTGAACCAGAGGTCCTGTGCTTTTACGGTTTTGCGACCGCGACCTTCTTTTTCGTATTGTGTATACAATGCTTCGAACTCTGCGCCGTACGTGTCGGAAAGTCCCGGGCACTCGTGCGGACACATCAACGTCCAGTCGCCATTGTCTTCCACACGCTGCATGAACAGGTCCGGAATCCAGAGAGCGTAGAACAGATCACGTGCACGCTGCTCTTCTTTACCGAAGTTTTTCTTCAGGTCAAGGAAGTCGAACACGTCCGCATGCCAAGGCTCGATGTAAATCGCGAAAGAGCCTTTGCGTTTGCCACCACCCTGGTCAACGTAGCGGGCTGTGTCGTTGTATACGCGCAGCATCGGTACGATTCCGTTGGAAGTTCCGTTGGTGCCTTTGATATAGGAACCGGTTGCACGGATGTTGTGGATAGCGAGTCCGATTCCACCGGCAGACTGGGAGATCTGTGCGCAGGATTTCAGCGTATCGTAGATTCCCGGAATGCTGTCTTCCTTCATAGTCAACAGGAAGCAGGAAGACATTTGCGGTTTCGGGGTACCAGCGTTGAAAAGGGTTGGCGTGGCATGTGTGAACCAACCTTCCGACATCAGGTTATACGTTTTGATCGCAGCCTGGAGGTCGTTTTTGTGAATACCCACGGCGACACGCATCAGCATTTGCTGCGGACGCTCGGCGATTTTGCCGTCGAGGCGCAACAGGTAGCTGCGGGTGAGGGTTTTAAACCCGAAATAGTCGTAACGGAAATCGCGATCGTAAATGATGCTGGAATCCAGCAGGTCACGGTTTTCCATGATCACTTCGTACACATCGTCCGCCAGCAGGGAAGCACGCTGATTGGTTTTCGGGTCGATGTATTTGTACAGATCTTCCATTACATCGGAGAACGATTTTTTCGTTTCCTTGTGGAGATTGGAAACCGCGATACGCGATGCCAGGAGCGCATAGTCCGGGTGGTCGATCGTCTTGGCAGCGGCAACTTCCGCAGCAAGATTGTCGAGGTCCGTTGTGGAAACTCCGTCGTAGAGTCCCTCAATCACTTTCATCGCCACGGCTTCTGGCGATACCAACGGGTCGAGCCCATAGCACATCTTCACGATGCGCGCGGTGATTTTGTCGAATTTGACGGCTTCTTTTCGTCCGTCTCGTTTAATTACATACATGCGCTTCCTGTTTAGTTATAGTTTTTGATCGTATTCGTGCTGTTTAGAAATCTTCATCCGTACTGAAGGTCTGGTTGTGCTCTTTCCCTGACATAACGCCGGCTTTCTGGTATTCGGCCACGCGTTTCTCGAAGAAGTTGGTTTTCCCCTGGATAGAGATCATATCCATGAAGTCGAACGGATTGGCTGTGTTGAACACTTTTTCGTTGCCCAGCTCCACCAGCAGGCGGTCGGCTACGAATTCGATGTACTGCGACATCAGCTCGGCGTTCATACCGATCAGTCGCACTGGAAGTGCGTCGGTCACGAATTCCTTTTCGATGGCGACTGCATCCAGGATAATTTCTTTCACCTGCTCTTTCGGCAGCTGGTTCACCAGGTGTCGGGTGTAGAGCAGACAAGCGAAATCGCAGTGCAGACCTTCGTCGCGGGAAATGAGCTCGTTGGAGAATGTCAGACCCGGCATGAGACCACGTTTTTTCAGCCAGAAGATGGAGCAGAAAGAACCGGAGAAGAAGATTCCTTCCACTGCAGCGAAGGCCACGAGGCGCTCGGCGAACGAACCGTTGTCGATCCAGCGCAAAGCCCAGTCGGCTTTTTTACGCACGCAGTCGATGGTGTCGAGTGCGTTGAACAAATGGTTCTTTTCGGCGCTGTCCTTGATGTACGTGTCGATCAGCAGGGAATATGTTTCCGAGTGGATGTTCTCGATAGCGACCTGGAAACCGTAGAAGAACTTTGCCTCGGTGTACTGCNNGTTTTCGTTTACGATTCCGTCGGATGCTGCGAAGAATGCCAGCACGTGTTTGATAAAATGGCGCTCGTCATCGGTCAGCTTCGATTCCCAGTCGAGCAAATCCGGAGACAGGTCAATCTCTTCCGCAGTCCAGAAGCTGGCTTCTGCTTTTTTATAGAACGACCAGATGTCTTCGTGCTGGATCGGGAACAACACAAATCGGCTTTTGTTCTCTGCTAATATCGGTTCTGATTGTGCCATTTTACCTGTTTTTTTAAAGTCAATAATTTCTAATCCCTGATTCCCGAAAAAACCACGGCTTACTATACAATTTACAAAATATTCTTGTTTCCCCGCTCCGATGCCGGGTGTTAAATTCCGGTCATTCGTTCACATGATTGAGGCATACAAAAATTGTCAAAAATCTTTCCTCTCGCAATTAGAGATATTCACAATCGAATGGTTTATCAACATTTCTTTTTCCGAAAAAATCGGAAAGCCTTTAGCTGGAACACTTAGCGGGTTTTTCAACAGAGGCCGCAAAGATATTCACAGTAATTTCATCTGGGTTTGTCGAAGATTTAACACAGTTCGTCAACGACTTAGGAATGAACGATTTTATCTATTGTCCTATAAAGTTAATTGGTTTTTGTCCTATCTTCGGACCGGTGCGAATCGAACTATTAACACCGCGATGTTGAATAGAACGAAGCGCCCGAAAATGCTATTCCCATGTCGAAAACCGCTATTGATTTTAACAAATGGAAGCAAAGCATCGCTCGTCCGACCGCCGATCTGCTTCACCTCTTTTACCCGAATTCCTGCCTGATCTGCGACACCGAAACGCCACACGCGCCGGAAGCCATCTGTCCGATCTGTGTGTCGGAATTGCATTACACCTCGTTTGAAGATTACACCGAGCCGACATCGCTCGACCGCCTGTTCTGGGGACGGGTGCCGCTGAGCGCCACCTACGCGCTGCTGTTTTTCAGTGATTCGGCGTCGACGCGCGCTATTTTGCATGCGCTTAAATACAAAGACAGGCCCGACACGGCGATTCATTTCGGGGAACGCGTGGGCGAACAAATCAACCGATTGCAGGCTTTTGAAGATCTTGAAGCGCTGGTTCCGGTTCCGCTCCATCCGAAGAAGGAATTCCTGCGCGGCTACAACCAGAGCTACAAGCTTGCCGAAGGTATTTCCGCCCAAACGGGAAAACCTGTCGACAGCGACCTGCTGAAACGCATTGCCTTTACGGAAAGTCAGACGAAAAAAGGAAAAACGTCGCGCTGGGAAAACATGCAGCAGCGATTCCGGGCGAAAGAAACGCTGAAGCGCTACAAACACATCGCCCTGGTCGACGACGTCGTCACCACCGGTTCCACGGTCGAAACCTGTGTCCGCGAGCTTCAGCAATTGCTCCCCGAAACAAAGATCAGCGTCATCGCACTGGCCGTAACCCGATGATGTTCAATTAGCAGCTTCAAACTTCTAACTCGGAACTTCCAACTATCTTTGGCCAAACTCTGTCTATGTCAGCAAAGCACGCTAAGCAACCTGTTAAAAAGACTGCTACAACTCCTAAAAAGCCCGTTCCGGCAGCTCAACCGGTTTCCGAAAACGTGATCGTCAAACGCATGTTCTGGTTCCTGGTTTTTGCAGCTTTTATGCTTTATGCGAATACGCTCGGACACGGATTTGTGCTCGACGATATAGCCATCATTGAGAAAAATGCTTTCGTGAAGCAGGGATTTGGCGGCATCGATGACATCCTGGGCACATTTTACTGGGAAGGCTACTGGGCTTCGAATGCAGGACTTTACCGACCGCTTTCACTCATCATGTTCGCGATCGAATGGGCTATTTCACCCGAAAATCCGTTCATTCATCACTTTGTAAACGTATTGTTGTACGCCATTTCGATCGGCGTGCTGTTCCGACTGCTCTCGAAAATGTTTGCCGGTCACACACCCTGGATTGCGTTCTTCATTGCGCTGCTGTTTGCCGTCCATCCGATCCATACGGAAGTCGTGGCCAATATCAAAAGCCGTGATGAGATCCTGTGCTTTCTCTTTTCCCTGCTCACGTTCCGTTACCTGCTCAAGCACGACTCGCTGTCTTTGAAGCAGGGAATTATCGCCGCCGGATTGTTCCTGCTCTGTCTGCTTTCCAAAGAAGCCGGCATCCTGTTTTTACCCATCATCGGACTGTATTACCTGTTGTTAAAGAAGGAAACGATTCTTCCGGTGGTGAAACGACTGCTGCCGCTGGCGATCGTTGCGGGTTTATGGTTGTGTCTTCACCAGTATATTATTGCCACTTCTCCTTCCGAGCGGATTACTTACACTTATCTTGACAACTCGCTCGTAGCCTGTGAAGGAAGTCAGCAGGTGGCTACCGGCGTTGGAATTTTTGGCCGCTATCTGCTGAAAACAGTGTTGCCGGTGGGAATGAGCTACGATTATTCCTACAACCAGATTCCGTGCGAAACATTCGGCTCGCCGCTCGTGCTGGCAGTTCTGGCAATCTTCGTGCTGCTGATCTGGGTGGCTTTCAGATTCCGTAAAACGCATCCGGTCATTACGTTCGGACTCGCGTATTTCTTCATCACTATGTTGCTGGTCACGAACGTGTTCACGCTGATCGGCGCCACGATGGGCGATCGCTTGCTCTACGCGCCAGTTCTCGGAATCTGTATGGTCCTGGTGTATGTTCCGTACGTGTTTTTGAAGAATTACCATCGTCCGGCTGTCTATGCCGCGTTGGCAGTTGCGCTTGTAGCAGCAGTGTTTACGATCAACCGAAATGCGGACTGGTTTTCCAATACGACTTTGTTTGCCGCCGATGTAGAAAACACGCCGAACAGTGCCCGCGTTCAGTTCAATCATGGCGTCGTGCTGATGGAAGCGCTTCCGGAAAACATCGACCGGCAACAATCGCAGCTGCCGGAGGTGATCGGTTGCTTCGAACGGGCGCTGAAGATCGATCCGAAAGACGCCGGTTCGCACACCAACGTGGCCGTTTGTTATTACCGCATGAAGAACTACCGGAAATCGGCGGACCATTCGAAAGCGGCAGTTCAGATCAATCCCAACGATATTTCAAGCTACAACAACCTGGCCGATGCCTTGTTTAAGCTACAGCAATACGACAGCGCGATCGTCAACTACCGCAAAGTGCTCGCCGCCGGAAAAGCGACCGAGGCAACCTACAATTTCATGGGTGTAGCATTTTTCAATCAGCAGAAATACGACGAAGCTGCCCAAACTTTCGAAAAAGGATTGAAGCAATTCCCAACGAATACGGAGCTGATGATGAACCTCGCCAATACTTACGGAACGACGAAAAACTATCCGAAAGCGCTGGAAGTATTGCACGGTGTCATTCGTGTGAATCCGAACCACAAGCAGGCGTACTATTTCCTCGCGATGACCTACCAGAACCTGGGAGATCTGCCGAATACGGATAAGTATTTCCAGTTGTATCAGTCGAAATAAGAATTTTTACCACAAAGGAGCAAAGTCTCTTTTACGTACTTACTCGAAAGGGAACAAAGGGCTTGTCGTTGAATTACCGATCAAAACCATAAAAACCAAGCGAGTTGAATTATAGATCCGACAGGATCGCACATGATATCCTTTGCTTTCCTTCCCGATAGCTATCGGGAATACAGCACATCTATTAAGCCTTTGCTCCTTTGTGGTGAGAGTCTTTCTACTTTGTGAACCGTGTGATATCTGCCTCCGGATGCAGCGTCTTACCTTCTGTCAGATGTTCCAGCAATTCCTGCATCAGTAACGGTGCCATCATAAAACCTTTGGTTCCGAGCCCGTTAGCGATGACCAGTTTCGGAAATTCGGGATGTCGGCCCAATAACGGACGGCGATCGGTGACTGTCGGACGAACACCTGCCTGCTGATCTACGATCGTGAACGGCTCGTTAGTCACCGAACCGATGTTTTGCACGATGGCTTCTCGGCCTTCGGTTGTAGCGGTTGTATCGTCAGTATCCCAGACGTAAGTCGAACCGGCGCGGAATTGTCCGTTGCCAAGCGGGAACAGAAAACATTTGCGGTTGAGCGATTCGGATTGCGAAATGGTAGGCGCCGCTATCGTCAGCAATTCGCCCTTGGTAGCCTGAAGCGGGAGATAATTGAACCACGGATTTGCACGACCGTTATGGCCTTCGGCGAATACGATGCAATCGAATGCTTCACCTTTATAAGTTCCGGCAACCGGATCGATAGCGCTATAATCTATCGTCGAACGATCGAGCTTTCTTTCCTGTTCGAGCCAGCTCCATTGAGCAGGAATGTAATTCGCTGCTTTCACGATCGCACTGCCGAGAACGAGTCCTGTTCCGAAGGTATTCTTCTCCGAGGGAAACTGCGCATCGGCTTCGTCGAGCGGTTTCAGGTAATCGCTGTAAACCGGCAGATCTTGTTTTTGCTTCCAGTAACCGGCTTCCTGCTCGCTGGCGAACAAACGGCGAATGGGAATTTCCTCGTAGAACGAACCGCCGAGCCGGGTTCCCATCCGACGATAAAAATCACGGGCAAACGGCAACATTTCATCCACACGCCAGCTTCCATTGACGCGGCGAAATACCATCGGATTGATGATGCCGGCAGCCATTTGTGAACATTCATTGGAACCTTTTTCCACCAGGCGAAAATCCAGGACTTTGTCGATGCAATGCTGTGCGAGTGTCGTTCCGGCGATACCGCCACCGATGATGAGAAGCTTCATGAGGCAAAAGTAGTTATGATATTGCTGAATGGTTCACCACAAAGGGGCAAAGTCTCTTTTACGCATACTCAAAAAGGGAACAAAGGGATTGTAGTTGAATTCCCGATCAAATTATTAAAACCAAGCGAAGTTGTTAGATCCGACAAGATATCCTTTGCTTTCCTTCCCGATAGCTATCGGGAACACAGCACATCTATGAAGCCTTTGCTACTTTAGTGGTGAAAGATTTGCCTTCTACATTCGTATCTTCGCCCCATGAACATCCAATCTTTCACATTCAACGGCTTCCAGGAGAACAGTTATGTCGTTTCAGGAGCAAACGGTGCGGCGATTGTCATCGATCCGGGTTGCTACGATCGTTTCGAGCAGCAGGAACTGCAGGACTACATTGCTCGCGAAAACCTGACGGTCAAAGCGCTTTGGAACACACATTGCCACATCGATCACATCCTTGGAAATGCGTTTGTGAGCCGGACTTACAACGTTCCGCTGGCGGCACATAAGGAAGAATTGTTCACACTCAGTATGGCCGAGCGCTCGGCGATGATGTACGGACTGGCAGCTTATGAAGCTTCTCCGGAGCCCACGGAATGGTTCGAAGACGGCCAGGAGCTGGTGATCGACGATCTGCGTTTTCGAGTGATCTTCGGGCCCGGACATTCGGTCGGACACGTGGCCTTTTACAGCGAAGCCGAAAATGTGCTGATCGGCGGAGATATTCTGTTCCGCGGCAGTTTTGGTCGAACCGATTTGCCCGGAGGTGATATGGAAACGCTGAAAGAAACGATTCACAATCGCCTGTTTACCTTGCCGGAAAATACCGTCGTCTATTCCGGCCACGGCCCGGCTACAACAATCGGTGAAGAGAAGCGCACGAATTACATCTGGGAATTCTAAACAGGAATTAAAAAACTGTTTTTAACCGCTTATCACTCAATTGCTTGACGGATTGTTTATTATTAGCTAAACTTGTGCTTGCTAAGCAGAGAACTGAAAATGAACGCACTGGCCGTATCGGATACGTTTTCAAAAGCCGTTACGCTCATTGAATTTGAGAAGAGCGGTAATCCACAGGAAAAATACAAGCCTGGAGGCTCTGCATTGCGTGCGTTCATCCGCGAAGCCATGAAAACCGGTACGTACATTTCTTATGTAGATCAGGTTTTTTCCGAGACGCAGCACCGTCTTTCCGAGCTGGAAAAGGAAATCGAATTGTACAGCAAAGCCACGTTCAGCGTAAGTCTCGAGCTTTCCGATCCGGAAGCGTACCGCAAAATGCGCTTGCTGGAAGCATTGGAAGACGACGAATAATCCATCACCTGATTTTTTCTTCCCGAAAGATTTACAGACAGGTTTTCCCTAGCTTTGTGAATCCATGAAACACCTCCGGTTCAAACCTTTTCGCGACCTCATTCAGAACATGACGACAGCCAATACGCGCAGCCGTTACATGGACAACGTTGTCGTTTCACTGGATATCGAAGAGGGCGAGATCCGGGCCGTGGTACAGGGAACCGGCAATTACGGCGTCTCGATCACCTACAACGACGAGAAAGTGGTGCGAGCCACGTGTTCCTGTCCTTACGATCTGGGCGGTTATTGCAAGCACATCGTTCACGTGCTCGTTTCGGCCGAGGAAAAGCTCGAAAACGAGGAAATCGGTCAGGAAATCCTGAAAATCAACGGGTATTTCGTGCTCGAACGAACAAATCTGCTCGAGCTGGAACGCCAGGATATCGATCGCATTTCACTCGTATATCATCGCGTGGGCGGCGTGCGGAATACGCTGACGGTTACCAATGGTGAGATCAACATTAACGAGATCCGGCTGACGATCGAACGTGGCTATACAATTGAAGCGGAATGTCACATCGTACAGCGAAAGGAAGACCTGTTGCTGCAATGTACCTGTGCGGGAACGGCGAGCTCGTTTCCTTGTCAGCATTTGAATTTCGCCCTCAACGAAATCGTCCGGACACCCGATTACCAGCTGCCGTTCGATGCCGAGCGGCGTGCTTTTTTGCTGAAACGAAAAGCGGAGAGCATCGGTTTGAAGAACGTCGAACATCCCGACGAGCTCTTCGATATTCACCTGGAAAACCATCGTGTGTTTATTCAGCCGAAGGTGAAATTCCTCGCGCTCGACGAGCAGTCTCAGATAAGATTGAAACAAGAGCTGCTGCCCGCTTTCCAGCTGCCGAAGTCGCAAAAGACCGATACGAAACAATTCCTCGTACTGTCCGAAAGACGCTACGACGAACAGATGATCTTCCGGTTGATGCAGGCGCCGCTGGCCAAAAACGGCGAGATCAAAGCCCCGGTTCGCGATGTTTCCCTGAAAGAAAAACTGGCAACGACGAACGATCCGGAAGCTCTGCGCTTCTACCTGGCGTTGTTGCAGCAGGAAGTCCGGGAAGATGTGTCTGCACAAGCCGCAGAGCGATCACGGTCTGAAGAAAACGCGGCCCAGCTGAAGTTCCTGAAAGACATTCTCCACAATCCGTTCGGGCTGGAAACCTATCTGGCGGAAGACCAGCATTACGGGTTCAATCTCGCGAAAATCGATCCGAAAAACCTCGAGCCGGTAACCATTATCCCGGCGGATGTGGCGGCTACAATACAAGTCGAGCAGAAGAACGAGTTTTATGTATTGACCTGCACGGTCGAGCTCGAAAACCGCATTTATCAATCGAAAAACCTGAAAGTAAGCGGCCGTTTCTTCGTGCAAACGGGCGACAAACTGTTGTTCGTTCACAACGAAGCCGTGCTGCGCGTGCTGAAATTTTTCCGCGAGAACAAGGACGAGATTTTCCTTCATCAGTCGCAGTTCCAGGAATTCCGGGAAGATTTCCTCGATCGCCTCGAGCAATCGGTGACTGTTTCCTACAGCTTCGTGAAAGCTGCGCCAGCACGCGTGATCCGCAATCAGAAGCTCGATCAGATCAGTGAACACCTGATCTACCTTTCCGAATCCGACGAGTTTGTGCTGATCACACCCGCCATGCGCTATGGCGAGATCGAAGTGCCGGTACTTTCCCGGCGAACGCTTTATACCGAAGATCCGGCCGGCGGGTTATTTTCCATCGAGCGGAACGAAGCGGCCGAGCAACGGTTTATCAAAACGGTCCGGCAGCAGCATCCTTTTTTCGCCGATCAGGAAGCGACCGAATTCTATTACCTGCACAGGCGTCATTTCCTCGACGAAGGCTGGTTCGTGGAAGCGTTCGAACACTGGCGCAATCAGGGATTTGTTATTCTCGGCTTCAATCAGCTGAAGAACAATCGCCTGAATCCGCACAAAATCAAAGTGCAGACATCGGTGATTTCCGGCATCGACTGGTTCGATATTCACGCGAAAGTTTCCTTTGGACAGCAGGATGTCGGGCTGAAGGAAATTCAGAAATCCATTCTCAACAAGAGCCGTTACGTGGAGCTGGCCGATGGCTCGCAAGGAATTTTACCGGAAGAATGGCTCGAGCGATTCGGACATTATTTCCGTTCGGGTGAATTTAAAAATGGCGCGATTCGCACGCATAAAACGAACTTTACGCTGATCGACGAGCTGTTCGAAGAAGAAGTTTTATCGAACGAAGTGCGCGCAGAAATGGAAGTGTACCGTGAAAAGCTGGCGCAGTTCCATTCGATCCGTTCGGTGAAAGTTCCCGCAAAATTAAACGCAACGTTGCGCGATTACCAGAAAGAAGGACTCAACTGGCTGCATTTTCTGAACGATTTCGGCTTTGGCGGTTGCCTGGCCGACGATATGGGATTGGGGAAAACGATTCAAATTATCGCTTATTTCCTTTCGCTACAGGAAGCCGGAAACAGAACGCCGCATCTGGTCGTTGTACCGACCTCATTGTTGTTCAACTGGCAAAACGAATTGGAGAAATTTGCGCCCTCGTTTCGCTATGCCGTAATTCATAGCAGCAATAAAGGAAAAGTGCGCAGCTTCGAAAGCTACGACGTTGTGATCACAACCTACGGAACACTGTTGTCGGAGATCGAATCGCTGAAAAATTTCCACTTTGATTGCATCGTTCTCGACGAATCGCAGGCGGTGAAAAACATTGGGTCGAAGCGCTACAAGGCCGTTCGTTTGTTGCAAGGAAGACAGCGTTTGGTACTTACGGGAACGCCGATCGAGAACAACACCTTCGATTTGTATGCCCAGCTGTCGTTCGCGAATCCGGGACTGCTCGGCTCGGCCAAGAAATTTGCGGACGACTATTCTATGCCGATCGACAAATTCCAAGATTCGAAGCGCGCGAAGGAATTGCAGCGAAAAATTCATCCGTTCGTGCTGCGCCGCACCAAAAAACAAGTCGCGAAAGAGCTGCCTGAAAAGACCGAAATGGTGATTTACTGCGAAATGCAAAGTGAGCAGCGACGCGTTTACGATACGTATAAAAAGGAATTCCAGAAGCTGCTGAAAGGCATGAACGATAAGGAATCGGGTGAATCGAGTCTGCATATTCTGCAAGGTATGACGAAGCTGCGACAGATCTGTAATTCACCGGCGCTGCTCGGCGACGACGAATACTACGGCGATCAGTCGGCCAAGCTGGAAGAGCTTCTGCACCAGATCGAAGACAAGAAAGCCGATCACAAAATGCTGGTCTTTTCGCAATTCGTCGGCATGCTGGAACTGGTAAAAGCCGAGCTCGACAAAGCCGGAATCGGCTACGCGTATTTGACCGGTAAGACGAAAGACCGCCAGGAACAGGTCGAATTGTTCCAGAACGACGACAATATCCGCGTATTCCTGATCAGCTTAAAAGCCGGCGGAACGGGCCTCAATCTCAC
>DJFN01000035.1 GCA_002432085.1 Flavobacteriales bacterium UBA5871
GAAAACGGCTGCTCAGCAGATTCCGGGCAAGAACCGTTTTATGTTCAAAGGACAATACCAGTCGTCGATCTCATCCGATATTCCGCTCAACGCGCTAAACGTTCCGGAAGGGGCCGTTTCCGTAACAGCCGGTGGGATCAAGCTCGTTGAAGGAACCGATTACACCGTGGATTACAACCTTGGTCGTGTAAAAATCCTCAACACCGGCGTTCTGGAATCCAACATGCCGATCAAGATCTCGATCGAAAGCAACTCCGTCTTCGGATTTCAGGCCAAATCATTGCTCGGAACGCACCTCAATTACCAGTTCAACAAAGACCTGAACGTCGGACTGACGTGGATGCGCATGATGGAACGACCGGTGACGCAAAAAGTCGATATCGGAAGCGAACCGTATAAAAACAACGTACTCGGTCTGGATGTGAACTACCGTACCGAGCTGCCGTTCCTGACCAAAGCCATCGACTTCCTGCCGATCATTTCGACGAAAGAAAAATCGTTCCTGACCTTCAAAGGCGAAGGAGCGCATCTGATTCCGGGAACGCCGCGTGCGATCAGCAAAGCCGGTATTTCCTACCTCGACGATTTCGAAGGCAGCCAGAGTACGATCGACCTGCGCACGCAAAGCGCATGGCATTTGGCTTCCACACCGCAAGGCCAGCCGGATCTTTTCCCGGAAGCTTCACAGAAAACACCGGAAGCAGGCTTCAAGCGCTCGAAAATTGCGTGGTACCTCATCGACCCGTTGTTCTACCAAGGCAACGATCTGACGCCACAGCACATCAAAGACGATCCTACACAGCTGTCCGACAGCCGTATGCGTCTCGTTACACAAACCGACGTATTCCCGAACCTGCAATTGCCTTACGGTTCGATCCCGACCATTCCGATCTTCGAGCTCGGTTATTACCCGGCTGAACGCGGAATGTACAACTACGATCAGTCGAGCGTTAATCCGGATGGAACATTCGCCAACCCGGAAGCACGCTGGAGCGGGATTCAGCGCGCGCTTTCAACCAACGACTTCGAGCTTGCGAACATCGAATACATCCAGTTCTGGGTACTCGATCCGTTCAACCAGGATGCGCAGAATGCCAGTCCGGACGTAGCACTCACCGGAGGTGACCTGTACTTCAACCTTGGAAACGTTTCCGAAGACGTACTGTCTGATTCCCGCAAGGCATTCGAGAACGGATTGCCGGCGAGCGGTTCCAACGAAAACACTGACGAAACGACCTGGGGACGTGTTTCCAACCAGCAGGTTGTCGTAAACGCATTCGATACCGATCCGAATTCCCGTCTGAACCAGGACGAAGGGCTCGACGGACTCAACAACGCGGAAGAACGCAGCTTCTACACCGATTTCGTGAGCTGGGTACAGGCTTCGTCGCTGAATGCCGATGTGAAAGCAAGATTGCTGAACGACCCTTCAAGTGATGACTACACGTTCTACCGCGACGACGACTACGACTTAGAGGCGGCGAACATTCTGCAGCGTTACAAGCGCTACAACAGCATGCAGGGCAACTCGCCTACGACAGAAATGTCCGACACGGCGAATTCACAAGGTTACCCGACTTCGGCGACCAACATGCCGGACCTCGAAGACATCAATCAGGACAACAACCTGGCGGAATCGGAAGCATACTTCCAGTACCGTGTAAGTCTTCGCCCGGAAGACATGGTGGTTGGTCAGAATTACATCACCAGCGTACGCGAATTCCAGAAAGGCGATCAGATCGAGCGCTGGTACCAGTTTAAAATTCCGCTTCGCACGCCGGAGCGTGTTGTAGGTGGTATCCGCGATTTCCGTTCCATCCGCTTCATGCGTATGTTCATGAAAGAATTCGGTCACGAAACCGTTCTTCGTTTTGCACGACTGGAACTGATCCGCGGTGAGTGGCGTCAGTATCTGCTGAGCCTGCAGGAGCCGGGAGACGGTGTTCAGATCGACCCGGACCTGACGAACTTCAATATCGGTGCTGTGAACATCGAGGAAAACGAACAGCGCCAGCCGATCAAATACGACATTCCTCCGGGAATCGTTCGTGAGGTCGATCCGTCACAGCCATACCAGCGTCAGATGAACGAGCAGTCGCTTGTACTCGACGTGTGCGCTCTGCAGGATGGCGATGCGCGCGCTGCATACAAAAACGTACAATTCGACGTACGTACTTACAAGAAGCTGAAAATGTACGTTCACGGTGAAGAGCTGCAGCAAAATACCGTAAGCGATAAGGATGTAACGGTGTTTGTTCGTCTCGGAACGGACTTCGTGGACAACTATTACGAATATGAAATTCCGCTGTACCTCACGCCGTGGTACACGACTTCACCGGAAGGTATCTGGCCGACAGCCAACGACATCGAGATCGTGTTCGAAGACCTTCTGAACCTGAAGATGCGCCGGAACGATCTGAATATTTCAACGACGAACGAATACGTGATCATCGATCCGGCCAACCCGGAACGACGCATCAAGGTCAAAGGAAATCCGAACCTCCAGGCAGTTAAAACGGTCATGATCGGTATCCGCAACCCGGATAAGGACAATGCGACTCCATGGGACGATGACGGTCTGGCGAAATGCGTACAGGTTTGGGTGAACGAGCTGCGCTTGACTGATTTCGTCGACGATGGCGGTTCCGCTGCCGTAGCGCAGATGCAGATCCAGGCGGCTGATTTCGCAAACGTAACCATGTCGGGAAGCTATAGCGGAATCAACTGGGGAGCTGTCGACAGCCGTGTTCAGGACCGTCAGCGAAACGAGCGCATGGCCTTCGACTTCCAGTCGACCGTTCAATTGGGCCAGTTCTTCGGAACGCGCGCCAAAATCTCCGTTCCGTTCTTCTACGGTTACTCGGTTGGCGTGATCAATCCGGAATACGATCCGTTTAATCCGGATATCAAGTTGAGAAGCTACGATGCCGCTACACGCAGAGAGCGTGCACGACTCGGACAGGACTTCACCGAGCGTCGCTCCTACAACTTCCAGGGTGTTCGCAAGGAACGCAAGGAAGGTGCGAAGCCGCATTTCTACGATATTTCCAACTGGACCCTTTCGTATTCTTACAGTGAAAACCTGCACCGCGATTTCAATACGAATTATGACCGCACGAAGGTGTGGAGCGGTGGACTGGATTACGCGTATACATTCAACAACAAGCCGCTGGAGCCGTTCAAGAAGGTTAAGTTCATGGAGAAATCCAAGTGGTGGGCCTTCGTCCGTGAAACGAATTTCAATCCGCTGCCGAAAAACATCGCATTCTCGAACGACGTAACGCGTAGCTACAACGAGCGCCAGATCCGTAATAACCTCGTTCCGGATTACCAGTTCCGCCCGGTTTATGTGAAAAACTTTACCTGGAACAGAAGTTACCGCCTGGGCTGGGATTTCACCCGTAACCTGAAGCTGACGTTCAACGCAACCAACCGTTCGATCTTCGCAGAGCGTGATGGTATGGTTGACCGCAAAGGCGATCAGGAGCTCTACCAGGCATTCCGCGATACGGTATTCCATCAGCTCGGAACGCTCGGAAAAACATTGGATTACACGCACGATTACAGCTTGTCGTACAACCTTCCGCTGGATAAGATCCCGGCACTCGACTGGCTGTCGGCGAACGTGAAATACGGAGGAACGTACAACTGGCAGCGTGCACCGCTCGGTCAGTCGGAATACGGAAACATTGTTCAGAACAGCCGTACGATCAACGCACAGGCACAGGCGAATTTCACCAACCTGTACAACAAAGTGCCGTTCTTCAAGCGCGTAAATGGCGACAGCCGTACCGTTCGCGGGAAAGCAGGATCGACCGTTTCCGACGGTCCTGGTGGAAACAAGCAGCCGGGAGCAAAAGGATCGACTTTGCAGGAACCTGTCCCGGACAAGCCGGTTGAAGAAATGACCCGCAAAGAACGTCGTAAGTGGGAACGCAAGCTGCGTAAATACGAACGCGAGAAGAAACGTCAGGAAAAACAGAAAGAGAAAGTCAATCCGGTTGTAGGTTTCGGTGCGCGCCTGTTAATGACAGTGCGCAACGTTTCGGGAACATACAATCAAACCGATGGAACTTTGCTGCCGGGCTACAATCAGGAATCGCGTCTGCTGGGCTACAACCCGCGTATGAGCTCGCCGCTTACAGGATTTATTTTCGGTCGCCAGACGTATACCGTTACAGGCCGCCAGACGGATTACAACTTTGCCGAAGTGGCTTCCTCAAACGGCTGGATGGTGGAAAACAGCAAGCTGAATCGCTACCATACGATCACGCATACGAAGATCATGACGGCGCGCGGAACACTCGAGCCATTCAAGGATTTCACGATCGATCTATCACTGAACAAGACTTTCGGCGAGAATATGTCGGATTTCTACCGCTTCAACGAAGATATCCAGGCATTTGAGTCGCAGAGCCGCATGTCGATGTACACGCTGACGTATTCGACGATTTCCGTTGGAACGGCCTTTGTAAAGCTCGACAAGGAATATTCTTCTTCGACGTTCGATCAGCTGTTAAGCAATCGTGCGGCCGCTTCGCGTGAGATCGGTGCTCAGAACGGCAATTCGAACGGCACAGTCGGTGGATTTGCTCAAGGCTACGGCGCGTCACAGCAGGACGTAGTGATCGGAGCGTTTATGTCAGCCTATACGAAAACCGGTGTGAACGATCGTACGGTAAACCCGTTCAACTCCATGCCGCTGCCAAACTGGACGGTGAACTATAACGGTCTGACGAAGTTCGAGTTCATGAAGAAATACGTGAAGAACTTCGTTGTTCGTCACGGCTATTCGTCGACCGTGAGCATGATGGGTGTTCAAACCAACCTGAAAGCTACGCTGGATGAGAACGGCGATGTGAATGCGCTGGATCTCAACGGCAATTTCTTTGCTGCAAATACGGTGCTGAATGTCACTATCTCGGAACGTTTCTCGCCGCTGATCGGTTTCGACGCAACCTGGAACGTCAAAGGTCAGGGACTGATCACGAAATTCGAATACAAGAAAGACCGCAGTGCAACGCTTTCGCTGGCCAGCAACCAGGTAACGGAAGTGCTCGGAAGCGAATTCGTGATCGGAACAGGCTACAAATTCGAGAAAGTACGCCTTCCGTTCAAGTTCCAGGGCAAATCGCCGGAGAACCCGCTCAATATCCGCTTCGACTTCACGTTCCGCGATAACCTCACTGTTATCCGCGACATCGACAAAGTAACCAACCAGGCGACGGCAGGTCAGCGTGTGGTTTCCATCAAATCTTCGGTGGATTACAATCTGACCAACAACTTCACCGTAGCGTTGTACTACGATCAGGTGATCACCACGCCGAAGATCGCAACGTCGTATCCGACAGGCAACCTG
Organism: Flavobacteriales bacterium UBA5871; assembly: GCA_002432085.1. Lineage (GTDB taxonomy): Bacteria > Bacteroidota > Bacteroidia > Flavobacteriales_D > Crocinitomicaceae > Fluviicola. The sequence goes on from DJFN01000035.1 coordinate 5,360, forward strand.
AGCACAGGTCTGCGTCTGCGCTACAACCTCGGAGGATTGTAAGATGCTGATCCGCGAAGCACGGCCCGGCGATGAACAAGCGATTCACGCACTTGTCTATGCGCTGGCAGAATACGAGCGCGCTCCCGAACAGGTAACGAATACACCCGAACAGCTCCGCATCGATCTATTCGAAGACAAGATATGCGATGCGCTCGTGGTAGAGTCGGAAGGAACGATCGTTGGTTTTGCCTTGTATTACACGTCGTATTCCACCTGGAAAGGACGTTGTCTGTACCTCGAAGACTTTTTCGTTTTGCCGGAATACCGGCGCGGTGGCATCGGTGGTGAGCTTTTTCAGAAAGTGGCGGCTATCGCCCGCGAGCGCGGTGTAAAACGCATGGACTGGCAAGTGCTCGAATGGAATGAACCGGCGCTGGAATTCTACAGAAAGCACGAAGCGATTCTCGACCCGGAATGGATCAACGGCCGCCTTTTTTTCAGTTAGAAGTTTAAAAGTTGGAAGTTGGAAGTTGGAAGTTGGAAGTTGGGCTTTCGGATATTAGACTGACTGAAGACTGTCTGACTGGAGACTATTGTTTATCTTCGCACCATGATCCTCAGGCCGTTTTTGAGCAATCGACCCTTGTCGCTGGTACTTCTGGCACCACTGATAACGGGGTTTTACCTGCTGAACGGCTATTTTCACTACCACGATCTCTTTCCAACGGTCAACCTCGGTTTGTGGGGAAGGACCGCGATGCTGAGCCAATGGTGGATCTGCATCCCGACCGGCGTGATCATTTTACTGAACGCCATTCAGCTGAATCAGCTCTTCAACCGACACGAATTCCTCGAGCGGAATAATTACGGGCCTTCGTTGTTTTACGTTCTGATGATGTCGTTCAGCCACTCGTTCTACCAGATGGGAGGTTTGCTGATCGCGCAGGTTTGCTGGCTACAGGCCATTCGGTTGTTATTCCAGATCCGTCCGAACGAAGACGCCCGCCGGGCGGTATTCAACGCAGCTTTCTTTGTCGGGCTTTCCGGAACATTCCACCCTGCGAGCGCCGGTTTGCTGCTATTTTTCTGGTTTGCTTTGTGGTCGCTCAAACCGCTCACGTTCCGTGAATGGATCCTTAGCCTGATCGGTTTTGCGCTGCCGGTGGCCAATGCGCTCGTCTACTGGTGGATTTCCGGTCACGGATTGAGCCTGAGCCTTTTACGGAACACGGTTTTCGTTCGGCAGGAACAAACCATTTACTACGCAACCAGTGGTTTGATGCTCTCGCTGTTTTTGCTGGGAATCATCGGAATACAGATCCGTTTGCAAAAAAGCTCCATCCGTTTCAAGAAGCTGACAGCCTCCCTGATATGG
>DJFN01000248.1:0-516 GCA_002432085.1 Flavobacteriales bacterium UBA5871
GTGATGAGACCTGTTGATGCATGCCGCCTGAAAAAGGTTGCATACGCGATCCGCGAGCGATCAAATATGCCTTGGCGCAACCCCCGGAACGGCTGTACGGAATCCCGCAACATCCGGCAAACACCTGTAATCTACCTTCGTCGAAAATAAGGCACCATGAAAACACTTCTACTCTTCCTGCTCCTCGTAACGGTCAACAGCCTGCACGCGCAATCCGACAGCCTTTTAACCGGCCATAAACTTGCGAGCGATCTGCTTCGCGCAACGGACAAAAGCACAAAAGCACCACGNNGGAAAAGTACGCCACGATCCGCCGTATCCAGGGTGCACAGCCGGGAATGCCCTATTCGACGATGGGTGCCGGGATCCGTTATTCCGTCTTCGCACTGGAAGCGAATATGTTCTCGGGAAAAGAGCGCAAATGGTGGTACCTCACGCCGAAAGCCAATGTCGATTTCGGGAACGTGAGCGTGTTCTACGGCTACGGTCTTCCGGTCGGATCGAACGACCTGCCGC
>DJFN01000248.1:543-691 GCA_002432085.1 Flavobacteriales bacterium UBA5871
CTCTTCCATGGCAGGCTGCACAGGCAGCAGTTGTAATCACTACTGTGCCACTATGAGCAAGATCTCACATCTATGCCATCTTTCTCCCTATGAATCTATGTGGTTCAAAACAAAAAGGCGCCCATCCGGACGCCTCAATATGATTTTC
>DJFN01000248.1:746-17442 GCA_002432085.1 Flavobacteriales bacterium UBA5871
GTTTCCTTCTCGCCACCGAACGCACCGCCGATCTCCGCTCCCGAAGTACCGATGTTCACGTTGGCGATTCCGCAGTCGGAGCCCGAAGCTGCCAGGAATGCTTCCGCTTCGCGAAGGTTGTTGGTCATGATCGCCGAAGAAAGTCCCTGCGGAACGTTGTTCTGCAGCGCAATTGCATTTTCGACACCGCCCGTGTACTTCATCAGGTACAGGACCGGCGCAAATGTTTCGTGCTGTACGATCGGGAAGTGGTTCTCCGCTTCGGCAATCGCCGGCTTCACGTAGCAGCCCGACTCGTAGCCTGCTCCTTCGAGTACGCCGCCTTCGACGATGATCTTGCCACCCTGCAGCACCACCTGCTCGAGTGCGTTCAGGTAGCCTTTCACAGCGTCTTTGTCGATCAGCGGACCGACGTGGTTGTTCTGATCGAGCGGGTTTCCGATGCGCAGCTGTCCGTAAGCATTCACAACGGCGTCTTTTACTTTATCGTAGATATCTTCGTGGATGATCAGACGACGTGTCGTTGTACAACGCTGACCGGCCGTTCCTACGGCACCAAACACAGCACCCGGCACTACGATCTTCAGATCGGCGCTTGGTGTAACGATTACGGCGTTGTTTCCGCCCAATTCGAGGAGCGATTTGCCCAAACGACCTGCGACGGCCTGTGCCACAGCTTTCCCCATGCGGGTAGAACCGGTTGCAGATACCAATGGAACACGTACGTCGTTCGACATCAGCTTGCCGAGCTCGGCATCACCGATCAGGAGGCAGGAAACACCTTCCGGAACTTCGTTCGCAGCAAATACTTCCTGGGTGATCTTCTGGCAGGCAATAGCCGTAAGAGGTGTTTTTTCAGATGGCTTCCAAACACAAACGTCACCGCAAACCCATGCAAGGGCAGAGTTCCAGTTCCAAACCGCAACCGGGAAGTTGAACGCGGAGATAATTCCCACGATTCCCAGCGGGTGGTATTGCTCGTACATGCGGTGCGACGGGCGCTCGGAATGCATGGTCAGACCGTAAAGCTGACGGGAAAGTCCCACAGCGAAATCACAGATGTCAATCATTTCCTGAACTTCACCCAGACCTTCCTGGAGCGATTTACCCATTTCATAAGAAACCAGCTCACCCAGCGGCTGTTTGTATTCGCGGATCTTTTCAGCAAGCTGACGAACCACTTCTCCACGCTTCGGTGCAGGAATTGTGCGCCAAACTTTGAATGCTTCCTGAGCTTTCAGGATCACTGCTTCGTATTCTGCTTCGGTAGCAGCGTTTACGGAGGCGATCAGCTGGCCGTCTGCAGGGGAAAAGGAATCGATTTTCGTTCCGCGGGTGTTGAACCAGTAACCTCCTGTGGATGCACCACGGTTTACCGCTTCGATACCCAGCTGGTCGAGGATATGTTGAATTTCAAGTCCTGTTTGAATTGTTGACATGCGCTTGTGTTTTTTAGTTAGATGAAAACCGGTGCAAAAATACGCTGATTTTTCGGGATTTAAAAACTTAACGACCGGGAGCAGAGGTTATTTTACGACGGTATCTGTTAGAAATAAAGACAAATGGACTGAGAAAAAATGAGTCTGTTGTTCATTGATCAAACCGTGTAAAAATCGGTTGGAAAATTGCTCCCTTAAGAGATTAAATCCCTCCTTTAGCTTTCAGCTCGAGGTATTTGTTGATCGTATTGATCGAAAGGTCTTCCGGACGGGAAAGAATGGTCTGGATACCGTTGTTGCGGAGCTCGCGGGCGATGGACCATTTCACGCTCGTCATTTTTTCCGCAACGGTTGCCTGAACGAGATCTTTCATGTTTTCGACCGGCTGCTGCGCCCATTCGGCCAGCTCGTTGTTCTGGAAGAAGATCACCNNTGAGCTTTTGCAGCATCGGCAAGGCGCGGCGCATGGCGAATTCGCTCTCGAAGTTCGTAAAGAGCATCAGCAGTGAGCGGGTTTTCACCTGGCGACGAACCGTTTGGTACAACAGCTCGAAATTCGCTTCCTTGAACAAGGTTCGCTGGTTGTAAAGACTTTCGATGATCCTGCGCAATTGTCCCGCGGCTTTGTCGGCAGGAAGAATCGTCCCCATTTTGTCCGAGAACGTGATCAATCCCGCGCGGTCGCCTTTGCGGAGCGCAATATTGGAGAACACGAGTGTACTGTTGATCGCATAATCGAGCATGGCCATGTCGTGGAAAGCGAGCTGCATCGGACGGCTTTTATCGATCACGCAGTAAACCGGCTGTGAGCGTTCTTCCTGGTACTGGTTCACCATCAATTCATTCTTACCNNGGTTCACCATCAATTCGCTGCGGCGGCTGGTTGCTTTCCAGTTGATCGTCCGGATGTCGTCGCCCTGAACGTAGTTCTTGATCTGCTCGAATTCGCTTGTGTTACCGATCCGGCGGATCTTCTTGATTCCCTGCGACTGCGTTTGCTGGTGGAAAACTTTTAACTCGTATTGCTTCATCTGCAGAACGGAAGGGTAAACCTCCGTGTGCTGCTCGAGCGGAACGACCATGCGTCGCTGGCCAAGGAATAATGGCGAGCGCAGGAACACGACCACATCGCCAAAGGTGTATTCACCGCGTTCGGTAGGCGTGAACGTATAGCTGAAATGGCGCACTTTTCGCGGCAGCAGTAACGTCACCCACGGTTTGGAACGCATCTGCATCTGGATCGGATAGCCTTNNGGCTGGAAAGTCTGGTTGATGACCGTCAGCTCGATCTTGTTCTCATCCCCGAGATTCATGCGTTCCTGGATCTCGCGCTTCACTGAAACCGGCTGTTTTTGCAGGTAAAGCAGCATCACATCCACGATGGCGACCAGGATGATCACCAATAGCGCGATTTTTCCCACGAGCATCAGCCACGGCAAAAAGGTGGATGCACCAATGAGCGCGACGACCACTGTCAGCAGGACGAAGAAAAAACGGGTGAGATGGAGGCTGCCGAGTAACATTTAGCGCGGTACTTCTACGGATTGCAGGATTTCACTAATAATATCTTCGATGCGCGTGCCTTCCATTTCCGCTTCCGGTGTCAGAATCATACGGTGANNAACGGCCACGAACTGGATGTCGTCCGGCGTCACGAAATCACGCCCGCGAATGGCTGCAAACGCTTTCGATGCTTTCAGGATGGACAAGGAAGCACGTGGCGAGCCACCGAGGTAAAGTTTGCCGTGGTTACGCGTTTTGTGAATCACTTGCGCAACGTATTGGATCAAACGGTCTTCGACGATGATCTTTTCGACGATGCTTTGCACTTTCATCAGCTCTTTGGCATCGAAAATCGCCTGGATTTCCTCCAGTGACGGCGGTTTGATCTGGTCCTTGTAACGCGTCAGGATAGCTGTTTCTTCCTCAAGTGTCGGATAATCGAGCTTGATCTTGAAAAGGAAACGGTCCAATTGGGCTTCAGGAAGATTGTATGTTCCTTCCTGCTCAACCGGGTTTTGTGTAGCAACCACCAGGAACGGAAAGCTCAGCTCGTAACGCTGTCCGTCGTACGTAATCTGACGTTCTTCCATCACCTCGAACAAAGCCGCCTGTGTTTTGGCCGGCGCACGGTTGATCTCGTCGATCAGTACGATGTTTGAGAAAATCGGTCCCTGTTTGAATTGGAAAGCCGTTTCTTTCATGTTGAAGACCGAAGTACCGATCACGTCCGAGGGCATAAGGTCGGGCGTAAACTGGATACGCGAGAATCCAACGTCCAGCACGCGTGAGAGCGCTTTGGAAGAAAGCGTTTTGGCCACACCCGGAACACCTTCGAGGAGCAAATGCCCGTTGGAGAAGATTCCGGCCAGCAGCAGCTCGATCATTTCGGACTGTCCGACAACGTATTTGCGCATTTCTTCCCGAACGCGGTTCACTTTCTCAGCCACCCAAAGCAGGTCGGTCTGATCGCGCTGTACGAAACCCGGGGTCACCGGTGTCTCAGCCGGGTTCGACAAAGCACTCGCTTGNNGCCGGGTTTTCGGACTCGTTTTTAGGCATGTAAGCAGACAGATCGTCTTTCTGCTCTTCATTCGGTTGTTCGTCCTGATTCATGCTGATTGATGTTTAATGTGTTGGGTAAATAAGCGCAATGCGTTCAGTCCCGACCGGGAAAGCAAGGCATGCTGTATTGTAAGCTGACCGCCGTCTTCGAAGTAAAGAACGGTCGCTCCTTTACTATGGTTATAAGTAATTCCCTGGTTCAGATCGAAGGATTTTTTCCCTCCGAACGGACGGTAAAGCGTAATCGTTGTTGCGGAAATCTTTGCTACCGGTGTCGAAAGGAAACGAATGCCGAGGTAAAGCAGCGCAAAGCTTCCCGCTACCAAAAGAATACCGTAGCCGCTTGCCGAAGCCAGGAGGTAAAGACCGCGTAGCAGGACCACCATACCGAGAATGGTCATAATCGCGCCCGTCATCAATGAACGGTGCAGCACCACTTCCTGGTTGCCGATCACAAACTGGCTGCTCTTGCGGGAAATGCCGGTTTGCAGGTAGAATTTGCGGATCGCGCGATACACCTGTCCGAGCGTAGCTTCCGAGATCTTGTGTGAATCCGCCGGACGCGTTTCCAGCACATTCAGGATCTCGCGCAGCTCTTCGGCTTCCACAGAAGATTTTTCCACCAGTCGCTTGATCGTTTCCTCGCGCTTGTCCTTGTTTTCTTCCTTGTGCATCAGATCGACGTAGAAATGTCGGTTGACGGCCATGTAGAAATTCTTGCGGAGCACCAGCAAAATACCGTACGGTGAGTTGCGGGAAAGGTAAATACTGCTCAGTGTTTCGACATACGAAAGCGACATATTGCGCTTCTCCGGAACGCCCTGAAGAACGGCTTCGCGACGTTTAGCGCGGAAGAATGCGTAGAGCAGGAATACGAGAATTCCGAGCAGGAACGCCCAACGCAGTGCCGGATCCTGCATAATGTATTGCAGGTAGCTCGTATTCTCCTTTTCGCCGGTTTTGTCCTCGTCATCGCCGGTGTCCATCAATGCGGCATTCTGATCGAAACGACCGAATTCGAGCCAGATCACGGGTTTGTCCTGCGGAATTTTACGCAGGATGTAGCTTGCGTGAGTGAAACCGTTTGGCGACAACACCTGGTAATTGACAAACAGGCGCGGCATGCTGTGCAGGATGATCTTTCCTTTTCCACGCTTCAGCTCGACAGCCACCGGTTTGTACATCGAGAAAGCAAAAGCCTTGTAATTCGTATCGATGATCGCGTCCGGATCGAACGTGAACCAGTCGTCGTAAATAGTGTCGTTCTGGAAAACAGCGGAATAAGCAAGACTGGTGTCTTCGATGGCGACATACGTGCGATTCGTATACTCCCAGAAATAAGCGTTTTCCTCGAAGAAGGTGTTGTAGACATTCTGGCTCGATTCATCGAAGGCCAGCATGAGCGTAGCACCGCTGTCGACATAATTCAGAACGGTGTCCAGCTCGTCGTCGGTGATGGCAAAATCCTTTCCTACGAACACATAAGTGGCCGTTTCTGCATCCGGAATGGAATCCAGCTGCGTGAAATTCTTTGCGGCTAAAGCGCTGTCGTTAATGNNGAGTTCGTTGAAGAAGCCCAATCCTCGCGGATCTGCCGATTCCAGCTGGTATTCCGGGTCCCAGTTGGCGGAAATGACTTTCGGTTGTCCTGAACCGGAGCCCGCCGGACTGTCGAATACCCACAGCAGCAAGGCTATCAGTACGATAGCGCTCAAAATTCCTATGAGGATCTTCCGGTTCATTTATGTTGTTGCAATTGTTTGTAGTAAGCGTCCAGCGTCGGCTGCATACTGAAATAAGCATTGCGGTCGATGTGGTAATCGCCGTACCACACCAGCTCGTAAATCCCGACCACTTTCCCGAAGTCGTATGCTGTCGGGCGGCCCTGCATTTCGATGATGTAGTGAATATTCGTTTTTTCTTTCTTCCAGAAGATCCAGCGCTTTTCGATCAGCTCTTTCATGGCGAACAGAAAGTAAATCCGCACACATTCGCGGTAATCTTCGCGTCCCATGGCTTCTTCGAGGCGCAGCTCGAGCTCGGTTTTGGGGATCGATGCCGGATTGAGGTTTTCCTCCAATGGCTCGAACGGAATCGTCGACGGCTTCGGCTGTCGGTTCTTAATGACGAAGTAAATGATGATCGCCAGCAGGATCAGCAACAGGATGATCAGGAAGTATTTCCAGAAATTGCCGGAAAAATCAGGTCCGTCAATGTCCGGAGCGTCGACATCGGGTGCATCCACATCCGGGAAATCGATCGGTTCCGGTGGCGCAATGGATGGATCGCGCTGAATCGTTCCGCTGCCGCCTGAGCCTGCACCCGGGTTATTCGGCGTGCGACGACCCTGCTGGATCTGGCGCGACGAATAAGGCAAACCGCGGTACGGCGTTGTGGTCGAGCTTCCTTGTCCGACAGTCGTTGGCTGCGATTCGTTGATCGAGCTCGGATCGATATAAGAATCCGTTTTCGGGCCTTTGTACTCTTTCGCAGGACGGAAACCGTGTTTATCGTGGATTTCCTTCCATTTTTTTTGCAGTTTTTTGCCATGCGCGTCCTGTCCTGTACTCATGAACGGCAACAACAGCAGGACGATATGAAAGAGGTGTTTAATCAAAATCGGCTGCGGTTTCCTGGTGGCGCTTGCGCTTTCCAAAGTTGCTGAATTCGGCTTTGAGGCCCTTGGCGCTGTTCTTTTCGTTGATGTCGCTGTAAATAAAGCCCATCATGATCATGAAGAACGGCAGCATGAGGAACAGGAACAGGCAGTAAACAACCTGTCGCGTAATGGAAGCCGGAACCATGAAATCGGCCATCAGGTTGCGGGAAATATCGCGAACGAAACCGGCGAGCAAATCCAGCAAATCCGGGAAGAACGGCTCTTCAACGAAACGACCGTCGTGGATACTTCCGACAAATGCGATCGGCTGCGAGAACAGGAACGTAATAAGCGATAATACGATGATCGACAGCAGGATATTTCCGTAAGCACGGGCGCTGTAAGAGAATCCTCTGCCAATTCGGTCGCCGATGGAACCGTCGCCCAAGGCGAAAGTGGTGCCGTTGAGCCAGAAAAGCGGCACAAGGAATAAAACGAGGAACATCCAGTACCACGGAAGCAGCATGATCATCGCATACAAAAGGATGTTACACAACCACACGCCGATGAGCTTCGAACCGAGGAAACGGATGAACTCTTTCCAGGCGAGCTTTCGTTCCTGGTTTTTGAAACAATAAAATACGGAAATGGCCAGAATGCTGAAGACAACCGTCCAGCCGAGCAAAACCAGCCAGTCCTGTCCGTTCTCGAAGCCGAAGCCCATCATGATAGAAAGCTGTGCCGACCAGTCGAACCAATGCTGATGCGTCAGGTCGTCGTAATGACTGATGTCCTGCAGCGCGATCATAACCGCCACGATCGGCAGGGAGAAAACCGCGTTAATTTTCAGGATTTTCCCCATGTGAACGCGGTAAAATGCGAACGTGTCGGCGAACATCTGTCCGAAAGTGCGCAGCTTGCTCAGGTTGAAACGATCCTGGTATTGGTATTCCGGAACGTGTTTTTCGTGAACGAGCTCCGGGTATTTGCGGGCCACGTACATCGGGTAAATGACGTAATAGAAAATGATGATGGAAAAGCTCAGCAGAATGAGTGTCCATTTCGACCATTCGGGCAGCAGCTGGTAATTGTGTGTCACGTAGCTTTCCAGGAAGCCGGCCACGAACAGGAACGGCACCATACTCATCATGATCTTCAACCCGCGTCGGGCCGAAAGCTGCAGACTTTGCAAACGCGTGTACGAGCCCGGGAACAGCCAGCCGTTGCCGAGTGTAATTCCAGCTCCACCGGCAATTACCAATGCGCTGATCTCGAACGCACCGTGGATCCAGATGCCGAGGAAGGAAGTGAGCAGCACGCCTTTCAGGTGGAAGAAGTACTGGAAAGCGCCCAGCATCACGCCGTTCTTGAAGATGATAATATGTGTTCCGATGGTAAAAAACACCCCGAAAATGAACGAATAGAATGCGACCTTAATGTTGTTCAGGCTGATGTCCAGGAACATACTCAGCTGGTTGTCGTCTTCGTAGACCTGCAGCGGATTGCCTTTTGCGATGTTTTCAATGGTCATGTCCACATAGCCGTCGCCCATGATCACTCGCGGGAAATCAGGATTGAAATGCGTGGTAATGGCGCCGAGTATGGCCCAGAATACGAAAATGCACAGGGCGAACAGCAAATGCTTGCGTGAACGATAGATTTCGATCGGCAGTGAAACACGCCAGACGGTGAGGAATTTTTTAAATGATTCGCTCCTTTCCTTGTGAACGAGATTGTGGATGCCCTGCGCGATCTGATTCAGGTAAACTCTTACAGTTCGGCGGTTATAGAACGTCTGAGCATAGCTCAGGTCGTCGGTGATATCCGAATACAGATCCGCGATCTCTTCCGGATTTCCCTCTTTGCGTGCAGCCAGCTCCTGGAAACGTTTCCATTTCTCTTTGTTTTGCTCTATGAAGGAGGTTTCTTTCATCAGGTTGGCTAAAAATAAACATTTAGAGAATTTTAGCGCATAGATATGAAGTCTTTTTTGAAACCGACATTGGAAGAGCCAGGTCGGCGGAAAAAGGGAATCGATGACAATGACGAAAAATCGCAGTCAAAACACGATGAGAGTTAATTGAAGTGAATTCGTAACGGACGGAATATCCTCCCCTTCGGTCCCCCTCCAAAGGGAGAGGCAAGCAGATTACAAGCTTGCCGAACGGTGCGAAACTTCCAGTTTGCCGATGCGCAGGTAGAAGCCGCCCGGTTTCTTTTTCGAAGCTTTCGCCGTACGGAAATCCACCGGTGTGTCCAGTCTGGAAGCAAGTGTCTTGGTTACAGGCTCGATCGGATTTCTCATTTCCACAGGTTCCCACGCTACGTCGTTGTTGGACGGTGCCGGTTCCTGCTGTTTCGGCGTGATCACCGGTGCCTGCCATTGAGCCAGCTCGTTCGACTGATTTTCCAGGCCTCGAAGCTCATGTTTCTGCAACGGATTCACAGCGGCGGTCTCGTTGCGGCGATCCGGTGCCGGATAGCGCTTGATCTGTTGCTCCGGACTTCCCGGTTGTTTGTAATGACGAACAGGCTGTTTATCACCCGGCGAAGAAGAACGGTTTGTTCCGTTTTCGTTTGGATTGGTCACCGTGTTCGTTCCGTTTGTGGCTTGACCGTTATTCGGAACAGAATCGGTTGCGTGCTGAGCGATCGGCTGGTTGCCGTTGTTGCCCGCAGGTTGTTCCGTTCCGTTCGGAATGGCCAGCGTAATGATCAGCGCGAGTCCGGCGGCTACGGAAAGTCCGGTTATCCACATTGGGATAATGCGTGCCGGCTTGCGTTTCAGGGCGGTTTTATTGGTGAAGACTTCCTGCGGATTGGCCTGCAATTGCGTCATCGCATAGAGCTTCGCATCGTTGCGGTAGAAAGCGTTTGCTTCCAGCCAGTTTTCCAGCTGTGCTTCTTCCTGTGGAGAAAGCAATCCTTCGGTACGGGCGATGAGGAAATAGTCGACCGTTTCCAGCGACAATTCGGAAATAGCAACCGTGCGTTTCATCGCCAGTTTTTCCATCTGATCCATGGCTTCCTCGGGTGCAGTGAGGCTTACCAGTTCGGTATCGTCGATGGCCAGATCCGGGTTGTCTGCCAGGAATGCTTTAAAGGCAGCAAGGGCTTCACCGTGGAGGTTGCCTTCCAGGTAATCGAGGTAAAACGCCTCGTAATTGCTCTTATTGATTTCTACGCTCATGCTACCAGCTCTATATCTTTCAAATACGTTTTCAATGCTTGTCGCGCCCGGAAGATGTACACCTTTACCTGCGATTCGTTCAGGTTCGTGATACCGGCGATCTCTTCGTACGAATACCCTTCGTAATCGCGCAGCAGTACAACGGTCTTCTGCACTTCCGGCAAACGGTCCAGCGCTTCGTGAAGCACTTTTTGAATGTCGAACAGGTGCGAAGTATCCGGCGTTCCGTTTCGCTCGATCACCTCCAGGGTTCCCGAACGGTTTTCTTTCTTCATCACATCCACCAGGCAATGGTAGGCAGTCGTGAAGAGGTACGATTTTACTTTTTCCGCCTGTATGTCTTCGTGGCGCTCCCACACTTTTGCAAACGTTTCCTGGACAATGTCGTCGGCGAGCATCTTGTTCTTGGTGTGTTTTACCACAAACCTGAACAGGTTATCCGCGTATTCATCAATGGCCTTATTGTAATCGTTTACATTCATGTAGCATCGCAAAGTCAGAGGTAAGACTCTTTCGTCCTTCTAAAGTTACAGCTGAATTGCACTTTTTTCGAAAAAAAATTTAAGCGTCTGAAAATTAGGGGTTTTGATGATGAATTTTTCACCACAAAAGGCACAAAGCTCATTGATGCACTGTGTGTGGTTCGAAGCATCCGCCTCAGGCGGATAACACAAAAGTTAGATATAAAATCCAATCCGCACATTGATGAAAGTTCGTCGGCCATGACTGAGTTAAGCTTCCAATTTTGTTGAAGAAACGGTTTCTTCTCTTTTGTGTAGGCTTCCGCTTCAGCGGAAGGCGCTTCCAACTATGCTAGTACTTAGCCTGCCTTTTGTGCCTTTGTGGTGAAGAAAAAAACCACACTACCTTCGAAATCCATCCTCGCACTTTTATCGTAATTTGGAATAAACAGACACCATGAAAAATACCGTTTTCAGCATTTTATCCTTTCTCGGATTGACACTCACGGCCTGCCACGCGCAAACAGAAACCGATTCGACCAAAGCCGAAATGCCGCCGAAAGAGCGCGGAGCTTCCGGTTACAACCTGCTCACGCCTCAGCAACAATATGTGATCCTGCAAAAAGGAACCGACCGCGCTTTTACCGGCGATTATTACAACAAGACCGATAAAGGCCTTTACATCTGCCGTCAGTGTAATGCGCCGTTGTACGAATCCGACGACAAATTCGAGTCGCATTGCGGCTGGCCTTCCTTCGATCAGGAAATCAAAGGCTCGGTAATTCGCGTTCCGGATGCCGATGGTCAGCGCACGGAAATCATCTGCAGCAATTGCAAAGGCCATCTCGGCCACGTATTCTTAGGCGAAGGCTTCACGGATAAAGACACGCGTCATTGCGTCAACACGAGCTCGCTGCTCTTCGTTCCGGCGGATAAGGTGAAGGATATTCCTCCGACGATCAAACCGTAACAGTTGGTGAGTTTTTTGAGTTGATTAGTTTTTGAGTTGGAAGTTGGCGAGTTTTGGGGGTCTTTGGTAGCTGGTCTCCGGATCTTCATATCCAAAGTTCTGACGTCGTTAAAGCCTATTCAGCAGATAACTAGCAACTTCCAACTCGTAACTTCCAACTAACAACTAAATGCTGTAACTTTGCGCATGCGCTTTTTATTTGTATTCCTCCTGATCGTCGTGGCATCGTGTACCACCTTATTCGGCTTGCGTACCGAGAAAGACGGCATCCAGTTCTTTTCTGCCGACAATGAAGCTTTCCGCTATGTGGGACGATTTGACCTTTCCGCTAAAAAGAAGGCGAAATGCTGGAATCCGGGAGCTTACATCGAAGTGGCTTTTACCGGAACGTTTCTCGAGATCGAAGTCAACGACGAAATGCGGTATGGCTGCCATAATTTCATCGAAGTGATCGTGGACGATCTTCCGCCGCAGCGCATTCAGCTGAAAGCAAACAATAACGTGATCCTGATTTCCGATTCGCTCGAGAAGAAACAGCACACACTGCTGATCTGTAAAGACACCGAGTCGGCGATGGGTTATATTGAATTCGTGGGTATCAGTTGCGAATCGGTTTTGGCGGTGAAGCCCAGAAAACGGAAGATCGAATTCATCGGCGATTCCATTACCTGCGGAAACGGCAGCGATGAATCGTTGGTGAAATGCGGCGAAGGAACCTGGTACGATCAGCACAACGCATATATGAGCTTCGGACCGTTGGTAGCCCGTGCATTCCGCGCCGACTGGCAATTGAGCTCTGTTTCGGGAATCGGTCTTACGCGTTCCTGCTGCGGACTCGAAACGACGATGCCGCAGGTCTTCGATCGAACCAATTTCACGGCAGACGGCCCGAAATGGAAGTTCAAAACCGAGCCGGATGTTGTGGTGATCACGCTTGGCCAGAACGACGGTATCCAGGATTCCACCAGCTATTGCTCGACGTACGTGGCGTTCATCAAACAGGTACGGAAATATTACAAACGTGCGACGATCGTTTGCTGCACCAGCCCGATGGGAAATGAAAAACTGCAAGACCAGATGAATCGTTTCGTCCCGGCCGTTACAACGGAAATGCACCGCCTGGGCGATCTGAACGTACATCCGTTTTCTTATAAGAACAGCTACCGTTCCGGTTGTTTTTTTCACCCGACCGTGGCCGAGCACAAGCTCATGTCACACGAACTGATTCCCTTCATTGCCTCTGTAACCGGTTGGGCGCAGCCGGACATCGTATCCGTAGGCCATAGCCGATGATTCGTTGATGCGAATCGCCATCAGGCACACATCGTCCGTTTGTTCGTTTTCGCCTTTCCAGTCATCGAACGTGGTCTGCAGAATGCTGTAGAGCTCGTTTAGTTTCACATTCGCATTTTTCCCGATGAGCTCACGAAAAGGTGCGTACTTGAATTTTTTCTGCTTCGGTCCGCCAAACTGATCGGCAAAGCCATCCGTGAACAGCACGATGAGGTCGTCTTTATGGAGCTTCATGTAGTGCGTATTGAACGGCTTTTCGTCCTCGAAATGGCCAACCGGCTGTTTATCCGGCGTGAGCACTTCACAACGGTTTTCCCGAAAGATCCACAACGGATTGTTTGCGCCCGACCAATACAGTTCTTTCGTTTGGTGATCAAAGCAAGCGAGCGAAATATCCATACCGTCGTTGACGCCATGCTGCTCTCTGACCAGCGTTCGCGTAATCGAATCGCGGACGAGGTTCAGCAGATCGCCCGGCAGCTCGCAATCTTTCTCGAACAAGGTCTGGTTGAGCGCATTCACGCACAACACGCTCATCATCGCGCCCGGAACGCCATGACCGGTACAATCGCCGACGGCAAACCAGGAAACGGTTCCGCGCTGCTCGAACCAGTAAAAATCGCCGGCAACGATGTCTTTCGGCTGGTAGTAAACGAACGATTCCGGAAAATGGCCCTGGATGGTCGAAATGGGTGTTAAGATGGCTTGCTGAATGAACCGTGCGTAATTAATACTGTCGATGATCTCCTCGTTCTTCTGCTCGATCAGTTCTTTCTGGGTCTTTAGCTCGGCGGTTCGTCTGCGCACCTTATCTTCCAGACCTTCGTAGGCCAGTCGCAGCTTGTCCATCATGAAGTTGAAGTTACGTGACAGCACATACAGCTCGCGACTGCCGGAAACGGTCAGTTTTTCATTGAGATTGAACCGCGAAATGGCCTGCGTGCGAACCGAAAGCTCTTTGATCGGAAGTGTGATGTGTTTGGCGCGAGAGTAAACGATGGCCGACAGCACAATACAAGTGATCAGCAGCATTCCGCCGGAATAGGAGAGAAGATCTGTGAGCAGATTCGCCTCACGGACATTGGTCGAAGTGATTTGTAAAACATAGCCGTCATACATTTCGGCATTCGGCATGTGAAGATAAACGAGGTCGACCGATTCCTTTTCCGCTGTTTTCGGATTGTCTACCAGCTGATTCTGACTGCTTTTCGTTTTCAGGCATTTCAGGTAGCTGTTCATGAGCTGTTCGTCGACCAACGGATCTTTCACGCCCGTCATTCCGAGGAACAGCTTGATCTTACCAATTCCGGGATAGCGGTGACTGAGCGATTGCACCTGTCCCAAAAGCAAGCTTCGGAAGGCATCGGCTTCTTTGGAATAGAAACCGAGCTCGACTATGTATTGCCCGGATCGCGAAGGCTGATAGGAATATTTCTTGATCCGTCCGGTCTTGGTTTCCGATCCGAAACGGTCTGCCAGAAAACGATTTTCACCATAGAGACGGCCGAAGAATGCTTTATAATGCGGATTGAGCTTATCCAGGGTCAGATGCAGATCGGGCCGGAACGTCGTGTTGACGATCCGGTAATTCCGGTCGACGAGGTAAATGTGCTGGTGGTTGGTATCGAGACCCAGTTGGCGGCTGATGGCAAACAGATCGGCGCTTTCGGGATTCGTGACGTTTTTGAGGTAATGATTGACCAGCGAATCGGAGATCGTTCGCATTTCTTCGGCCACGGAGCGCTCGTGGACCTGCATAGCGAGATCGAAATAGGCAATGAGGTTCCGGGCTTCAGCTGAAATGAGGTCTTTCTGGGTCTGAACGCTTTCTTCCAGGCGTCTGACACTGTAGTGGTACATCAGCACAAATGCTCCGATAAAGAGCACCATTACGGGCACGAGGATATTCACCAGCAGTTGTTGCAATATCGTTCTGCGCTCTTTCACACAGGGTAAAGTACAACGATCCGCTTAATAAAAAAACAGGGGCGAAAGATTTCCGCCCCTGTTTATCACAAGTCTTTATTAATCAGAATTCAAACGTATCCATGAAGGCCGTCGTAAAGACACCGCTCTTGAATTGTTCGTTTTCCATCAGTTTCTGATGGAACGGAATGGTCGTTTTTACTCCTTCAATGATGTACTCATCGAGAGCGCGCTTCATTTTCAGGATCGCTTCTTCACGCGTTTGCGCCACCACGATCAGTTTTCCGATCATGGAGTCGTAGTTCGGCGGAATGCTGTAGCCTGCGTAAGCATGTGTATCGATGCGCACACCGTGGCCGCCAGGTGAGTGGTAGCTCGTAATTTGTCCTGGTGACGGACGGAAATCATTGTACGGATCTTCTGCGTTGATACGGCACTGGATAGCGTGCAATTGCGGGTAATAGTTTTTCCCCGAAATTTTCTCTCCGGCAGCCAGCTTGATCTGCTCCTTGATGAGGTCGTAGTTGATGACTTCTTCGGTGATCGTGTGCTCTACCTGGATACGCGTGTTCATTTCCATGAAGTAGAAATCGCGGTTTTTGTCCACGAGGAATTCTACCGTTCCTACACCTTCGTATTGAACCGCTTTCGCAGCTTTGATCGCAGCCTGGCCCATTTTCTCACGCAGCTCGTCTGTCATGAACGGAGAAGGCGTTTCTTCTACCAGCTTCTGGTGACGACGCTGAATGGAGCAGTCGCGCTCGGAAAGGTGGCAAGCGCTACCGTACTGGTCTCCCGCGATCTGAATCTCGATGTGGCGCGGCTCTTCGATGAATTTCTCCATGTAGATACCGTCGTTGGCGAATGCCGCAGCAGCTTCCTGGCGAGCAGAATCCCATGCTGCCTCGAGGTCTTCCGGTTTCCACACGATACGCATTCCTTTACCACCACCTCCGGCAGTTGCCTTGAGGATGATCGGGTATTTGATGCGATCGGCGGTTTTGTGGGCATCGTCTAGGTCTTTCAGGAGTCCGTCGGAACCCGGGATACAAGGAACGCCCGCTGCGATCATCGTCGCTTTTGCCGTTGCCTTGTCACCCATTCCGGCGATCTGCTCCGGAGTTGCACCGATGAATTTCACACCGTGCTCCTGGCAAATGCGGGAGAATTTTTCGTTTTCGGAAAGGAATCCGTATCCTGGGTGAATAGCATCCGCGTTGGTGATTTCCGCCGCCGCGATGATATTCGGGATAGAAAGGTAAGACTTGGCGCTTACAGCCGGTCCGATACAAACGGCTTCGTCGGCAAAACGCACCGGCAAGCTGTCTTTATCCGCGGTGGAGTAGACGGCAACGGTTTTGATACCCATCTCTTTGCAGGTACGGATTACACGCAGGGCGATCTCTCCCCGATTGGCAATAAGTATTTTTTTAAACATGTT
Source organism: Flavobacteriales bacterium UBA5871 (assembly GCA_002432085.1). GTDB lineage: Bacteria > Bacteroidota > Bacteroidia > Flavobacteriales_D > Crocinitomicaceae > Fluviicola. Next base: position 16,631 of record DJFN01000248.1, read on the forward strand.
AAGTCGTTTACGTTCGAACTATGCAGGAACCGCCTTTGTCGGTCCGGTACAATCGTTAAGCCGGATCTACGAGGAACAGCGGCTGATCGTATTCTACCGGTGTTGCATCGTCTACCAGCACTTTCACGATCTTTCCGGAGATTTCGGATTCGATTTCGTTGAAGAGCTTCATCGCTTCGATGATGCAAACGGTATTTCCTTTGGAAACGGATTGACCAACTGAAACGAACGGTTCTTTGTCCGGTCCGGAAGAGCGGTAGAAAGTACCGATCATCGGTGATTTGATCGTCACGTATTTGGAATCGTCGGATGCCGGAGCAGCAGGTGTACTGGCTGCTGGTGCAGCAGGTGCCGGAGCAGCCGGAGCGGCAATCGGAGCAGCAGCCTGCGGGATCACCGGAGCTGTAGCCTGAACGATGATCTGCTCTTTCGCAGCTTTCTCGGCTTTGATGGTGATCTTGAAGTCTTTTTGTTCTATTTCTACTTCAGTAACCCCTGATTTAGAGACAAATTTGATCAGGTCTTGAATTTCAGATAGATTCATAAGTTGTTGCTTTTCGAATTGGTAAAAATACTTTTTTCTATGAATTGTAAGCCCATTTGAGGTAAACGGCGCCCCAGGTGAAACCGCCACCGAAAGCCGACAGAATCAGGTTGTCACCTTTCTTCAGCTGCGGTTCCCAATCCCACAGGCACAGTGGAAGCGTACCGGCAGTAGTATTGCCGTAGCGCTGAATGTTTACCATTACTTTTTCTTTCGGAAGGCCCATACGGGTAGCCGTTGCATCGATGATGCGCAGGTTGGCCTGGTG
>DJFN01000248.1:17504-17797 GCA_002432085.1 Flavobacteriales bacterium UBA5871
AAACGGTTTCGTGGGACGGTGGCAGCGCCGAGCCGCCGGCAGGTTGTATAAGGTACTGGCGACCTGAGCCGTCGCTGCGCAGAATGGCATCCTGAACGCCCATGCCTTCGGTATTTGGCTCGAGGAGCACTGCACCGCCACCATCGCCGAAAATGACGCAGGTTGTGCGGTCTTCGTAATCAAGGATGGCGCTCATTTTATCAACGCCGATCACGATCACTTTTTTGTATTTACCGGCTTCGATGAAAGTAGCGCCGGTGGAAAGTGCATAGATGAAACCCGAACAGGCCGCG
>DJFN01000044.1 GCA_002432085.1 Flavobacteriales bacterium UBA5871
TCCACGATACGGTCGAGGACACGCATATTACATTACAGGACGTCGAAGATCTCTTCGGTGAAAAAGCGCGCCGCATCATCGACGGTCTGACTAAAATCCCGGAAGTATTCGACGAAAACGCCTCTATCCAGGCAGAGAACTTCCGGAAAATGATCCTGACCATTTCCGACGATTTGCGCGTGGTATTGATCAAGCTNNCCACAACATGCGAACGCTGCAAAGCATGCGTCCCGAGCAGCAGCTCAAGATCGCTTCCGAAACGAAATTCCTGTACGCGCCGCTGGCCCATCGCCTCGGTCTGTACTCCATCAAAACCGAGCTGGAAGACCTGGCGATGATGTACACCGAACCGGAAGTGTACAACATGATCCAGAACAAGCTCAAATCGACCAAAGACGTCCGGAACCGCTTCATTCGACGCTTCGTTCATCCGATCCGGGAAGCGCTCATCCGTGAAGGCTATAAATTCGAGCTGGAAGCCCGCACGAAATCCATTTCCTCCATCTGGCGGAAAATGAATAACAAAGACCTGCCGTTCGAAGAAGTCTTCGATCTGTTCGCCATCCGCATTATCCTCGATACGCCGATGGAAATGGAGAAAGCCGATTGCTGGAAAGTCTATTCCATCGTAACGGATTTCTACCAGCCGAGCCCTGACCGTCTGCGCGACTGGATTTCCACACCACGTGCCAACGGCTACGAATCGCTGCATACGACGGTTATGTCACCGCAGGGAAAATGGGTCGAAGTGCAGATTCGCACCCGCCGCATGGACGAGATCGCCGAGAAAGGACTCGCTGCGCATTACAAGTACAAGGAAAACGCCCGCGACGATTCCAAATTCGACCGCTGGATCGCCGAGATCCGCGAGCTGATGGAAAATCCGGACGTGAACGCCATGGACTTTGTGGACGAGTTCAAAATGAACCTGTTCCACGAGGAGATTTACGTCTTCACACCGAAAGGCGAGCTGCGCGTATTGCCTGTGGGCTCTACGATTCTCGACTTTGCCTACGACATCCACAGCGACATCGGAAATAAATGCATCGGCGCGAAAGTGAACAACCGTCTCGTTCCGCTGAGCTACCAGTTACAGAATGGCGATCAGCTCGAGATCATCACTTCTCCGAAGCAAAAACCACACGAAGACTGGCTTCGCATCGTTGGATCCGCCCGTGCGCGAAACAAGATCAAATCGGCGCTGAACGATGAGCGGAAAGCCATCGCCATGGACGGAAGGGAAATTCTCGAGCGGAAATTCAAGCAGCACAACATCCGTTTCGTTGCCGAAAACATTACGGTTCTGGAACGTTTCTTCGGTTATCCGTCGGCTACCGATATGTACATCCGCATCGCCAAAGGCAAGCTCGATCTGGGCCGTCTACGCGAGCTCGAGAACGTGAACGGAATGCTGCAGCCGGAAAAGAAACCGGTTCAGCAGAAACAGGACAAGCACGAGCTGGACGTTTATCCGAAAATCAACAAGAAAGAAGATACGATCGTTATCGGCGAGGATTTCAAAAACATCCAGTACCAGATGGCGCGCTGCTGCAACCCGATTCCGGGCGACCAGATCTTCGGGTTCATCACCATTTCGGAAGGGATCAAAATTCACCGCAACAACTGCCCGAACGCCGAGCATTTGCAATCCAAAATGGCGTATCGCTGTGTCAAAGCGCGCTGGCGAAACGAAGACATGGTGGAACGCATCGCCGCGTTGCGCCTGATCGGAATCGACGACGTCGGTATCGTGAACAAGATCACCGAGGTCATTTCCAACGAACACAACGTGAACATGAAATCCATTTCCTTCGAAGCCAACGACGGCCTCTTCGAAGGGAAGATCCGACTCCTTGTTTACGACACGGAACACCTGGAAAAGCTCATGCGCAAGTTCGAGCTGGTCGAAGGCGTGAAACGTGTGGAGCGGTGGGATATGCTCGAGGATTGATCAGTGGACAATGCACAATGATTTGTTGTCCTAAATTGTCAATTGTTCAATGTCAATTGACAATTGTTAAAAGGTTGTTAATCCGGCACGATACTTGCTTGATCATGAGCACTAAAACGGACCATCATGATCACACGTACACTACTTTCCGCTCTGCTGCTTTCCGCCGCTCCTGTTTTCGGACAATGTCCGCAGACGACCACTACCAGCGAATCTTCTTCCGAAGAAAGCAATTCGGGTTTGGGCTGGCTTTTCAGCAATGATGACGACGATTCTGACAGCTATTCGGATTACTCCAATGATTCTGAAGGGATCAATCTGCCTTTCCGCATCGGTTACGGTCAGTATTACAATCTCTACACCAGCTCACGTACGCTTGAGAATCCCGCCGGACTGGAAGTTGACAAATCGTGGCTTTCTTCGCGACCTTTAAATGTGATCGAAATCTGGTTCCGCGTCGGCACGTGGAAACGCACAGCGATCGGCTGGACCATTGCTTTCCGGAAACTGGGCATCTATAAAAATTCCACAACGATCGACGTTCCGACCGAAATGGCTGGCCAATCCGGACGACATGCGTTGACCTACGATTTCAACAAAAAAGCCAACACTTTTGGTGGGTCAATGTTCTACGAGCCTTCCATTATCGGGGAAGATGGCGATTTGTTCCGCCTGACCGCCCGCATCGACATGGGTGTTTACAACTATTCGTACAGCGCAACGATCAACTACCGCGACACCTGCAATTGTTCGCAGACGCCGTTGAGCTACAGAGGCTCTTCGTCAACGCTCTTTTCTACACGTCTTGGCATCGGCGCCGAGCTCGATTTCGGCGTTGTCGGCATCAAAGGACTGCTCGGCTATGAATTTCAATCGGCCGGATGGTTCACCACCAAACACCAGTTCGATTCGTGGTACGGCGATTTCGACCGACGCGAATACGATTACAACGGCATGCCCGACGATTCCCGCTTCAGCATTCCGCAATACACCGAAGACAAGATCCGTTCAAGAACGGGATTTCTTTACGCCGGATTCTCCGTTTACCTGAACCTCGGAGACTCGGAATAAGGCATAATTCAGAATGCAGAATGCAGAATCGGATCAGCGGTTCCACTGTTAACAAATGTCTCCATTTATGTTGCCGATTGTGAATTAAATGAGTACTTTTGCGCCTCCTGTCTGACGGTAGGCAGGTTCAATTTGGCAGCATGCAACAGCACGATTTGCAGGAAACGGTTCGAACCATTTTCTCGGCTTACCTCGAGCAGAATGGCCACCGCAAAACACCCGAACGTTTTGCCATCCTGGCGGAAATATACAGCTACGAAGGCCATTTCGACATCGAATCGCTGTACATCAAAATGAAGAACCAGAATTACCGCGTTTCCCGTGCCACTTTGTACAACACCATAGAGCTTTTACTGGCCTGTAACCTCGTGCGCAAGCACCAGTTCGGGAAAAACATCGCACAGTTCGAGAAATCGCATGGTTCCAAACAGCACGACCACGTCATCGTGACCGATACGGGGGAAGTGATCGAGTTCTGCGATCCGCGGATCCAGAATATCAAAGCGACCATCGAAGAGATCTTCGGCGTGAAGATCCAGCATCATTCCCTGTACTTTTACGGGGTTAAAAATCAGCCCGCCGAATCCGATAAATAGTGGAGCTCACTTTTCACATAGAACCCACACCAGCGTGTGCCG
>DJFN01000128.1:0-179 GCA_002432085.1 Flavobacteriales bacterium UBA5871
AACATTCACCCGGTAATCAACGCGGATACTGGACCTCCTGGATACAAACAACCGCTACCTTCGGGCTTTTCGTTTCGTTAATGGTCATCTTGGTAACTCGAGGCGCTTTGAGTGAAGAACAATTTGATACGTGGGGTTGGCGCGTTCCATTCTGGGTTTCGATCCTGATGGTATTGGTT
>DJFN01000128.1:205-9327 GCA_002432085.1 Flavobacteriales bacterium UBA5871
GCGAAGGAAAAATCTCTAAAAACCCATTAAAAGAGAGTTTCGGGAATAAATTGAACTTCAAATTCGTTTTGCTGGCCTTGTTCGGTGTAGCCATGGGACAAGGTGTTGTTTGGTATACCGGTCAGTTCTATGCCATGAGCTTTCTGAAAACCGTCATGAATATTGACGCACAGCAGGTTGACACCCTGATGGGAATTGCGCTTTTGATCGGAACACCTTTTTTCGTAGTCTTCGGATGGATGTCGGATAAAGTTGGCCGCAAGAAGATTATGCTCGCCGGGATGCTTTTGGCAATCATTTGCTACCGTCCGATTTACCGCCTGATGTATGAGCGGACCAACGTTGAAAATAAGAAAGAACTGATCGTTTCAACAAAAACGGAAACTTCTGCTACTATAGTTGCCGGAGGAACAGACTCACTCTACAATACAACCACCCATTATTCCGACGGAACTGTTTGGAACCAAAAGAAAACCGTTCACCTGAATGAATCCGGAAAGGTAATCCTGGCAAAAGGAAAACCCCGCATCGATACCAAAATTTCGATTACCATTCCAAGCTCAGACAAATGGTTCCTCACTTTCCTGGTATTCATACAGGTCATCTTCGTAACGATGGTTTACGGTCCGATTGCAGCATTCCTGGTAGAAATGTTCCCGGTACAAATCCGCTACACCTCCATGTCACTTCCATACCATATCGGGAATGGGATATTCGGGGGTCTTCTGCCTGCGATTTCAACTTACCTGGTAACACAATCAAAGGAGACGGGCAATACCGAATTCTACCTCGACGGTTTGTGGTATCCGATCATTATTGCCGGAATCAGCTTTGTGATCGGGATGCTGTATATTAACGAGAAGAAAACCAAATTCGACGAGTGATGAATACGATCAAACGATTAGCCGGCGTTTTGTGGCTCGCATTGGCGGCTGCCGCGGCTTACTTCTGCATTTTTGTATTCGGTTTGCCCAAATTCACGACCGGCAACCAGGACGATCTTGTTTTCGGGATCATCATCGTGTTCGTCCTTACACCGCTGATCGTTTACGGACTCGGCGTGTTTGGCTACTATGCTTTACGGGGAGAATACGACACTTAGCAATTGACATTGAACAATGAATCAATTGACAATTAATTGTCAATGTAAATTGTCAATTGATCAGGTCCAGTTCGGGTGAAATTCAATTGCTGTAGCACCTTTCCCGTATTCTGAGAAATCAGCGTCGTAGACTTCGATCTGTTGCTGGTTCATTAAGAAGCTCCGGATCTCGTTTTTGAGGACGCCCTCGCCTACGCCGTGAATCACAATGAGCTTGTGGATGTTCTGTGCTTTTCCTTTCTTGAAAATCCGGCGAAATTCCGTCATTTGTTTCAGCAGGATTTCGGTATTGCTTAAGCCCTGATGCGAATCGAGCAATTCTTCGATGTGCAGATCGACTTCCCAGGTAACGAGTGTTTTTTTCTGACCGGTTTTCTCCGGAATTACGCGGTAATGGAGTTCCGAATCGACTTCTTCTTTGGTGATCAGTCCCGGTTCGTCGCCGTAACGCTCACTGTGAATGTAAACGAGCTCGTTCAACGGAATCAACCTGTCGAAACCCGTTTCGTCTTCCACCATCGCTTGCTGCCCGCGAATGGAACGAATGATCCCGTATCCTTTTTCATACAGGAACGCTACCCGTTGTCCTTCTTTAAACTGCACGGAAAGCCTGGCTAAAATCGACATTCAACACGAGGTACAGCGGAACGGCAATTGCTGCGATCCAAACCAGGATGGCCATTGCGCGGAACACGATTCCGGCATCACGGTGATGCGGCGGGACCAGCATATTGCTGACTTCACCGGCTACGATCGTCGTGGCGTCTTCCGATGATTCGGATTCTTCCAGGAAACGCTTCAGGCCCGGTGTGTGCTCCAGTACTTCGTTTTTAATGAAATGGTAGGCTTTGTTGCTCAGATTGTCGTAAGTCGTGCGGTATTCCACATTCGAATCGCGCAGTGATTTGTGGACGATGTATTTTCTGTGCATTCCGCGAACCTGCAGCCCCATCAGGAAACCGAAACCCATCAGGATGTAGCTGTTGATGAAAAAGCCCAATCCTATGATCGCCAGTGAAGAGCCGAAAGCAAAAACGACCTGGAACAATTCCATGCGCTCAAAAAACAATGCGTTGAGCAGACGACCACCGTCGAGTGGCAATAATGGAATGAGGTTGATCGCATTCAGAACGAACGACAAAAACGCTGCGTCAACCATCCATTGAATCTTCATATCGATACCGATCAGCCAGAGCGCAACGCCGATGACAATCCCCGGAATCGGTCCGGCCATGATCACCAGAACGCTTTCTTTCTGGCGGTATTCGGGCTTGCTTCCGTGTACAAAAGCACCCATAAGCGGAATGAACAGCATGCGGACGTTTTCATAACCGAAACGCTTCATCATCAGGTAGTGACCAAGCTCGTGGATCAGCAGAACAGCCAGCAATTCTACCAGGAAAGTGATCTGCTGATCGAAAAAAAACAGGAAAGCAATGGCAAACAAAATGATCGAAAACACCGTAACCGCAACATGGCCGGGTTTATGCGCCTCTTTCTCGAGAAAAGGCTTGGGCGGATAGAAAGAATCAAATTCGTTGTTCATGCTTACAAACAAATATAGGGAATCACGAAACGAAAATCAAGCCACAATTTCGATTGTGTTCAAATACAGTGATTTACCCTGAATCTGTAAACCATCAATTGACGTTGGACCAGCAATTGTTCAATGTCAATTGTCTGCCCAAAGAATAATCTTCTTATCGTCGCCAAAAGTCATAAAATACCTGGAATCCAAACTGATACAGCCGTTAACGGAACGATTGTGTCCNNGCCCTGCTTTGCTTCGATTCGCTGCATCACTTTTAATTCGTCGGCATTCCAGATCTTGATGGTTTTGTCCATCGAAACGGTTACAAATGATTGTGTTCCGCACTTTTCGACGCCGTAAATGGTCTGGTAATGAGCGGGGATGGCTTGTAATTCTTTTAGCGTAATCATGTCCCATAAACGCAGATGTCCGTCTTTTCCGCCGGTCAGCAAGATATGCGAGGATGGAAACAACAATAACGCATTTGCTCCGCCTTCATGTGCTTTCTGCGTCACGAGCTCGTTCATAGACGGCAAATCGAATAAGCGCCACGTTCCGTCCTGACAAGCAGCAAATAAACGATCGTCGTAGCGCTTCAGCTGACGGATCTTCCCGCAATTCAAACCGAATCCGGCGAGCAAGGTACCGCTGTAATCGACAACCAGCAGCTCGCCTTCCGCATCGCCGAAGACCATAAAACCTTCGTCCGGACAATCGACAAAGCTGAACAGGGCCTTTCCACGGAAATTGTGTTCCCAGACGAGCGTTCTTGTGTGTTTGTCAATGGCGATAATGGTTCCGTTCGCACAGGCAACAATGAGCAATGGCTGCTGTTCGGGCAATCCGATTACATAGGCTGGCGATTCCAGCTTTACGGCAAAAGCGTCCTGATCGCCTGTTTCGGGATTCCAACGCGTTACAAAGCGATCACCGGCCGTGCTGTAAATCCACAGACCNNCCACAGATCATCGGCTGCGCAGGCATAAACGGGAGCAGCGTGTCCGGAAAATACCTGCTGTTTCTGCCACATGACGAAAAAATAAACGGATTATTCTTCTTCCGGATCGTCCGAATCGATCTGCTTGAGACGTTCGGCATAATCGGCCGGAAGGAATTCGAAGAACGTATCGCCACGGAGTCCCAGACGAAGACATTCCAACGGAATGATTTCATTCGGACCGATATTCCCGAGGTTTACGTTGGCTCCGAATAGTCGAACGAACCAAACCTGCTGATTTTTCTGCGGTGCTTCCCAAAGAATATCGTTCGGATTAACGCGCGCAATGATCTTGTTGATCAGCATCGTATGGGCCGTTCCGTTCGGACGAAACACACCAACGTTTCCTGCTTCACGCCCTTCGGCGATCACTTTCCAGGAACCGGCTTCGAGCTCCGTGCTCATCATTTTGATCCAGCGTCCCGGGCTGATCAGGATTCCGGAATCTTTCGACCCGACTTCCGACATAACAGTGCGGTGCTTGGCCAGCCTGTGGATCAATTCACATTTTTCATCGTGATTGATGATAATTGAACCGTCTGAAATCTCGGCCAGGTCCATATCGTAACGATCCAGCAAACGCAGGTAATCTTCAAACTTTCCACGTGCGTAGAAGGCTTCGAAGAGTGTTCCGCCGAAATACGTTCGCATTCCGGCTTCTTTGTATGCTTTAAGTTTTTCCTCGAGCTTATTGGTAACATAAGCGGTACCGAATCCCAGCTTCACGATGTCCGTGAGGTGAGCATTTCCTTCAATGAAATGTTCGGCTTCGCGTAAACTCAATCCTTTGTCCATCATCATGGTCAATCCATGCTGGCGTGGTTTTGCGGTACGTTCGGGGATGAACGGTAATTCAAAATTCATCGTCTCTTCTCTCAATTGGTCTAATAGGCTTAGGGGAATGGCCGACCGATGTTATGGGGCCAAATTTACAAATTCCGGCACATTCAGCAGTTCTGGATAGCGAACAAATACTTCTTTTGTTTTTGCCGGGTTCTTGGCGTAGCACTCGGAAAGGATAATTTTAGCCTCTTCCATGCGTCCAGCCGACCAATTCAGGTAAATCACCGGGAGAATCGAAAAGAAAGCTGCGCTGGTCATGACGTAATCTTCCACGAAGGCACGAACGCGTTTCGGATCGTGGTCTAACAGGAAATCGACATAGTCGAAAAAGGCATCCTCGTTTTTCGGCTCGAGTGCCAGGCAAGTCAGATAAGCTTTTTCGGCTTCTTCGAGCATATCGCAGTTTTCCAACGCTCCGGCATAGACATGATGATAACCGTCCATTTCCGGCTCGAGCTCCAGTGCCCGTTCGATGTAATGCAGCGCTTCACGCGGTTTTCCCTGCAGATCTTTGACAATTCCGAGTCCGAGCCATGCTTCAGCCAGATTCGGCGCCAGCGTAAGGCTCTTCTGGTAATAATCCCAGGCCGTTTCGAGCTCTTCCAGCTGTTCGTAGCTTTCGCCGAGGTAGCAATATGTGAGAGCGTCGTCGCCATCCAGCTCGATGCATTTCTGAAAAGCTGTAATGGATTCGCGGTACTGCTCCAGCGACAAATGCGCGTTGCCCATATTGAAGTAGGCAGGCGAAAACGATTCGTTGATGGCTGTGCAGTATTCGTAAGCTGTCAGAGCCTCAGCAAATTTATCCTCCTTGGAATAGGTATTTCCGAGATTATACCAGGCTGTGAACGAATACGGGTTTTCGTCGAGGAAATCGGTATAGGATTTCACCGCGCGGTGATAGTCGCCCAGCTGATCGAAACAGAAGGCGAGCTCGTAAAGTGCACCTTCGTTCTTCGGATTGAGTCGCATGGCCTCTTCCAGCACTTCGATTGCTCCGGAAAAATCCTTCAATTGCTCCAGTTCCGTTGCCAGGTCGAGGTAAATTTCGTCTTTGTCTTCTTTTTCGGCCATCTCGAGCGCATCGCGGAAATAGCGAACCGCTCGTTTGCTGTCGCGCAGCTGACTGAAAATAGCCGCTTTCGTAAGGACCAGCTCTACCGAATGTGTATCCAGCTTCTCGGCTTCCACGAGCGTATTCAATGCTTCGCGCAGCTGTCCAAGTCCGGACATCGCCTGCGCTTTTCTCACGAAAAACAACGCATAGAACGGGTACTGCTGAATCGCGACTTCAGCCGCCATATTCGCTTTCGTGTAATTACCGTTGATGATATAATGATCGATGATCGCTTCAAATCGGTCGCTGTCGTAAAAGCCAACTGCGTCCTGGGATAACTGTTGCTCGAAACGCTCCAGGTCTTCCCCCAAATGACCATCCTGTGCTTCTTCTTCCCAATCAAACATAGACCGTTTTCTTCGTTTTTATAAAGGTACGATAAAATCACCCGATGCGGGGGTGCCGTTGAATAGTTTATCAACACGTTTTGGACAATAACACGGTCTTTAGTCTCCAGTCATTGGTCTCCGGTCGTTCAGTCATTCGTTCTTCAACATTTAATATCATTTGAAGGACGCCCGGAGACTGAAGACTGTGCGACAGGAGACTATAAAATCAACTCCCTGAATTCAGGGATCTAAATTTGGCTACATTTAGGGGAGCTATTCAGCCTTGAAGCGTATAGGTTTGCTTCATGTTTAATCACTAAATAATACGCTATGAAAGAAAGAGAACTAACTGAATCGCATGATGGCATATATCGTGCTGGCAGCTGGGATGCGATTGGGCTTGAACCAACAAATCCAAATGATGAGATCATGATTGAGCTTACAATGGAGAGCACGAATTATATCATCAATCCAATAAAACGAATTACTAAGATTGGCGATATCACAACAGTATTAAAGATTTCGGCTCTTCCATGTGAATTTCTCGACAAACCTGACGATGCCGACGCTGGTTTTGAAGATGATAATTATCTGCTCTTTATTACGCTCGATAAACCTCAGGAAGGGCCTAACGGTAAGGCTGGTAAAATACAAATCCCATCAGGACTTAAAATCAAAGCCGGAGGTCAGCCTTATTTTATTGCTCTACACGTTGATGGAGGAAACACAGACAAGAAATACAAGCGTAAAACTGAAACTCTTGTTGGGGATCACATTCCGATGTTCTATATCCCTAATGCACTTGTTGGTTAACTCAATTAAAAATACCATGAAAAAACAACAAGATAAACGTAAAGGACCTAGAGAGGATTTTGAACCTGAACCATGGGGTGCCATCGGTGATTTCGATGGGAGTAAAATACTAAGCGCTTTTGTATATATGGATGAGGCGGGCTATAAGGTTACTCATAAGTTAATCACCCAAAAATCAGAGTTAGGTAATATTGCTAATGACATTGAATTTAAAGATTTTACTAATGGGGACTTTGCGCTCGTTATTAATTTGATAAAAAGCTCAGAAGTAAGCGACGCAACTATTAGACTTCCTCTGAAAGATGCTACGGGAATCTCAGGGGGCAAAGAGTTTTTTATTGCCCTTCACAAAGATGGTAATAAGCAAAAATATCGCCGAAAATCGCAATCAATTGTTACTGATCATAAGAAGCTACCGGGTTCCTATATCTCTAATGCTTTGGTAAGTCTGATTCCATAATGCATTCGAGTTTTAACTACATATCATTTCTTCTGAAGCAAATCCTGCTATTGTTTTTAATGGCGGGTTTTGCTTATTCTCAATCCCCAGAATNNCGTAAAATGATTCTTGAATTGCTCAAAAGAGGCAAAACAAATGTTTCAAAACAGTTGAAGGTTCTTCGGGAAGAGTCCCAAAAAACAAACTACTCTGAAGGCATTGCCATGTATCATGGACTTCAGGGATTATACTATTTAAAAAATGGTAATTATCGCGAAGCTCAGCATGAAATGCATGAATCATTACAGCGATATGAAGGTTTAAGACTTTGGAAAAATGTAGCAGACCAATCGAATAACCTAGGTAATTTGTTTCATAAGATCAAACAGCATTCAAAAGCTTTCAGTTATTACAAAAAAGCATTGATTTATTATGAAAAAGCAGGAGAGAAAGTTTTATATGCAAGTACTTGCAGCAATATAGGAGCAACTTACCACAATGATGGTGACGACACTACAGCACTTTATTTTTACAACAAAGGAATCGTATTTGCCGATTCAATTTCCGATCTTGTTAATTATGCCAATCTCTTGCTAAATAAAGGAGGGGCATACGATCAACTAGGCTTAAGTGATTCCGCAGAGTATTACTATCAAAAATCCTTGCCTTTACTTGAGTTGATCGGTAGCCCTGAGGGACTCTCCAAAATCTATTATAACATAGGCTTTCACTATGAAATGAAGGGCGCTTTTGACAAAGCTCTTCTACTCTATCATAAGAGCCTCACAACTGCCCAGAAAGCAAATCGAACTGCCGACATGTTTTCACCACTTGAAGGTTTGATGATGATCCATAATCAATTGGGAAATAGAGACAGTACAGAATATTATTACATAGAACTAGCTACAGTAAATGAAAGGCTATTTGAAGAGCAAAACAACAAGCATATCCAGGAATCCGAAGCAAAGTACAACGCAGAAAAAGCACGTCGAGACGGTGATCGCAAGGCAGCAGCTGAAAAATTCAAAAAAGACAGAATCACTATTTGGCTATTAGTCACCGTCATAACCGCCATTGTTCTCATTCTTATTGTCTGGATCATCCTCGAACGCAAGCGCCGCAGAATCCGCAAACAACTGCGATTGCAGGAAGAGGAAATCGATCGCATGGTGCGCTCGCAGGAGGTTCTAGCGTTTCAGTCGCAGCTGGAAGGCGAAGCGCAGGAACGACGACGGATCGCACAGGAATTGCACGACCGTGTCGGTGGATTGCTGGCTACGCTACATTTGCATTTCGAAGCTTTTACGGAGAAAAACACCGGTTTGAAAGAAAGCGCGCCGCTGAAAGATCTGGTGAAAACAGCCATTCAGGAAGTGCGCACGGTTTCGCATAACCTCGAAGGAATCGGACAGGGAACAGATCTGGAACTGGCGCTCGAGCAGCTTGAAAAAGGACTGAATTCGACAGGAAAACTGAACCTGCAATTGTTCTACGAAGCAGATGGCGCACAGCTTTCAGGCAAACTGACAGGCGAATTGTACAAGATCATCCAGGAGCTCGTGACCAATACGCTGCGTCATGCGAAAGCGCGGAATGTGACGTTGCAGGTTTCACAGCCCGACTCCGATATCCAGGTGATTTTCGAGGACGACGGCATCGGATTCGATCCGGAAACCATTCGCCGCGGCATGGGACNNGGACAGCCGCGCCGGGAAAGGCAGCACCATTATTTTACAAATACCCCTACAAACTACGTAATCATGAATCGCATTCTCATTGCCGACGACCACAAGCTGTTCCGCGACGGCGTTGTTTCCCTGCTGGAAACCCGTTCGGACCTGGAAATTGTCTGCCAGGCAGCCAACGGAAAGGAAGCGCTTCGTTTCCTGGAAAACGAAACCGCCGACCTTGCTCTGCTCGACATCAGCATGCCGGAAATGGACGGCGTTTC
>DJFN01000112.1 GCA_002432085.1 Flavobacteriales bacterium UBA5871
GAATATGCTTCGCTTTCCACAGCGGCCGTACAGGTCATGTCGCCAACGGTGCGGTAACGAACGTTTCGTTTTACGATCACGTCGCTTTCGTCGAGCTGGAGGAATTCGTTGTTAGCCATCAGCTGTCCGTGTTCGGTGAGTACACATTCGCGCTCGTGGGTGAAGTAGATCGACGGCAGCTCAATCTGTTCACGCTGGATGTAATTCCAGACGTCGAGCTCGGTCCAGTTGCTGATCGGAAACACGCGCACGTTTTCGCCTTTGTGAATACGGCCATTGTAAATGTTCCACAATTCCGGACGCTGTAATTTCGGGTCCCATTGGCCGAATTCGTCGCGGACGGAGAAAATACGTTCCTTGGCACGCGCTTTCTCTTCATCACGACGCGCACCGCCGATACAGGCATCGAAGCCAAATTCTTCGATCACTTCAAGCAAAGTGTAAGTCTGTAACGCATTGCGACTCGGGAATTTGCCGCGACCATCGGGTAATCTGCGCTCACGGATGGTATCCTCCACTTTTCGCACGATGAGCTGTTCANNCCGGGAAATTGTGGCCGGTGTCGACATGCACCAACGGAAACGGGAATTTTCCCGGTCGAAAAGCTTTCAAAGCAAGATGTACGAGGCAAATGCTGTCTTTTCCACCGGAAAACAACAGCGCGGGACGATCGAATTGCCCGGCGACTTCCCGCAGGATGTAGATCGCTTCTGCTTCGAGCTTGTCAAGGTAATTGTTCATTGTTTGTTCTTTTTTAGCGTGTTTCGGAATGATTCCGGAGTTGTTGTTTCAATTTTAGATTGGATTGCCATTCCCCTTAATCCANNTTCCCACCACCAGCGGCCGGCACGAAAATTTTCTCCTTCGCGAACGGCACGCGTGCAAGGCTGACAGCCGATGCTGACGAAACCGCGGTCGTGCAGACTGTTGTATGGAATCCGGTAGCGGGCAATCTCGGCTTTCACTTCGTCGAGTGTCCAGCTAGAAAGCGGATTCACTTTGATCAGCTGTCGTTGTTCGTCCCATTCCACAACAGGCAATCCCTGGCGGTTTTCCGAATGTTCGGCCCGCAGACCCGTGATCCAGCAGTCGACGTTTTCCAGCGCGCGGTTCAACGGCTCACNNCTCGACTTTCCTCACGAAGCAGCATTCTTTGCGGTTTTCGAGACTTTCGTAAAAGCTGATCGGTCCTTTTTCAGTAACCAGCGTTTGAACGGCTTCGGCTTGTGGAAAGAACACTTCGATGGACTGTGTATAGCGCTCCAGCGTACTGTTCAACACACTGTATGTTTCGGGAAACAAACGCCCGGTGTCGAGTGTGAACACGCGAATCGGCAGCTTGTTCGAAAAGATGTGATGCGTGATCACCTGATCTTCCCAGCTGAGGCTCGTGGAAAAAGCAGCACGGTCGCCAAACGCCGCAGCAATGCCGCCGAGCAATTCCTGGAGTCCCGACCATTCATACGTTTGTATGTATTCGTACTTGTTCATATTCAGATAAATGTCATGATGATGATTCGCAGACTGACGATGATCACGATGATGCCGACCATCAGCATCATGGCTTTGACATTCAGTCTGCGGGATAAATAGGCGGCGATCGGTGCGGCACAAACACCGCCAAGGATCAAGCCTGTATACACTTGCCAATGCTGACCGCCGATCAGCGTGAAAAAGGTAAACGAGCTGGCCAGCGACACGAAGAATTCCGCCAGGTTCACCGAGCCAATGATGATCCGCGGGTTTTTACCGCGCTCGATCAACGTCGACGAAACCACCGGTCCCCAGCCACCGCCGCCGATTGCGTCGAGGAAACCACCGGCCGTTGCGAGCCAGCCTACGTGTTTCACTTTTTTCCGGTTGACGCGCCTGCGCACCACTTTCCAGACGATGATCACGCCGAGAATAAGCGTGTACAGACCAACTGCCGGTTTAATGTAAGCATTGTACTGCTCGAATTCCGTCAGGATGTATGCGCCCAGGATCGCACCGGCAACGCCCGGAATGAGTATCGTTCGGAACAGCTTGTTGTTCACGTTCCCGAAGCGCAGGTGCAAAAAGCCCGAAACGCCGCTGGTGAAGATCTCCGATGTGTGAACGCTCATGCTCGCTACAGCCGGAGAAACTCCGAACGAAAGCAGAAAGGTCGAAGCGCTGACGCCATAAGCCATTCCCAAAGCTCCGTCGATCATTTGCGCGATGAAGCCACCGAGCATGAAGTACAGAAAATTCGCATCGAGCGAGCCGGCCATTTCGGAAGCTTCGTTCCAGATCGTCGAAAGCGGAACCAGCGTAAACAGCAGATGTCCGGCCAGCATGATCGCCACAACACCCGCTATGTAAGCGAAGACTTTCCGGAACGAAAACTGGTACCACGGCTCTTTCCTGCGATTCAAAACAGCCGTTACTTTGTTCAATTCCTGCACTTTTTCGCGGAAATCGCCTTTCAGATGTGTACGCAAACGGTTCAGGTTGTCCAGCGATTGTTCCAGCTNNTTTCCGTTGGTGGAAATGCCTATCTTCAGGCTGCCTTTGGAAACGACCGATCCAAGGTAGAAATCGCAGAGCTCGGGTTTATCGGCAGCGTTGTACAGAATTCCTCGTTCGGCTGTTTTTTCGCGGATCTCGGAAGATGTTTCAAAACTGTTCACCGCCGAGATCACCAGCTGTTGTCCGTCGAGGTAGCGCTCGTTAAACCGGTCTTCGATCAGCTCTACACCGTTTCTGTTTTCGACAAAAGCAATAAATTCCTCTGAAAAGCGATCGGCCACCACCGTTACCTGCGCTTCCGGCGAATTGAGCAGCACAGCCTGGATTTTCTCCAAAGCCACGTTGCTGCCGCCAACCAGCAATACGGAAAGCTGATTGGTTTTCAGAAATACCGGAAACAGTTCATTTGACATCTTTTCTATTCGGTTTTATCATTCTTTCTATTCCATTTTTTGCCGGAGAACACGTAGCCTATTCCAGCCGTATAAGTCCACACCCGCGACGACTGATTGTAGTAACATGGGAAGCTGAATACCAGTCGTCTTTCTTTCAAAAAGTACAGTTGTGGGCCGCATCCCAGCATCGGCGTCACCAGCGGCTTGTGGTCTTCCTTTTCAAATCGCAGCGAGGGCATCATATTGAGCGACACGGCGAAATATCGGAAGTGAAATTTCAATCCGGGACCGCCGGCATTCAGGAAAATCCCTTTGCCGTCGGTCACTGCCACGAGCTGCCCTTCCATATTGAACTCGTAAGGCTTTGCAGTTTGCGCGCTCAAATGAGCAGCAGTCAACAGCGTGGCTATGAATGCGTATCGTTTCATTTTACTTGCGTTTAAATCCTGCATCAAACGTGATACTTAAGTAATACAAGGCGCCGATTGTCGGGCCGGCAGCGTACTGGATGTAGCGCTTGTTGAAAATGTTCGTTCCACCGAGCTTGAACACGGATTTGATCTGCGGGATCTTGTAGGAAATCTGCGCATCGAACGTCTGGAAAGCAGCTACACGACCATTGGCCAGCGGACTTTCCCACGTGAACGCATCCTGCCATTTCCACACGATGTTGAAACCGAAGTTTTTCACGATCTCGCGGTTGCCGAACTGGATGTTGGCCGACCATTGCGGCGTGTTGAAGCCGGTGATGAAAATATCGTTGGCTTCTTTCGAAGCGAAATCGTTGAAATTGATGTTCGTGGAGATCGAGTACAGCTTGTAAAAGTTATAGCTCAGTCGCAATGCCGAACCGTAGCTGTAATACGTATTACGGGCATTTGTATAGACACGGTAGCGCACCTGTTTCGCACGATCGGTCATATCGTAAGCCGCGCTGTCGGTTCCCACCACGTCGGTTGTCGGAACGGCCACTTCGACTTGTCCGAGGAAACCGGTGAAGATGTTGAAATATACATCCCAGTCGATCACCGCCTTGTTGTTCAGGAACACGTTTTTGTAGCCGAAATCGAAAGCTTTCACCTGCTCGGGCTGCAAAGTCGGCAGGTTTGCCACCACCAGCAAGCCTTTGTTTTTGTTCACCGCTTCGTCTTTCGACAATCCGGCAGCGATATCGGCGTTGTTGGCAGCCGTAAATGCGTCTACGGAAGTCAGCGTGTAGGAATTCTCCAGGTAACCGAGTCCTTCGTTTACTTTGGAAAGTCCTCCCACCCGACGCACATTTCCGTTATTGACATAGGAAAGTGCTTCGAACAGCGACGGGAAACGGAAACCGTTCTGTGCTGACAACCGGAACGCGGAAGTTTTTGTCGGGCTGAAAACCACGGCCGTGCGCGGATTCCATTTGCCTTCGAAATCGAGGTTCTTATCGTAACGCNNCCACCGAATTTAGAGTAGTGAACGTTGTTTCCGCCCGGCTGTGCGCGCTCGGCGATCGGACGGCTGAAGTCGACGAAGTTGTTGCCGTCCGGAATTACTTCGTATACACGCGCATCCACACCGGTGAGTATGTTCACCGTATTTCCTGTCAGCTCGGAAAAATCGTACTGCGCTTCACCGTGATACATACGGCTTTGCTGGATCAACGCAGCACCACCGGTTTCAGGAGCGCCGGCAACCAATGAGCCGTGATCCCAGTTGTTGATCCCGATGATGGTGTTTTTCGTGCGCTCGAAATCTGCCGAACCCGGTTGCGGACGGCCGGCATCTGCGGCCAGACGAGCAAGATGATGTGCGCTTACCCAATCCTGTCCGTTTGTGATTGCATCCTGCAGAGCCGTTTGGTAAACCGTTTTCCATGAGCTATTGGAACGGAACGTCAGGTCGAGATTGTCCGACAACGGCTTGAGGTTGTAAGAATTTCCCGTGTTTTCGGAATTGAAGTACGCTTTCACCGTCAACCGGCCTGATGTAAGCCCGAGTGAATGGCTTTGCAGCAACACATCGTTGAGCTGGATCTTGTTTCCGCGCTGGAAAACACCGTCCATTTGCCCGAGACGGTAGTTATAGGAAAGCAGCAACGATTTGCCCAGCTTGTAGTACAATCCGGCGTCGAGCTTGATGTTTTCGGTTTCCGGGCTCACAAGGTCTTTTTCCCAATAGCCCGTGCGGCGTACATTGAAGGTTTGCGTTTTTCCCTCCGGATCGGTTACCTGAACGGAAACATTGTTGTTGCGCTCATCGCCGTAGCGGTTCCACGCATCGTAAGCAGGATTGTTTTCAGGCGAGTCGAACTCCCGGAATTTCGGATTGCTTGATTTCAATCCGAACGGGTTTTGATCCGTTGTATTGGAAGAAACCCAATCGATGCCTTTGAAATAAGACGCATTGAGCTTGTAGGCAAATCGGCCCGAAGAATCGAACGAACCGGCAATACGGAAAGCCGTTTCACTCAGGAAGCTGAGATCGTGGTCTTTTCCATTGACATGATTCACACCAACGCGCTGATAAACGCTCACGCCCTGTTTTTTGAACGGATCTTTGGTTTGCAGGTTCGCCAGTCCGTTAATGGAATTGATCCCGTAAAGCGCCGACGAAGATCCCGGAATGATTTCCACGCTTTGGATATCCAGCTCGTTCGGTCCCATCACGTTGCCGATCGAAACACCGAGCGTTGGCGCCTGCAGGTCCACGCCGTCTACCAATTGCATAAAGCGAAAGTTGTTCGGCGAGTTGAACCCGCGCGTATTCGGCACTTTGAAGTTCAGGCTGGAAGTTGTCATTTGTACGCCTTTCACATTTTCCATAGCATCGTAAAAGGTCGGCGACGGCGTTTCGCGGATGGTCGTGATGTCGAGTTTGTCAATGGCCACCGGCGATTTGATCACACTTTCGGAAACGCGCGAGGCGGACACAACGACCTCATCGACCACGATGACCTGAGGCTCGAGCTGTAATTGAAGCGATGTTTTTTCGTTTTCCACGATGAACTCGGTTTTGTTGTAGCCGCTCACATTGATTTGGATCGTGAACGGAAATTTATTCGGTGTCTTCAGCTCGAATTTGCCGTCGGCATCGGTTACGGTAGCCACGTCGGATTCCAGGATCCTGACCGTTCCTCCGAAGATCGGCTCGCCGGAGAACTTGTCAATCAGCGTTCCCGAGAGCTGCAGTAAAGTATTCTGAGCCAGTGCCGAAGACGACAATAGCAGGAATACCAGTAATTTCAGGGTAGTTTTCATTTCAATAGTTTCACTTAATTAATTCAACATCAGTTTAAAAAATTGGAGAAGTAATTGAGTTGTTTTTCAGGCGATTTGAGCCGAACGACGTCACCGATAACGATTACTGCGGGAGCCGGAATTTTTTCCTCTTCCACGCGACTTACGATGTCCAGAATCGTTCCTGTAACCGCCTGCTGATTCGGAAGCGATCCGTTGCTGATCACAGCTACAGCTTCGTTTGCTTTGCTGTTCCCGCGGTAAATAGCCGTGATCTCGGACAGTTTCGACAATCCCATCAGGATAACCGTGGTCGTTCCCAATTGTGCCAGCTTGAATAATTCCGGATTCAGGCTTCCATCGGAAAGAACGGCCGTCACCACCGTAAATCCATTGCTAACTCCACGGTGCGTAACCGGAACGCCTGCCAGCGCCGGAACGGAAATCGAGCTGGAAATGCCGGGGATCACGCTTGTTTCCACACCGAAGAACTGCGCGTATTCGATCTCTTCAAAACCGCGCCCGAATACGAACGGATCGCCGCCTTTCAACNNAGCAAACGATTGATCTCGTCCTGCGAAAACGCTTTGATTCCCTTGCGTTTTCCTACGAAAATCTTCTTTGCTTTCGGTGCAAAATCGAGCAGCTCTTCACTCACGAGCGCGTCGTAGAGGAGTACATCCGCTTCGCGCAGTGTGCGGAGTCCTTTTACGGAGATCAGCTCCGGATCGCCCGGCCCTGCTCCTATCAATGTTATTTTGGGTGTCTGAAATTTCATTTTCGTTCTTTTTAAGTCGTTCAAACTGCCAGTCGCTTTTCACGAAAGGCTTTTGCTTCGCCGACAAACTGTGCAACGGCTTCGAGGTAGCGCGCCGCAAATGCTGCATCGGCTTTTTGTTCACGGATCTGCAGCAGAAAAGCGCTGAGCGTTTCGTGACCTTCGAAGCGGAAAGCTTCTCCAAGATGCTTGTCGAAATCCGCCATAATGCCGTTGTGCGTGTTACAATGCACTTTCTGATCGAGCAACAGCGCTTTCGCTGTATGAATACCGGCTGCGTAACCGTGGTAAACCGCGTCTGCGAAGCTGTTTTCAGCGAAGGCTGTTTGTGCGGCATCGAGCTTTTCATCCGCATCGAAGAGCAGCGTGGCAACATANNGCAACAAGGTCGATGATCACGCCGGCGCACTCGCCCACTCCGATCGCTGTTTTGAAAGCTTCGTCCTGTCCCCAGTCGATGAAATCGGCTTCGGTCAGCGCTGTCGTATCGGCCAACGGCTTCAGCAGATCGTAGAAGTATTTATTTCCCTGGCGATCATAGTACTCGTTGAAGAGCTCGTCTTCCTGCTTTTGCCCGAGGTAGTCGTTCAGCAGGTAGCGAATGATGTCGAGCGCACGCTTGCTTGGCAGCTTGATCACTTTTTCCGCGATCCGGCCGAATCCGTCGCCGGTTTTTCCACCGCCCAGCAATACCTGCAGAGCCGGAACCGTTGCTTTATCGACTTTCATTGAGCTGCCGTGGAAACCGATGTGCGCCAGTCCGTGCTGACCGCAGGAATTCATACAGCCGCTGAT
>DJFN01000135.1:0-1367 GCA_002432085.1 Flavobacteriales bacterium UBA5871
CGGGCTGCCATGATACCACGCATGTTCGGGATACGCTGCTCGGCCATTCCTTTTGCGCAGGAAACAACCAATGGAAGGCTCGCTTCAACTACCTGTACACCACCGGCGATCTCACGCTCCAGGCGAGCAGTAGTTCCGTTGATGTCGAGCTTTTCAGCCAGGGAAACGAACGGCAGGTCGAGCGCCTCGGCGATCATACCACCTACCTGTGAACCATTGTAGTTGATGGTTTCCTTACCTGTCAGGATGAGGTCAAAAGCGTTTGCTTTCGCGTATTCTGCGATCTGGATCGCTACGTTGTAAGCGTCGGTCGGCTCAGCGTCGATACGAACGGCATCGTCTGCACCGATCGCCAAAGCTTTGCGGATAACCGCTTCGTCGGCAGCAGGACCCACAGTTACGATCGTCAGGTTGCCGCCCAGCGTTTCTTTCAGCTCCAGACCACGTACCAGCGCGTACCATTCATCGTAGGGGTTGACGATGTACTGTACGCCTGTTTCGTCGAATTGCTTATTGCCGTTGGTGAAGGCAATTTTCGACGTTGTATCAGGAGATTTACTTATACAAACAAGAATTTTCATGTTACTTTATAGTTAGATGCCCATCCTGGAAACCCGGTTATTCGCGACTTGCAGGGATGGTTGTTTATTAACGGCTGCAAATGTACGCAATTCGGCTATTAAAATGATTCGACTTTCGGATTCTGTTCGTTTAGAAATGAACAACTTTTCCACGAATTTGTTTTTTTAGTTCGAGCACTTACAACTCAGCGTGAACTGTGGTTGGGAGTAAGAATCGTTTATATAACAGGTGACGTGCTGTGTAGGTTCCCCCGCGAACCGCCGATAACATCCGCATTGGGGCAGGTTAGTGAAGTTAACGCGAATATTCCGCCTTTGGCAGTTTGAATGGGTTGACGGGTTGGATTGGCAGGGTACACGTAAATGGTCAATTATTAAGCTCTTACGACTTTGTAATTCATCATCAGCTATACAGGATTCCAACCCTTTGCACCTTGATAATTGATAATTCCTAATTGATAATTCCCTTTTCAACTTTAGATTCTTCCTTTTTTGTAATTTTGGCGACCTTCCAGACGGAAGCAAAACATTGTTGATACCATGAAAACAGTACAATTCAGAGAAGCACTGCGCGAAGCGATGACGGAAGAAATGCGCCGGGATGAGAACGTATTCCTGATGGGAGAGGAAGTTGCCGAATACAACGGTGCCTACAAGGTTTCCCAAGGAATGCTGGATGAGTTCGGGGCAAAACGCGTGATCGATACACCGATCGCCGAGCTCGGATTTGCGGGTATCGCTGTAGGAGCTTCGATGAACGGTCTTCGTCCGATCGTGGAATTCATG
>DJFN01000135.1:1379-3068 GCA_002432085.1 Flavobacteriales bacterium UBA5871
GGACAATACGGCTGCCCGATCGTTTTCCGCGGCGGTAACGGTACTGCCGGTCAGCTGGCGGCGACGCACTCCCAGAGCTTCGAGTCGTTTTATGCGCATTTCCCGGGACTAAAGGTGATCACACCATCTACTCCTTACGATGCGAAAGGCTTGCTGAAAGCGGCTATTCGTGATAACGACCCGGTTNNGCGATCGGAGTGGCCGATATCAAGCGCAAAGGAACCGACGTAACGATCGTTTCGTTCGGAAAGATCATCAAGCTGGCCCACGAAGCGGCAGCACAACTGGAGAAGGAAGGCATTTCGGTAGAGATCGTGGACCTGCGCACCGTGCGTCCGATCGATTACGCGACAATCGTAGAATCGGTTAAAAAGACGAACCGCTGCGTGGTTGTGGAAGAGTCCTTCCCGCTGGCGTCTATTTCTTCGGAGATCGCTTACCACCTGCAGCGCTATGCGTTCGATCACCTCGACGCACCGGTCATGCGTCTGACACAAACCGATACGCCATTCGCGTTCTCACCAACACTGATCGATGCTGCTTTGCCTAGCGTGGAGCGTATTGTGAAGGCGGTGAAAGCGACTTTGTATAGAAATTAAGATTTTTCATCACAAAGAAGCAAAGATCATTTGAATGTCCTTGCAGCTTAAGGCAGCAAAGGAATTCCTCGAAAATAGAAAAGCCCGAAGTTCAACTTCGGGCTTTTTCAATTACACTATTTTGTAGATTCTTTGCTCCCCTCCCGATAGCAATCGGGAAACACAGCAAAATATAAACCTTTGCTCCTTTGTGGTGAAGTTTTGTGCTTAAATCTCCGCGCTAGATGTTGGAAACGCACGGTCGACTTTCTTGAACAAGCCTTGCAGTACTTTCCCCGGGCCCACTTCGATCACTTCCGCGCAGCCGTCGGCGATCATCTGGTTCATGGTTTGTGTCCATTTTACCGGAGCTGTCAATTGAGCTACGAGGTTTTTCTTAATTTCTGCCGGATCGGTTACAGCGCTTGCCGTTACGTTCTGGTAGACCGGACATACAGGCTGGCTGAAGGTTGTTGCTTCGATCGCAGCTGCCAGCTCTTCACGTGCAGGCTCCATCAATGGCGAATGGAACGCGCCGCCTACAGGCAATACCAGGGCACGCTTCGCACCGGCTTCTGTCAGTTTAGCACAAGCCGCATCGACTGCCGCCAGGTCGCCCGAGATCACCAGCTGTCCCGGACAGTTGTAATTTGCCGGAACGACCACGCCCGGAATCGTTGCACAGATCTCTTCGACCACGTTATCCTCGAGCCCGAGGATGGCCGCCATGGTGGAAGGCGTTTTCTCACACGCATCCTGCATGGCCAGCGCGCGCTTGGAAACCAGTCGCAGACCGTCTTCGAATGACAACGTTTTGTTTGCTACCAGGGATGAAATTTCACCCAAAGAGTGTCCTGCTACCATATCCGGCTGGAACGAATCGCCGAGGCAAGCTGCCAGGATCGTGGAATGCAGGAAGATCGCCGGTTGGGTCACTTTGGTTTGCTTCAGCTCTTCTTCGGTTCCTTCGAACATGATTTGCTGTATATCAAATCCCAGGATGTCGTTGGCTTTGCGGAACATATCCTTCGCGATATCCGACGCCTCATAGAGGTCCTTTCCCATTCCCGGGAACTGTGCCCCCTGACCGGGGAAAACGTATGCTTTCATA
>DJFN01000119.1 GCA_002432085.1 Flavobacteriales bacterium UBA5871
AGTGTTGGCAAGCCGTTCAAAGATGTCGGATTCGACGGACACACAACGGTGAGCGAATAAGCACGTGATCCTGAGCAGCCGCTGGCATCATTCACCGTCACTGTAAAGTTGAATGTTCCTGTCGCTGTCGGCGTTCCACTGATCGTACCGTTGGCAGCGAGCGTCAATCCCGGAGGAAGTGCGCCTGCTGTAACAGCAAAGTTCGGTGCACCGAGCGCTCCTGTCTGGCTCAGCGACTGGCTGTATGCCGTTCCGGCTGCACCACCTGCGATTGTGTTTGGAGACACGGTAAACGTAGGACAAACGTATGGCGTGTAAACCACCTCATCGATCCCGATGTAATCGGAATTGGTTCCCAATGAACCCGCTCCGGTAACATGATAACGGAAAGCGATACGCCCTGAAGTAGGCGCCGGCAAACCGCTGATCGTAATCGTATACTGCGTCCATGCTTGCGGATAAACACCGGTCACGAGAGTTGGGTTGACGGACATCAGCATTGTGGTAAAGTCACCCAAGTCAGTTGCTACTGTTCCCACGTTGGTACTCGCTCCGTTGGTACTCATACGCACTTCCAGGCGATCCGGATAGTCTGTTTGTCCTGCTCCGATAAATGGTTTTCGCGTGTAAAACGTGATCACGTCGCCATTTCGAAATGTACGGTTCGGTGTGAGCAGCCAGTTGCTGATCGTCCCGGTGCTTCCGGTACTATTGAAGTTTACTGCAATATAAGAATTCACGGCACCTGTATAGGCGTTGAAAGGCCCGGGAGTCGGCGTTGCCGTAGTAGGCGTACCCTGAAACCAGCTGAGGGCTCCAACGGGACTACTGTTATTCTGAGTAAACCAGCCACTTCCGGCAAGTGTAGTGATGTTGTCAAAACCTTCGGTAAAGCTTTGAGCTGTTGCTTTTGTAAACGGAACCACGGCAAAGATCGCTGCAGCCAGGATTCCTTTGAAAATTGTCTTTTTCATAATGCTTTGAAATAGGTTTAGCGCTGGTTGATTGCTGCGAGCTGTTGCTCAACGTAGGTCAATTCGGCCTGAAGCTCTTTGCGGGCCGCTGCATCAGTCACCAGTTGAATCTGGTTGGTCAGCAGCACTTTGTATTCGCTGTTCAATGCAACCAGCTCTTCTTTCAGCTGGGCGTTTACGCCACGGGATGCTGTTGCAGCCTGGCTCAGTTGCAGCTCTTTTTGCTGGATTTTCTCTGCCTGAACCTTCAGCGAAGGAGTTGCCAGAACGGTTTGCGGGATTGTATGTGCTGCTGTGGTTGGCTCTTGTCCATAGGACATCAAAGAAATGAAGCCAACCGAACACATAACGAGTATTCGTTTTTTCATAGTATGATAAATTGTGTTAACTAGTACTTCAAAGATAGCCTAAAGCCCTCAGTGGTTGCCAGGTGAAAATACGTGCTTCGAAAAACCGATGGAATTTACAGGGGAAAATACCATGAACAGGGGATTGCAGCTGCTGCGAAATCGGACTTACACAAATAATTGGCTATCAAACATTTCGAATATGATTCGTATCAGAACTAACGGATCTTGTCCAATTAANNCATCCGAACAACCGAAATTATTCGTTGAAAAAAACAGGAATGGCAGTTAAACCAGTTTTCCGTAAAGATCGTAGTGATCGGCGGAAGTGATTTCCACGTCGGCGAAGTCACCGATGCGCACATAGCCTTCCGATTTTTTCACCAGCACTTCGTTGTCGACTTCCGGTGAATCGAATTCCGAGCGGCCAATGAAATAATCGCCTTCGATGCGGTCGAACAAAACGCGGAGCTTCTTCCCTACTTTCTGCTGGTTGAGCTCGTAGCTGATGCCGGATTGCAATTCCATGATCGTGTCGGCGCGCTGACGTTTTACCTCATCCGGAACATCGTCTTCGAGCGTGTAAGCGTGGGTGTTTTCTTCGTGTGAATAAGTAAAAATTCCCAGACGTTCGAAACGCATGCGTTCCACGAAGTCGTACATTTCCTGGAAATCTTCTTCCGTTTCGCCCGGATAGCCGGCGATCAGCGTGGTACGGATCGCAATGCCAGGTACTTTTTCGCGAATGGTATTCACCAGGGTTTCCGTCTTTTCGCGTGTGATTCCGCGACGCATGGATTGCAGTATCTTCGTCGAGCCGTGTTGCAACGGCATATCGAGGTAGTTGCACACTTTCGGGTGCGTGATCATCGTGTCGAGCACGTCCATCGGGAAGCCAGCCGGGAATGCGTAATGCAGTCGGATCCATTCGATTCCTTCGACTTCGGCAAGGCGTTCGATCAGCTCGGCCAGGTTGCGTTTTTTATAGAGATCGAGACCGTAATACGTCAGGTCCTGTGCGATCAACAAAATTTCCTTCACACCTTGTGCTGCCAGCGATTCCGCAGAAGCAACCAGTTGTTCGATCGGCGTCGAAACGTGCTTGCCACGCATCAGTGGAATGGCACAGAACGAGCATGGACGGTCACAACCTTCGGCGATCTTGAAATACGCATAATGCGAAGGTGTTGTGAGCAGACGCTCGCCTACGAGCTCGTGCTTGTAATCGGCTTTCAGGGTTTTCAGCAAACGCGGCAGATCGCGCGTACCGAAGAAGGCATCCACTTCCGGAATTTCGACCTCCAGCTCGTCTTTGTAGCGCTGCGACAAACAGCCGGTTACGTAGACTTTATCGACCAGACCTTCCTGTTTTGCTTCGGCATAACGGAGGATCGTATCGATGGATTCCTGCTTCGCGTTGTCGATAAAACCGCAGGTATTGATGATCACGATCGAGGCATCGTCCTGCTGTGATTCGTGTTCCACATCAAACTTGTTGGCTTTGAGTTGAGCCATCATGACCTCTGAATCAAAGGTATTCTTGGCACAGCCGAGTGTTACGACGTTGACTTTGTTTTTGCGAAGCGTTTTGGTTTTCATTCCGGAATTGAAAGCGCAAAGATACGGCAAAAACCGGAAATCACTGGGAATTTGATTTTCAGGCCGTTTTGAAGTAAAAATTATAACAAATAATCTTAATAACTGTTGTTTTATTAAATTCTATATGTAATTTTGAACCGAATTTATGCAACAAAACGCGACATATTTCCTGATCAGGCCTGTTACAAGGCGCAGGGCCCCCATGGGGTTATAATATGTTATTGCGGGGCTACGCGTCCTGCCAGTTGATTTAATTCACCATCCTTTTATTTTTCTTTTTTATCCCAACGGAAATGGAAATTTCGATCGTTGTGGCAAATGAAACGCATGTCGTTCATGCTGAATTCATTTGTCAGCTCATGGCTGACGCGGCCAAAAAACGCGGAACGGGTATAGCCAAGCGCTCTCCGGATTACCTTCAGCAGAAGATGCGGGAAGGCAAGGCGGTTATTGCAATGGACGGCGCCAAACCCGTTGGGTTCTGCTATATCGAATCGTGGGGCCACGACAAGTTTGTGGCCAATTCCGGACTGATCGTAGACGAAGCGTACCGCAAAGCCGGCCTGGCGCGCAAGATCAAGGCGCGGGTCCTCGAATTATCCGTCGAGAAATTCCCGAACGCCAAAGTATTCGGCATTACGACGAGCCTTTCGGTGATGAAGATCAACACCGAGCTGGGCTATAAACCGGTAACTTTTTCCGAGCTCACAGACGACGAAAGCTTCTGGAAAGGCTGCAATGGCTGCGTGAATGTCGATATTCTCCAGCGAACCGGCCGCAAGCACTGTCTGTGCACGGGCATGCTCTTCGATCCGAAAGCCCATTCTTCCATTTCACCCCGACAACTTGAAACCAATGAACAAGAATAAATCCGTCCTGCTGGCCTTTTCCGGCGGACTCGACACCACTTTCTGCGCCGTTCACCTGCAGAAAGATCGCGAACTGACGGTCCATACCGTTTTCATCAACACAGGCGCTTTTTCAGCCGAAGAAGAAACGGAAATCGAACAAAAAGCGCTCTCGTTAGGCGTTGCATCGCATACTTCGCTCGACGTCAGTGAAGATTATTACCGGAACGGCTTGCGTTACCTGCTCTTCGGCAACGTGCTGAAGAACGATACGTATCCGTTGTCCGTAAGCTCGGAACGCGTGTTCCAGGCCAAAGCGATCGCCAAGCTCGCCAAGGAAAAGCAGGTCGATTACATTGCTCACGGAAGTACCGGAGCCGGAAACGACCAGGTTCGTTTCGACCTCGTTTTCCAGGCGCTCGTTCCGGAAATCGGGATCATCACTCCGATTCGCGATTTGCAATTATCGCGTCAGCAGGAAGTCGATCAGCTTGCACAATGGGGCATTTTCGTTTCGGCTGAAAAAGCCAGCTATTCGGTCAACGAAGGTTTGTGGGGAACCAGCATCGGCGGTGCTGAAACGCTCACTTCTCACCTGCCGCTCCCCGAACACGCCTGGCCTTACAAAGCGGAAGTAGGCGGCTCGCAGGAAATCACCATCGGATTTGAAAAAGGCGAACCGGTTTTGCTGAACGGGAAATCGCTTTCACCGGTGGAACTGATCAAGCAGCTCGATCTGCTGGCCCGTCCGTTCGGAATTGGCCGCGATGTACACGTCGGCGATACGATCGTTGGCATCAAAGGACGCGTGGCATTCGTGGCGGCGGCTTCGCTCATTCTCATCAAAGCGCATCAGTTGCTGGAAAAACACACGCTTACGAAGTGGCAGCAGCAGCTCAAAAAGCAGCAAAGCGAATGGTACGGCATGTTCTTTCACGAAGGTCAATACATGGACCCAGTGATGCGCGACATCGAAGCACATTTGCTCCAGAGTCAGGAACGTGTGAGCGGAACGGTGACCATCCTTTTGTTGCCTTACCGTTTCGAGTTGTCGGGCATCGTTTCCGATTTCGATTTGCTGAATTCCAAGATCGCGGCTTACGGCNNAGGCTTTATCAAGATCGCCGGCATGCAAACCAAATTGTGGCACGCTCAAACCGTTGAATCATGAAAAAAGCAGCGATCATCGGCGCAGCCGGTTATGTTGCCCGCGAGCTCATCGGCATTCTGGTGCGTCATCCGGAAATACAGATCGAACAGGCAGTTAGCAGCAGTCAACACGGAACTTCCGTTTCCGGATTTCACCACGATTATGGCATTCCGTCAGCATTGGTGTTCTCGGAAAAATGGGACAAAACCGTCGACGTATTGTTCCTCTGCGGCGGTCACGGCCATTCGAAACAGTTTCTGGCGGAAAATCCGGTCGGCGAAGAAACGCTTGTCGTGGATTTGAGTATGGATTTCCGCACTGATGCAGACTTCGTTTACGGCTTGCCGGAAATCCACGGCGGGAACGTTTCCAACCGCATTGCCAATCCGGGCTGTTTTGCAACGGCGATCCAACTGGCCATGTTGCCAATGCTGGGCATTTCGGAGTCCGACTGGCACATCCACGCCATGACAGGCTCGTCCGGCGCCGGGCAGCAATTGCAGACTACGAGTCATTTCTCCTGGCGTGCAGACAACGTTTCCAGCTATAAGGTGTTCGATCACCAGCATCTGATCGAGATCAAGCATCACGGTCAGAAACTGGCAACCAAACAAGGAAACAACGCTTTGCCCGAAATCAACTTC
The DNA here is from genome assembly GCA_002432085.1 of Flavobacteriales bacterium UBA5871. Classification (GTDB taxonomy): domain Bacteria; phylum Bacteroidota; class Bacteroidia; order Flavobacteriales_D; family Crocinitomicaceae; genus Fluviicola. The sequence continues at coordinate 5,563 of DJFN01000119.1, forward strand.
ATTCCGCTGCGCGGACCGTTTACCCGTGGCATTTTCGCCACACTTTACTGTGAAACGCAGAAAAGCGAAGCGGAGATCCAACAGTTATACAAAGACTATTATGCAGATTCCGCATTTACAAAAGTCGTTTCGCCTGAGCCGGATTTAAAGCAAGTTACCGGGACCAATTTCTGCCTGTTACATCCGCGTGTGATCAATGGCAAACTGTTTATTACCAGCATTATTGATAATCTGCTGAAAGGAGCGGCCGGACAGGCAGTGGAAAACACGAACGCTTTCTTCGGCTTTGCACCCGAAACGGGTTTGCAGCTTAAACCCCAGTTCTTATGACAACTTTCGACGTATATCACCCCTGGAAAACCGCGTTTGTGAAAGCGCAAGGTGCACAGCTCACCGACGAGCAGGGCAAACAATACCTGGACTTTTACGGCGGACACGGCGTGATTTCCATCGGGCACAATCACCCGACATGGACGAACGCGCNNCTGGCCAGCCGTTTCGAAACGATTTCCTATTATTCCAACGCCATTACCATTCACGAGCAGGACGCCGTTGCCACGCAAATCAATGCGGTAAGCGGATTGAACAACTATCGTTTATTTCTCTGTAACAGCGGCGCGGAGGCCAATGAAAACGCTTTGAAAATTGCAGCGTTCAAAACCGGTCGCTCGAAAGTACTGGCATTCAAAGGTGCTTTTCACGGTCGCACGGCCGGCGCCATTGCTGTAACCGACAATCCGAACATCCAGGCGCCGTTCGGCAAAGAGCTGGTACAGGATTTCATCGCACTCAACGATGTGGAAGCGTTGAAAACGGCTTTGGAAACAGAAGCTTACGCTGCTGTGATCGTGGAAGGATTGCAAGGCGTGGCCGGCGTTTTCGAGCCGACAGCCGAGATGTGGCAGGCGATCGATCACTACACAAAAGCAACCGGAACGTTGTTCATAGCGGATGAAATCCAGAGCGGCTGCGGACGCACGGGAACTTATTTCGCTTTCCAGCATTGGAATGTGAAGCCGGATATCATTACCATGGCCAAAGGAATAGGAAACGGATTTCCGGTGGCAGGTTTGCTCGTTCAGCCGGAGATCGAGCCGGTGAAAGGTCAGCTTGGGACCACATTCGGTGGAAGCTACCTCGCGTGTGCGGCCCTTTCGGCGGTGCTGACGGAAATTGCAGAACAATCGCTTATGCAAAACGCGACGCGACTTTCCAACGAACTAAAGCCGAAGCTTTACACCATTGAAGGCGTGGAAGAAGTGCGCGGCCGCGGATTGATGATCGGTATCCGTCTCAACCGAAAAGCGGTCGAAGTGCAGCAATTACTGTTGCATTACGGCATCGTGACCGGAACTTCTTCGTGCCCGTATACGCTTCGAATTCTGCCGCCATTAACGATCACCGAAGCGGAAATTGCTCGTTTCCTGATCGCATTCGAGACGGTTTTAATGCTCACCAACGAAACACAGGCCGTATGAAACAGTTCACTTCAGTAGCCGACGTCCCCAACGTCTCCAATCTGATCGAAGACGTATTGCGCATCAAAGGCACGCAAGATCGGGAATTCGGAAAGCACAAGAACCTCACAATGCTGTTCTTCAATCCGAGCCTCCGTACGCGGATGAGCACGCAGAAAGCGGCACAAAACCTCGGAATGGATGTTTCAGTGCTCGATTCCGGTCAGGGCTGGAAACTGGAAACCGAGCCAGGCGCTATTATGAACGGCGACGCGCAGGAACACATTTGCGATGCGATCAAGGTCATGAGCAGTTACACGGATGTGCTGGCGGTTCGCTCATTCCCGACTTTGACCGATAAAGAAGCCGATTACAACGAAACGCTTCTGAAAGCCGTGATCGCCAGCAGCCAGGTCCCGGTTTTATCGCTCGAATCGGCTACGCGCCATCCGTTACAATCGTTGACGGACATGGCAACCATCGTCGAATCGGGCATTCGGAAGCCGAAAATCGCCGTAACGTGGGCGCCGCATCCGAAATGTCTGCCGCAGGCCGTGGTGAACTCCTTCCTGGAATGGTCGGCTTTCCTTGACGCCGATGTGTGGCTCACCCATCCGCCCGGTTACGAGCTTGACGCTCCGTTCACGCAACACGCAACAGTGACGCACAACCAGCTCGAGGCATTGGAAGACGCCGATTTTGTTTACTGCAAAAACTGGAGCTCGGTCACACATTACGGCCAGCGACTCGAAGGCTACGACGACTGGATGGTCGACACCATGAAAATGAGTCGTACGAAGCAGGGAAAATTCATGCATTGTCTGCCGGTTCGCCGGAATGTAGTTGCTACCGATGCCGTGATCGATTCTTCGATCGTGTACGAGCAGGCTGCCAATCGCGTGTGGGCCGCACAGGCCGTATTGCAACAACTCCTGAAAGCATGAAAACAACCATTGTCAAAATAGGCGGAACGATCCTTGAAAATGCCGAACAACGCGCTGTTTTCCTGGAAACATTCGCGCGGATCGAAGGACCGAAAGTGCTTATTCACGGAGGCGGAAAAACGGCTACCAAGCTCGCCGAGCTGAACGGTATTCAGCCTGTCTTTATCGACGGGCGCCGCATCACGACTCCGGAAATGCTCGCCATCGTCACGATGAGCTACACGGCTATTAATAAGGAAATCGTTACCGGTTTGCAGCATTTAGGCGTTCCGGCTATCGGACTCTGTGGCGCCGACGACAATTGCATTCCGGCCAAAAAGCGGAATCCGTTGCCGATCGATTTCGGAATGGTCGGCGATCCGTTGTTCGACACGCCGATTTCGCCACTCGTGAAAGAATTGGTTGGACTTGGCATTACGCCGGTTTTCAGCGCGCTCAGCTATGACTTTGAAAATGGTACGTTGCTCAACACGAACGCCGATACGATCGCGCTGTTCTGGACGAAGCAATTGGCCCGGCTGGGCGAAGTCGAGCTGATCTTTGCGTTCGAGCACGATGGCGTATTGCAGACACTTTCCGATCCTGATTCGGGATTCAAACAGCTGGAACAGCAACAGATTCCGATGATGCAGGCTTCGGGCACCATTCATTCGGGCATGATCCCGAAACTGGATTGCGGTTTCAAAGCACTGGCCTACGGCACTGAAACCGTTCGCATCAGCCGATTCGACCGACTGGAAACCGGAACACAATTGATCAATGCATGAGCACTCCGCTGAACGATCTGGCAACATTGGTGAGCATTCCTTCCTTTTCGGGAGAAGAAGCTGCCGTTGCCGATTGGATGTTCGATCGGTTGGTTTCGGAAGGAATCGAACCGCAACGCCTGGTCAACAATGTGTGGGCCGTTGCTGCAGGATTCGATGCAGCCAAACCGACGTTGCTGTTGAATTCGCATCTCGATACCGTGAAAATCTGCGACGGCTGGACGATCGAACCACAGAAATTTACTCGAAAAGGAACGACTTGCTACGGCCTTGGAATCAATGACGCAGGTGCTTCGCTCATCGGATTGTTACACGTCTTTCTGCAGGAAAACGTAGAACGAAAAGCCGGAAAGCAGAGCTCATTCAACCTTGTTTTTCTCGCTTCGGCGGAAGAAGAAAACAGCGGCAAGAACGGCATGGAGCTCGTTCGGGATCATTTGGGAACGATCGACATGGCCATCGTGGGCGAACCGACCGGCGGAAAAGTCGCCGTTGCCGAAAAAGGATTGCTGGTGATCGATGCCGAAGCCCGTGGAATTGCCGGTCACGCCGCCCGAAATACCGGTCGAAATGCGATTTACGTTGCATTGGAAGATATTCAGCGACTGCGCGATCATCGTTTCGAGCGCGTTTCCGAAACACTCGGGCCGGTTTCGCTTCACGTTACGGCTATAGCGGGCGGACAATTGCACAACGTCATTCCGGACAGCTGCCGGTTTACGATCGACATCCGTCTGAACGAACATTATACCCACCAGGAAATCCTAAAGGAATTGCAGGCTTTGTGTACTTCCGAGCTCACTCCGCGTTCCATGCGACTGAGTCCTTCAGGATTGTCAGACGACCATCCGCTGGTGAAAACTGCTGAACAACTTGGGCTCGAATGTTTNNGCTCACCGACCATGAGTGATCAGGCGCTGATGCCCTGGCCTTCGATCAAATTCGGCATAGGCGAATCGGAACGCTCGCACGCAGCAGACGAATATGTAGAAGAACACGAATTACTCACCGGGATTGCACTTTACAAAGCATTCCTTCAAAAACTACACGAACATGAAATTATGGGATAAAGGCGGAATGACTTCCGAAAAAGTACTGGCGTTCACTGTCGGGAATGACCGCGAAATGGACAAACGACTGGCGAAAAGCGACATCAAGGCTTCGCGCGCGCATGCTCAGATGCTGCAATCGTGCGGCTTGCTGTCTGAAACGGAGCTGGAACAATTGCTGGAAGGCTTCAAGCGACTTGAAGCAGAAATCGCGGAACCGGATTTTTCTATTCCTGAAGACCTGGAAGACATTCACTCGTTCCTCGAATACCGCTTGACCGAATGGTATGGCGAAACGGGAAAGAAAATCCACACGGCCCGTTCGCGCAACGACCAGGTTTTAACGGCGCTGCACCTTTATCTCAAGGAAGAGCTGGAAATCATCTACACAAAAACCCGTGATTTTGGATTGCTCCTTTGCGATCAGGCTGAATTGCACGCCAAAGCTTTTATTCCGGGCTACACGCATACGCAGGTGGCCATGCCTTCGAGCATTGGCATGTGGCTGACCGGTTTTGCCGAATGCCTCGCCGATGATCTGATGCTGATCGAAACCGCTCATCAGCTGGCGGATCAGAATCCATTAGGGACAGCAGCGGGCTACGGTTCAACTTTCCCGATCGACCGTTTGCAAACAACCGCAGCACTGGATTTCACACAGTTGAAAGTAAATCCTGTGGCTGCACAGCTCAATCGTGGAAAGCTGGAACAAAACGTAACTTATGCGCTGGCGCAAACCGGTCTTACGATTGGTAAACTGGCCAACGATTGCATCTGGTTAATGAGCCAGCATTTCCGGTTCATTTCCTTCCCAGACGCCTTGACNNGATGTGTTCGAGCTCGTACGCGCCAAAACAAGCCAGCTGAGTGCCATTCCGCATGAAATTCATTTGCTGACGCACAACCTGTTTTCAGGCTATCACCGCGATTTTCAATTGCTGAAAGAACCACTTTTCCGTGCCATCGATCTGTTCCATTCGATCATCGATATCATGAGCTTTATGATGCCGCAGC
>DJFN01000013.1 GCA_002432085.1 Flavobacteriales bacterium UBA5871
TTTGTGCCTTTTGTGGTGAAAATATGGGAGCTATTACTGCTCCATCAGCAAGCGCGCGTTCGCCAGCGATGCCTCCGAAAGTGCATCTCCGCTCATCAGTCGGGCGATGGCTTCTCTCCTGCCCGTTTCGTCGAGCTCGCGGATGAGTGTATTGGTTTCCTTGCCGTCGGACGATTTGGAAACTTCGTATTGCTGCTGACCTTTGGCCGCAACCTGTGGCAAGTGCGTGATCACAAGTAATTGCATGTTCTTGCCCATTTCCTGCAACAGTTTCCCGATACGGAAGGCCGTTTCGCCGGAAACACCGGTATCGATCTCGTCGAGAATGAGCGTTGGCAATGATTTGCGTTCGCTCAGCGTCGCCTGAACGGCCAGCATCAAACGGGAAAGCTCACCTCCGCTGGCTGTTTTTTCGATCGGTTTCGGATCGAGGCCTTTGTTGGCGCTGAATAATAGCTGAACCGAAGATAAACCGTTCTGGTCCGGTTTCGAAAGCTGCTCGACCTGGAAGTTCAATCGCGCATCCGGCAATTTGAGATCGGCGAGCAACGAATGTAAATGATCTTTCAGGGCTACAGCGCCTGACNNCGAAACACGTTTTGCATGCAGTTGTGCGGCTGTTTCCAGCACAGTTTTTTCAGCAGCTGTTACACTCGTTTCCAGCTCTGCGATAGCCGTTGTGAGTGAATCGGTGCTTTCCAGGCGGCTTTCCATCGATTGCTTTAAAGCCAGCAGCTCATGTTGTTCGGCCAGGTGGTGTTTTTTGAGCAGCGTATTGAAACGATCAACCGACTGCATCAGAAAATGCTGACGTTCGGGATCCGGCTCTAATGATTCCAGCTGATTGTTCGCTTCCTGTGAAAGATCGTCGAGCTCGATGATCGAAGCCTGTAAACGTTCGGCGAGCGATTCCAAAACGGGATCGGCCTGTTTCCATTTATCCACCAGCAAACGAATAGAACGCAAACCTTCCAGCGGACCGTTTTCATCCGAAATGCCTTGCGAGAGTGCTCCGAAAGCCGTTCGCAGATCGTCGAGCTGTTCCATACGGTTCAGCTCCGTTTCGTAGCTTGAATAATCGTGTTTATCCAGTTCCAGCAAATGCAGCTCTTCCAACTGGAATTGCAGGTAATCGGCTTCCTGCTGCTGATCGGCGAGCAGTTTTTTCAACGCGTTGAGCCGGTCCAGTTGTTTTTTCCAGTCGTTGTAGTGTTTACGATAAGTCGCAACGGCAGGCAATAATCCACTGAAAGCGTCGACGAGATTGAGCTGAAACTGTGGATTTTTCAATTCCAGCGTCTGGTGCTGGCTGTGAATGTAAACAAGCTGTTCGGTGAGCTCTTTGAGCTGCGTAAGCTGTACGGGCGTGTCGTTGATAAAAGCGCGGGATTTGCCCTGCGCCGTAATTTCACGACGGATCACCGTTTCTTCCGCCCAATCGATGTCTTCGCGGTCGAACCACTCGCGATCGAAATCGCGGAGCTTGAAAATCGCTTCGACAATGGTTTTTTTCTCCGGATCGCGGATCACAGAATAGTCGGCACGTTCGCCGAGAATCAGGTTGAGCGCGTGCAGCAAAATGGATTTTCCCGAGCCTGTTTCACCGGTGATGGCCGTAAAACCGGGTTTCAATTCAATATCAGCACCCGCTATCAGGGCGAAATTCCGGATAGAGAGTTGGACGAGCATCAGTTCAGGATCTCTTCGTATTTGGACGAATTAGCGGCGTCGATCCGCTTGAGAACGGTCACAACTTCGTTTTTCTCGGTTTGCGGCGCGTCTTCGTACAGGTTTTTCAGCTCCATCAGTTTAGCCTGTGCAAAGGTCATTACGTTGATGGAATTCGGACGCGTGGAAGCGATCTTGCTCAGCTTGTTCAGAGCGACATAAATGTTTTTGCGCGCCTGTTCCTTGTTGTCGAACATGGTGTCCATTCCGAGACGGTGGTATTCGTATAAACATTCGCGCAATGGTTCGAATAATTGCTGCAAAATGTTGTCGACCAGCCAGTAGCGATTGCGTTTTCCGGTTTCGTTCGGCTGCNNTGCCAGCCTTTTCCTCCGGAAGCCAATGCGTTGGAAACGATTTCCTGCGCTTCGGTGAAGTACGGAGTTCCGCCTTTCAGGGAAAAGGAGTCGTAGTCCATCCCGATGATGAAGTAAGCGTAGAACGCCAGAACGGAAGTGAGGTTATCCCGGAACTGATTCGGCGCATAGGCCAGGATGGAGTTACGGGAGTAAGTAAACGTGATATCGTCATCCTGGAAATTGAACAGCGTGGTGTTGTAAGAACCGTTGAAAACCGGTCGCGAAGATTGTACCTGCAGCGATCCCTGGTAAGTTCCCGGAGTCGGAATGGAATTGATCTGCAGCTGGATCTGGCAGTTGATGCGCTCTTCCACCTTGAACTTGTCTTTCGTCCACTTGGTGTTGTTCATCATGTCATACATGGTCTGCTTGAGCTGCTCCAGGATTTCCTTTTCAACCGAAGTGATCTCCAGGCGTGAATCTGTAATAACAGACACCTGGCAGTTCAGCTCCTGCGCCGTGGCACGAAATCCGATGCCGATCAGTACTATCGCGAGTAATTGTTTCATGGTCATTTCACTATCAAGGCTTCGAGGAGCGCGCGCGCTGTTTCGGCCTTCGATTGTAACTCAAATCTAGTGATTTTATTGTCTTTACGAATGAGCTGAACGCGATTTGTGTTGCCACCGAAACCGACTCCCGGCTCGTTCATTTCGTTCAGTACGATCGCATCCAGCTGTTTGCGCTCGAGCTTTTCGGAGGCATTTGCCACGCCGTTGTTGGTTTCCAGTGCAAAACCGATCACTTGCTGATCCGCTTGTTTATTCGCAGCGGCCCAGGCGAGCACATCGGGATTTTTTACGAGGCGAATCGTCAGCTCGTCTTCGGATTTTTTGATTTTCTGTTCCGCCACATCCGCCGGACGGTAATCGGCCACAGCAGCCGCGAAAATACCGATGTCGGCTTTCGACCAGTGTTTCTGAACGATTTCCAGCAGCTGTTGCGCCGATTGGATGCGGATCAGCTGCAAATTCGGATGGCTCAATTCTAATGCCGACGGACCGGAGATCAGTACGACCTCAGCGCCTTTCTGCAAAGCTGCTTTGGCGAGCTCAAATCCCATTTTCCCGGAAGAATGATTGCCGATGAAACGAACGGGATCGATTGCTTCGTAGGTCGGACCGGCGGTAATAAGCAGTTTTTTTCCTTTGTACGACTCGTCCGAACCGAAATGGTCTTCCAGAACGGCCAGCAGCGTTTCGGGTTCCGCCATGCGCCCTTCGCCTGTGAGTCCGGAAGCCAGCTCGCCGGATTCGGCCGGAATGATGAACGCGCCATCTGCTTCCAATTGTGCCAGGTTGCGTTTCGTGGACGGATGCGCGTACATATCCAGGTCCATCGCCGGAGCAATGAAAACGGGACATTTGGCACTCAGGAAAGTCGCCAGTAAGAAGTTATCGGAAAAACCGTGTGCCATTTTGGCCAGTGAATTGGCTGTAACAGGCGCAAAGATCATGGCATCGGCCCACAGCGCCCATTCGACGTGATTGGTCCATTGACCGGTGCGAGCATCGTAAAATTCAAGTCCAACCGGGTTTTCGGAAAGCGTGGCAACGGTTAGCGGTGTGATAAAATCAGAAGAGGCAGGAGTCATCATACATCTGACTTCTGCCCCTTGTTTCTTTAACAGTCGGATGAAGGAAGCGATCTTGTACGCTGCGATACCGCCGGTGATCCCGACCAGTATGCGTTTTCCCTTCAGCGACATACCAATTTATTCTTCGATTTTACGAACGGAAATCTGATCGTCTTTTAATTCTTCAATCGCGATAGCTACCGATTTCGGCAGTTTCTCGTAGTAACGGGAGATTTCGATCTGCTCACGGTTTTCGAAGATCTCTTCCAGGTTATCTGTTGAAGAAGCAAATTCCTGCAATTTCGTTGTCAGCTCTTCTTTCATGGAAGCGCTGATCTGGTTGGAACGTTTCGCCATGATCACGATCGATTCGTAAATATTCCCGGTGTTTTTTTCCAGGTCAATCGTGTCGCGTGTTACCGTAGAACGCTCTGCATTGGTGTTTTTAAAACTCATTTCTTCTTTTTTTCTCTAATTATTGAGGGGCCACGACAATGGCATCAAGCTTAGCCGTATATCCTTCGAACTCGCGAAGATAGTCCGATTCCGGGAATTCTGCAACAAATGTGTAATATCTTTCCTTGGCCTTTTCAATACGCTCGGCTTTCTTTTCCTCGACACTGTTCACGGCCAGCAGGTAGGAATTGCGCACCAGGAGGGCCGAAATTTCTTCGCGGTAAACGGAAGTCGGGTGATTTTCGAGGAATTGCTCGGCTGAAACGGTCGCTGCACGGAAGTTTTCCGTTTTGGCGTACAGGCGGATGTTCAGCACTTCTTTGGTTTCGAGCTTGAAACGCAGCTTGTTCATCACCAGGTTACAAGTGTCGATCTTATCGGAGTTCGGATAGCGCATCACGAATTGCTGCAGCTCGTTGAGTGCCAGCTCGGTCTCTGTCTGATCAAGCGAAGGCTCCGGGCTGTTCTGCACACTGCAAAGCGCTGCAAGGAACATGGTCTCTTCCACTTTTTCGGAGAACGGGAATCTTGCTCCGAACGATCCGAGGTAGTAGCNNACCATGTACCAGTCTTCATCGTAATAAAAAGCTTTTCCAAGACGATAGTATGCCAGCTCACCCTGTGTGGTTTTCGGCATACGCTGGTACACTTGTTCGTACAGGGTCACTGCACGCAGGTGTTTTCCGTGGTCATACAGGTCGTTGGCCAGTGCGAATTTGGCTTCGTAGTCGTCTCCTTTGACAGTACGATTGTAGGTGCTGCAGGCTGGCGCTACAAGCAAAACCAGCAAGAGAACGGCACATAATGCTTTCATAGATTGCAAAAATACATAAAATGCTGAAAAACGCAGCGTCTGCTTACAGGAGGCGTCCGGCTTTGATTTCCATTAAGTGCAGCAAACGGTCGATTGCCGGCTTACTGTCGTCAATGTAAACGTCGGTTGCTTCAATTAATTGTTCCATGGTCGGATCAGGAGCCTCCAGCTCGGGATCGAAACGGAAATAGATGAGCTTCGAGTCGTTTTTGGCCAGCTCCAGCATTTTGTGGTGCTGTTCTTCGGCCTGGATATCCTGCATGGTCGGCAGCAGTCCTTTTCCGGTCCCTATACTGAGCAATACGATCGGATCGTCCGGATAGAACACGCGGGNNCCAGCATGCCATCGGCCAGTCGCTTGTTACCGATCATAACGGCCTCGAGAAAGCCCGGTGAAGCACAGCAGGCCTGCATCATCCGCGAGATCGGAATGGATTGGATGTGGTGTTGCGAATCGGTAAACAGGAACGGCTCGTCACCGTCGAGGTCGTAGCTGACAAACAGGAAGTGCTTACGGATCTGGCTCAATGTCAGATCGCCGTAAAAATGTTCCAGCATGTAATTCAGCGGATGAACCGAATGCCGGCTTTTCTGCTCGTCGAAGAAG
>DJFN01000222.1 GCA_002432085.1 Flavobacteriales bacterium UBA5871
CTTGTCGAACTCGTCGAGCACCAGGGTTTTTACCGCGCTGAGGTCGAGATTGCCACGTTTCAGGTGGTCGTTCAGTCGGCCCGGTGTTCCGATCACCACTGCCGGCGATCCCGAAAAATTGTTCTGTTCCACCCGAATGGAGTGACCGCCGTAAACCGTATTGACGTTAAATGCTGTTCCCATTGCCCGGAAAACACTTTCGATCTGCAGGGCGAGCTCGCGCGTGGGTGTGATGATCAACGCTTGGAGTCCTGTTTTCTCCGGATCGAGCGTTTGCAGCAGCGGCAGCAAAAAACCGAGTGTTTTCCCCGAGCCTGTTGGTGAAAGCAATACGATATCGCCCGGCTTTTCAGCAGCTTTAAGCATCGCTTCCTGCATCTCGTTAAGCTGCTTGATCCCAATTTTTTCCAGTATTCCGGCTGTTGTCATGCGGCAAAGGTAAGGTTTCCATAGTTGCATGTAAGTCTTTGACGCGGTAACAGTCCCAAAATCATCCCGATTGCCTTCCACCGGATTTGCTTTCCTACGACAGTAAATCTCATTCGGAATCGGAGATTGTATACGACAGAATTGTATCTTTAAATGTGCTCTTCGCAATTGTTACCATTCTGGTCCTCGTTGCCGTTACGTATCGCAAAGACGTAACGACGAAACCTCCTCCCGGGAAACCTGGCTGGTATCCTTATCGCCGTATCATCGGGTTGCTGGCACTAACGTTGTTGCCCATTCTGCTTCTCAACGCCTTCATTCCGAACCGCGTCATCGCCACATCGGAAGAAAAAGTCGAGCTGGGAAAGAAAAACAACAATGTCTCACTGATTGCCGAAGGCTATCGCGAGCTGGCGCGGCGTTATCCCGACAGCATCGAGCTGCAGTTCCGCCACATCGATTACCTCGTTCGCTACAATAAGCTGAGCTATAACCAGATTCCCATCGATTCCGCCCGGGTTAAAAAGGAAACCTTCCTCTTGTTGAAAACCTATGTCGAAATCGTTTCCGACGCACCTTCGATCCGGCTTTCGCGGCTGAATCAGCTCCCCAAAGATTATCCGTTTGCCAATTACCTGCGGGCGCTGGCTTATCGGGCGTTCAATCCGCTGGATTTCAACCGTACCGATTACCACCTGCGGCTGGAAACAATGTACCATCCGGATTGTCAGCGCGCATGGGAATTCCGCTGGACCTTGTACCTCACCGGACACGAGAAAGAGCTTGCTGCCATTATGCAGAACGAGCATGCGATCCCGTTCATTCCGCGCGGTTATCGGAACGATTACTATTTCCGTCACGGACAATACGATCGCTATGCGCAGACCATCATCGAATCGCGGTTCTACGACGTCACGCTGATCACGCTTCTTTCCGCCTTTTTCGTTTCGTTCGTGTGGATCGTTTTCCTCCGCTCGATGGACGTCTTCAATCGGGAAAAATGGTGGCACATCGCGCTGGTGTTCCTTGCCGGCAGTGTGTTTACGCTTTTCTGCCTTCCGATCTACGATTACGCGGATGTCGTGCTCAACTTTCAGATCAACGGCGATCCGTTCAATGATTTCATGTACTGTTTCCTCGTCATCGGCGGTGGCGAAGAACTGGTGAAATTATTGCCATGGGCGGCATTTGCGATCTTTTCACGCCGTTTCCAGGAACCGTTCGATTACATTTTATATGCTTCGGTAACGGCACTCGGCTTTGCATTCACCGAAAACCTCATGTACCTGGAAGACACCGGCAGCATCGTGAGCCGTTCGATCCTGTCGACGGTGGCCCATATGTTCGATGCTTCGGTGGTGGCGTATGCGGTGATCCTGGCGAAGTATAAATTCAAGCAGCGATTCTGGAAGATCGTAACGCCGGTGCTCGGATTCGTGTTTGCGGCTTTGTGTCACGGCTTTTACGACTACTGGCTCATCAGTCCGGCGGCGGAAGGCTACTATTATATTACGCTGCTCTTCTTCCTCGTTTCGCTGCACGTGTGGTTCTTCTTCAAGAACAACGCGATGAACAATTCCGGCTTTTTCGGCAATGCAGCTGCGTTCAACGTGGGCTTTCAGCAGGATTTGCTCACTTTTTCCATGCTCGGGCTCCTGATGCTGGAATACGTTTTCATCAGCCTGGAATATGGCGCGCTGGAAGGAAACGAAGTTATCGGCCGACGAGCCGTGATCGTAGTGGTTTTCGTTGTTTACCTTTCCTTCATTCTGCGCAAGCTGAAGCTCAAAAAAGGTGTTTGGCAGAAATGGCGCTTCCGTATGCCGAACATCGCGCGAAGGCTGTTCCTGCCTTTTGGCTCTGATGAGGACGAAGACGATGACCACGATTTCATCGGCTTGAAGCTGCGTTTATTCGCTCCGAAAACCAATCGCTACATCGGTGACAAACTTCCAAAAAGCGGTGTCTGCGTTAGCCGGATCACAGTCAGCGACGATCCCAATTGGTACGTGTTCCAGCTCAACACCCCGATCCAGTACAGCAATTTCGTTCCGACGCACCTCATCATCCGCAACAAACAGCCCGGACAACTGCTCGACCAGCCGAAGATCGAGATCTACTTCATGTTCATTCCCGACATTCGTCTGCTCGAAAGAACAGATTTGAAAGTAAGCGAGCTCCGCTATGCAGGGCGTGCTTATTCGATGCCGGTAGATTAATCATTCCATCAACGGATCATAGTTCTTGAATCGGAGACAGGAATATCCGACATCAGGAATGTTTTTAGTGACTTTTTTGCTTCCGTCAGCGGCAAAGATCTTCACACAAATTCTTCCGTCCATGTGCTCCACCTNNGGCACCAGGCTGTCTCCTTTTAATTTCAGAAAGTGAGTCGTTGTGCCGCCGTAAACGCTCAAAGCATCGATGCAATGCAACAGCTTATTGTATTCCATATTCGGAAAACGCTCCGAATTACGGATCCAGATCAACTTATTCTTCCCGGGATCGAAAAGCACCATCGTTTGAACATTGTTCGCCCCCCGAGCCGCTTCGGCTGAATGGAAAAGCAAGTCTTTGAAACCATCCCGGTCGTAATCATGGAAGATCGGATCAGAGGAAAAAAGAGAAGCGGCAATCGACAGCTCATCCGTTAATTTCCATTTTCCCGATCGCAGGGAAAACAGCTTCAGGTTGGCGAAAGAGCTGGTATCTGTATCAATCTTACGAAGCTCGAGTTTCGATCTTCCTTTCCTTCCAAAGGAAACTGAATCAATGATAGTCTCGAGTGTATCACAATAAGAATTGGATTTCACAACTGCTTCGGATTCTTCTATTTCGGTAAAAACGGCTGTCTGAACGGTCGGCTTTTCTTCAACCGTCTTATCAGGCTCGGAACAATTTGCCATCAGAAGCGGGAGTGTCAGAAAAAGAAAATGTTTGCGTGTCATAACGATGATTTGATCTACACAATAATACCGCTTTGAAATAGAACTGATTAGCGTTTTTCATTATTCGCCGGCAGTTTCAGAATATTCGCTGAAAAATGATGGATTGATCACCACTTTTGTGTAGGTCCCCGCCGTGACGGAGAGCGCTTCGAATTACACCAGCACGTCAATCCTGTCTTTTGTGGTGAAAATCATCCGCAATGGATTGCTATAAACTATATTTGTTTTATGCGTATTCTCGGAATCATCCCCGCCCGTTACGGTTCTTCCCGCTTTCCCGGGAAACCGCTCATCGACTTGAAAGGCAAAACCATGATCCGTCGTGTGGCGGAAGGTGCTGCGCGTTCGACACTGCTGACCGATGTTGTGGTGGCTACCGATGACGAGCGCATTCTGGCCGAAGTCAACAGCTTTGGAGGGAAAGCCGTGCTGACGTCCGATGCCCATCCAACCGGGACCGATCGCTGTGCGGAAGTGCTTGCCCGCTGGGAACAGCCTGTCGATGTCGTGATCAACATTCAAGGCGATGAGCCGCTGGTTGATCCTCGTCAGCTGGATACTTTGCTCGCCGCATTCACCGATCCGGAAGTGCAGATCGCAACACTGGCCTCGCGTTCCATCACGCTGGAAGATTTGCAGAATCCCAATCGGATTAAGGTCGTAACCGATCGCCACGACAACGCACTCTATTTTTCCCGCAGCGCCATTCCGAACTTCGCGAACACCAAAGCAGAACCGTTGGAAAGCTATCCGTATCTGCGACACATTGGCTTATATGCCTATCGCGCGGAAGTGCTGGAAGAAATCAGCAAATTGCAGCCGACCGCACTCGAACAGGTTGAATCGCTCGAACAGCTGCGCTGGCTCTACAACGGCTACGCGATCCGCGTGGTGGAAACCGATATCGAAACGCCGAATATCGATACACCCGAAGATGTTGAAAAAGTACTGGCCTTGCTTTAAACCCACACTGCAACATGAAGTGCCCGACTAGGACTACTTCATGTCAAACCCACACTGAAAAGACCGGTCGACTGGAGACCGAAGACTGGCGACCTGTTTATGTAACTTTCCGCCCGTTTTCCCGTACAAGCACGAGGTTCCGGAAGTCTTGAAATCTTAAAGTCCTGATCTCCTGAAATCAAAAATCGTATATTTGTAAAACTATGACAGTTGAAGGACTTATTGGTGATTTATTGCTGCAGCACAATTGTGTGATTGTTCCTGCTTTCGGCGGTTTCGTTGCCCAGCGCGTTGGTGCGCAGGTCGATACCGTTCGCGGGACCATCATGCCGCCACGCAAAGCCATCCTTTTCAACCGTCAGCTGATCAACAACGATGGCTTGCTGGTTTCCATGTTTGCCCGTCAGAACAATATCGACTATGCACAGGCATATTCGGCTGTAAACGAAGCGGTAACTGTCTGGGAACAGGATTTGCGACAGGGAAAACGCATTTCCATCGACCGCGTCGGTTTTTTGTACCTCGACCAGGAGCGCAACCTGTGCTTTGAACAAGACCGTTTCTACAACCTTTTGCTCGAATCCTACGGATTGGGCTCCATTCATTTCGTTTCCGTTGCCGACGTGGAAGCCAAAACGGCCCACGATGCCGTGCAGGAACTGGTGAAAGAAGCGCTGAACGAGCCGACCGCGGTGGAATTCCAGCCGGAAAACATCCAGGCAGTTCCGGGCGAGAAGAAAGTAGCGCCGGTAGTTGTGCTGCCGATCGCTCAGAAGAAAAAAGTCAAAGCGTGGCGCTATGTCGCTGCAGCGGCGTTATTGCCGATCGCGTTTTACAGCTTCTGGATCCCGATGAAAACCGACGTACTGGAATCGGGTATGTTGTCGCTCAGCGATTTCAATCCGTTCCACAAGCACCAGGCCGGATCTTACCAGCCGAAAAAAGAAACGTACACCGTTCCGCAGCACGATCAAACACAGCAGCTGGAGAATATTCCCGAAGGTGTTTCGATCTTTTCCTACGCATTCGACGATGAAACGTACATTCCTGTTCGTATCTCCGACAGTCAGCCGGTGGAAACGACACAACCTGCCGTGCAGTCTTCTGCTCCGGTTGTAACGACATCTTCGTCTCCTAAAAGCTCTTACATCATCGTAGGCTGCTTCGGCAACCGTGAGAACGCCGAAAATCTGGTAAAAACCCTTCGCTCCAAAGGCTTCGACGCGGAAATCCTCCCCGGATCCGGGCTCGCCCGCGTAAGTGCCGGCGACGGTGCCAATTTCACAGCACTGAATCCAAAGCTACAAGCCGAAGGACTTCAAGGCTGGATCCTCAAATAAAAGCGGTAGGGCTTCTCAGTCTTGCCAATAACGACGACTTTTCAAAAGGAAATTTGGGAATTAGCAAATTAGCAATATTACGTAGCGCTTAGTAATATTACTAACGACTCTTCCACCAACTATCGGCTGAACAGATCGAAACACTCAGCTTTTCCGCAGCTTTTTATACAAGCGGATCCCGATCATCAGTGCGATTCCCACTCCGAAAAAGCCGATCACACCACCGACCCAGCTCAGTGAGCTCCGCATCGTTACCAGAAACACGATCGCCACAAGGATCAGTGTAGCCAGCTCGTTCCACAAGCGCAAATGCATCGAAGTCCAGCGGGACGAGCCGTTTTTCAGCTTGTTCAGCATGCCCTGGCAGATGAAATGGTAAACGAGCAGAATACCGACGAACGTCAGCTTGATGTGCATCCACGGCAATTGCAGCAATCCGGGCTGTACGCACAGCATCAGCGTTCCGAAAACGACCGTCAGGATCATGGCCGGCGTAGTGATAATGTACCACAAACGCCATTGCATCATGTTGAACTGTTCCTGCAACACTTTCCGTTCCGTTTCCGGTTTCTGGTTCGCTTCGGTGTGATAGATGAACAGGCGGACGATGTAAAACAATCCGGCAAACCAGCTCACAACGAAGATGATGTGCAACGATTTGAAAATGGTGTAATATTCCGCCATGGCTTTTTACAAAAACGCCCCCGTTTTGCGGAGGCGTTGGTTTTATACTTTCATTCCTTTTACAATGCGGTCTTTCCGTTTGGTGCGCTGCAGTTTTTTGAGCACCACCAGCAGGTAAGCACTGCTGCCGCCGGATTGTACGTTATATGTTTCGTTTCCGTATTCGAGTGTTCCGCCTTTTCCTTCGGCCCAGTTAGCTACGAGGTAGTACTTGCCGCTGGTTTGTGACGCGCGGGTATCGAATTTCAACACTTTTCCTGTTCCCAGCTCGAAACGTACCACGATAGCATCGCCTTCACCGATCTTTTCGAATACGCATTTGGTATTCGCCGGGATAATGATA
>DJFN01000158.1:0-2526 GCA_002432085.1 Flavobacteriales bacterium UBA5871
AAGGCGTGATCGATCTCGACGCCGGTTCGGTGAAAGACATCCTGTTCCAGCTCAAAAACGAAGTTGCGAACCTCGTAGCCATTATCGGCTCGAAAGAAGAAGATAAATGTGCTGTCAGCATCCTGGTCGACGAAGCTCTTGTAAAATCGAAAGGCTGGCATGCCGGCAACCTGGTGAAAGCTGTGGCACCATTGATCAACGGCGGTGGCGGCGGTCAACCGTTCTTCGCAACAGCTGGCGGTAAAAACCCGGAAGGACTGCAACAGGCTATTTCAGAAGCAAAGAAAACACTGGCGTAGNNCGGGAATTTCTCCGGCTTTTTTATTTCTCAACTACGGTAATTCCACCGGCGGATCGGACGCCAGCTTACTTTTGATGAAGGCCCAGCCTTTGTGCAGATAACCGATAGTTTCGGGCTCTAACCTGAAGAAGTAAATCGGCAGGAAAAAGAGTACGGTAGCCAGTCCTGTATCGAAGAGCATTTCCAGCCACTTATTTGCGAATACATTCGGCATCCAGGCATTAACGAGCAAAGTCGCCACACCTATTAAGATAACGTACAGCTGGCTTCGCTCAAAAAAGTGGATCTTATAGATGTACCAGACAAAAATCACGCGCCCGATATTGTAAACTATCAGCGCAAACGAGGTTGAAATCGCGGCACCCGAAATTCCCCATTTTGGGATCAGCCATAGATTCAGGAAAAACACCGTTCCGATCAGAAACAGTGTGAAAAAGATATCGTACCGGAATTTTTTAGACGTAATAAAGATTGCACCGTTCAATCCGCAATACATATCGATCAGCTTCCCCATCATCAGGAAGAAAAATGTCCATATTCCTGCCTGAAATTCCGGGCGCAGGAACGAGAACAGGAATTCGATATTCACCCAAAACAGTACAAACATCCCGAATCCGATCACCAAAGAAACAGAGCTTACTTTTTTGTAGAGCTCCTGCATTTTACCAAAATCGCGCTGTTTCCAGTACTCCGCTACAAGTGGTGCACTGATTCGAAACACAGAACGATAAGGGACTTGCAGAGCGCTCGCCACAAATACCACCGTCGAGTAAACACCAACACCTATAAGACCATTAGCGGTCATCTGTCCGATCATCAGCAGGTCTAGTGAGTTCACAAGTACAATTCCCAGTGTATTGATGTAATAGAATGCGGAAAACTGGAAAATGATCTTACGGAATCGCTTTGGTATCACCATTTTGTTGAACTGGAGGTTCAGCTCACCTATTCGATTCAGGTAAACCAGCAGGATCAATGTCGGGATGATGTAGATCAAGCTGTTCAGCACGACAAATGTGTCGAATGAGATCCAGTCGAACCAAATCAGAAACAGCGTAATAGTCACCGCGAACCTCAGGATCAGCTCATAAGCTACAACAGCTATCACATTATGGTAGAAGCTCCGGAGATAAGACTCCACAACCATAAACAACACATAAGCGATGCCGATCGGAACCATCCAGATGTAGTAGACTGAAAACAAAGGCGATTTCTCCAGGTACATGGCCTCGATCTCACCACGATATCTAAAGGAAGCTATTGTACACAAGATAATTCCGGCAAAAACGATAAGCAGAATAAACGGAAAAAAGCCACGGTGCCGGGTTTCCTGATTCCGGAAAAATGGCAGAAATTTCCAGATCGTAAACGTCGCGCCCATACTGGCGAATTGAGCAAAAAGTGTCCCGACTGAAACCAGCAGATTCACCAACCCGATCTGTTCCGTTGTAAGAATAACCAGAAACAGCACGACCTTGTTGATATATCCGAGCAGGATACCAAGGTAGCTTACGATCATTGTCCGGAAAGCGTCTTTTTGTACGAGCCCCATCAGGAAAGAGTTCATGTCCGTTCAGCCGGACAATCGTAGACCAAAAATAACGCGGATTCGGACACATTCGTGCGGCTGTTGAAAATTCCCGGTTTTAAAAGGCAAAGCGAACATAACAAAACTTTAACCGCCAAACGCGAATGAAACTCTCCTGCCCGCTTCTTCATGTCCGAACTACTGGTTAAATTTACGCATTGAAACGCCGTCCTTTATACAGGAATAACGGCTGAAACCGAAATAAGCATTAGCACCATGAATATTGCATTGATAACAGGCTCAGGCGGGTTGATCGGAAGCGAATCCGTTATTTTCTGTGCGGATAAGTTTGACCTGATCATCGGAATCGACAACGATATGCGATCCTATTTTTTCGGCAGCGATGCCTCGACGCAATGGAATGTGCTGAAACTGCAGAACGAATACAGCAATTACCGTCATTACAATGCCGATATCCGCGATTACGCTGCATTGGAAGCTATTTTCAGTGAATACGGCAAGGATATCAAGCTGATCATTCATTCAGCTGCGCAGCCATCCCACGACTGGGCTGCAAAAGAACCACTGACGGATTTCGGTGTGAACGCTACCGGAACGCTAAATATGCTGGAGCTCTGCCGTAATCATTGCCCGGAATCGGTATTCATCTTTACTTCGACCAACAAGGTTTACGGCG
>DJFN01000158.1:2543-38758 GCA_002432085.1 Flavobacteriales bacterium UBA5871
TATCATACGACGCACTCCATTTTCGGAGCTTCGAAAGTTGCTGCCGACGTGCTGGTTCAGGAATACGGCCGTTACTTCGATATGAAAACAGCGGTTTTTCGTGGCGGCTGTCTGACAGGTCCGAACCATTCGGGTGCGAAGCTGCACGGTTTCCTTTCCTACCTCGTGAAATGCAACCTCAGCGGCGAGCATTACACGATTTTCGGTTACAAAGGCAAGCAGGTGCGTGATAACATTCACAGCTACGACCTGGTGAATATGTTCTGGCACTTTTACCAGAATCCGCGCAAAGGCGAAGTTTACAACGCCGGCGGAAGCCGTTTTTCCAACTGCTCCATGATCGAAGCGATCGAAGCGATCGAAGTGATCTCGGGCAAAAAAATGAATTATTCGTACACGAATGACAACCGCATCGGCGATCATATCTGGTACATCAGCGATATCGCACGTTTCCGCTCGCATTACCCGGATTGGGAATACAAATACGATTTGAACGACATTATTTCACAGATACACG
Source organism: Flavobacteriales bacterium UBA5871 (assembly GCA_002432085.1). GTDB lineage: Bacteria > Bacteroidota > Bacteroidia > Flavobacteriales_D > Crocinitomicaceae > Fluviicola. Next base: position 3,061 of record DJFN01000158.1, read on the forward strand.
ATTCCATGAAAGAGCGTGTAACGAAAAGTGTCTGACAATGAGGAAATCGGTCACTTTTATTGCGCGCAATTATCCGCCTTCGCTGAACATCAACGGAGAGTCGGTTTGTGACCTGGTAGAATTTCTACAGCAGCATTATCCTGAAATTTACTGTACGGTGGTGTTTATCGACAAAACGACCGGACAAGGTGGAAGAAAGCGCGAGCCGCTGGGTAGGCTGGTGAAGATTAAAAATCGCTTTGATTCTTCTTTCGGACCGATCCGATTGTTCAAGCTGCTTTACGACGGCTACATGCTGATCCGAACGGCGCGCAAAAACGATTCCGATTTGTATATCATAACGACTTCGCCGCCGTTATTGCCGTTCTGGGCCGCTCGTGGATTGAAAAAACACCAGAAACGTGCGCTTTGGGCACTCGATCTTTTTCCCGAAATGTTCAAAGCCAACGGCAGTATCGATGCAAATAACCCGATTTACAAATGGTTCCTGAATCGGACTTACATCGATCACCCGGAATTCGTGATCGCTTTGGGACCGAACCAGGCGCGTTATATAACCGAACAGTGCTATCAGAAAACCATCCCGATGTGCATTTTACCGTGCGGTGCGTTCGACGGCCAGCCTTCACAACAGCATCCCGACTGGCACGATCCGTCGAAAATCACGATCGGCTACTGCGGCAACGTCAATGACGCCCACAATCCGGATTTTATCCGCGCGATGATCGACAACATTCAGCCGGAAACACAACAGCTGATCCTGGCGCTGTATGGTAGTAAAGCTCCTGCATTGATCGACTATGCACAGAATAAACCCGGCGTCATCCTGGTGAAAAGCGTTCCGCGCGAACAGCTTGTTTACATCGATGTGCACATGGTGAGCCTCTTACCGTCTTTTACGCATTATGCCGTTCCGTCGAAAGCCGTTAGCGCTGTTTCTATGGGGAAAACCATTGTATTTTGTGGTGACCCGCAGGCAGATAACTGGGCCATGTTCAACGATGCGGGCTGGCTGATCCACGACAACGCGAACCTGTATGCGGAAACGGAGCAATTCTGCCGAACGATTACACGTGAACAGATCACGGAAAAAGAAGAAAAAGCGGCCATTCATGCGCGCGAGCTAACCCAAACGGTGAAAGATGCGTATCATTATATCGGTAACTTTATCACCAATATGACCAAGGCATGAAACCTGCAATGCTCCTGCGTGACTTCCTGATTGCCGTTTCACGGTTTTCGCTTTCATTCAGTAAAGTACTGGTACTGTCGCGGTTCCGCACAAAGATCCCTGAGAAAAGTGGTAATGAAATCGCCGTATTCGCCAATGGTCCTTCGCTGAATGAAGCTATCGAAAAAATGCGGTCAGAAGGCATGCCGGAAAATATCGTCGTGACGAATTTCTTCTGCAAATCAGATCTTTATACCGATCTAAAACCCAATTTTTACGTGATCTGTGACCCGGTTTTCACTTCACTTTCCGATGACATGCCCGCTATCAGAGAGTTTTATATTCAACTGTTCGAGAAAACAACCTGGGAGCTGACATTCTTTATTCCATTCCGTTATCGGAAGGCGATCCGACGTATACTAGACGAATTGCAGCTATCAAACCCGAACATTCGCTTTAACTACTATAATAACGTCAATTTTAACGGCGATCACTGGTTCAATTACCTGTTTTTCCAATGGAAGCTTGGCATGCCGCGTCCAACGACGGTAGCCGTTCCGGCACTGATGATGTGTCTCCACATGGGTTATAAAACGATCAAAATTGCCGGCATCGATCTGAACCAGCACCAGGATATCGTTATCGACAAGGATAACCGGCTGATGATCCGTTCCAAGCATTTTTACTCACAGCAGGAAACGCTCGTTCCGTTCTTCAAAAACCGTAAGGAAAACAAGACTTTCAGCAGCTCCGAAATCTTCCTCATTTTCCACAACTTTTTCTACTCCTTCGATATTATAGCTAAATTCGCCCGACGCCAGCAGATTGCTATCATCAATTACTCAGAGGCATCGTTCTTAGACCAATTTAAAAAAGTATAATGGGATTTATCAATTTCGGGATCAATCGTCCGCTTGTCGAAAAATTAGCCCGACAGTTCAATATTGAAAACTTCGTGGAAACCGGTACTTACCTCGGTGGAACGACTTCGTGGGCAGCCGNNTTTCAAAAACGTGCATACGATCGAGATCAGCGAGGAAATCTACAAGACAACGTCGGAAAAGTACAAAGACCTGAAAAATATCCATTTTTACTTAGGCAACAGTAAAGACATTCTTCCACAGTTTATTCCAACGCTTACCGGCTCGACGCTGTTCTGGCTTGACGGTCACTGGTGCGGAAGAAATACCGGTGGAAAGTACAACCAGTGCCCGATCATGGACGAGCTTGCACAAGCCGTTTCTGTCAAAGATCCGGTGATCCTGATCGACGATTTACGCTACTTTCTCGGGCCGAATCCATACGATTACGGTGAAAACTACCCCTCCATCCATGGCATCCTCGTGTATTTGATCGAGCAGCTGCCAAACCATTTCATTACCTTCCACGACGACACGCTGATTTGTGCACCGCTGTCGCACAAGGAGCTTATCGATACGGACTGGCGGGAAAATTACACGAAACGTTATCCGTTCAAGGTGAAATCGGTGGTTTCCAAGCTCCTCTGGCGCATCAAAAACATGGACTTTACGCTGGAGAAGAACCGGAAGTAAATTCTACCAGAAACGAACGCTTTGCAATGAATATCCTTATCCTATCGGATTCCCTTGCATTACCCCGACTGAAGCCGGAATTCTGTCACCAGCGGGATACCTGGCCATCATTGCTTTCTTCGAATGGACATCACATTATCCAGCTTTCTATTGGCGGTGCAACATCTGACGAGCTGGCTAAACAGTGTTACTACTATAAAAAGGAAACGCTGGACGTGGATGTGGTGATTATACAAAGCGGTATTGTCGATTGCGCTCCCCGATTTGCCACAAAAGGCGAAGTGCGGTTCTACCGGTCTATGTCAGTATTCGGAAAAGCAAAGTTGAAACTCTTGAATCGCAGCCAGGTTCGCCGGATCCGGAATATTACTTATACCAGCTTGGGCAAGTATGCCAAAAACATGCAGGCCATTAAAGACAATTTTGCACCTGTTCCGGTCTTTTTTCTTGGTATTCTTCCTGCACAGGACGCATACGAGAAGGAGCTGCGCGGTATTCAAAAAAATACGGCGCTATACAATGCCGTTTTACAAAATAGCGGAAATTTCCTTGATCTTTCGGCTATTCCACCTGAGGGAATCATGAACGATTTTCACCGTTTGAACGCTACAGGACACCGCTTTGTTTTCGAGCGCATCCAGGAAACGCTTTCCGGCTTATAGCTTTATTTTAAACACGATTTTACGTACGGCAATCGGATCGCTTACCTGTATAGCTGTCTGATGTACTTCGTTGGGATAAAGTACCAGAAACATCCCCGGTTTCAGGTGAACAGCCTGCTGTTTTTGCCCTTCGAACAAGCCGTAATCGCCTTCCGGATCGTATTCTTTAGTTACCACTGCCGCTGAAATATCTGTAATGTTGATGATTTCTTCTCCTTCAAGGATGTAATGCACGTCAAGATAGGTCCGGTGCGCCTCCCACAAGCATTCTGATGCTTCCCTTGTGTCGTATTCAAGACCGATTCCAAAGAAATCGTCACTTGAAATGGTAAAACGCCCTTTTTGGTAGTTCGAAAAATCGAATTGCGCAATCTGCTGCAGAAACGGGTAACGGCTGAGGTTTGCTGTTTGATCGAAAATCATGTCTGTATTTTTTACCAGGCTGTAAAACCGCCGTCAACGACGAGGTTGTGTCCTGTTACATAGGACGAAGCGTCTGAAGCTAGATAGATGACTGCGCCGTTGATCTCTTCTTTTTTCGCTTTGCGTCCCAGCGGCGTTTTAGCACCGTATTTTTTCAGGAAAGTCTCGTTTTCCTTCGGGTATTCTACACCACCCGGAGAAATGGTGTTAACACGGATGTTGTATTTACCGTAATAGGCTGCGAGGTAGCGCGTGAAGTTATTCAGTCCGCCTTTAGCTGCGTTGTACACACCGTGTGAGTAAATCTGAGTTATATCGGGTGAGTCTTTCACGTAAATCTCATGCAGATTCGACCCTTCATAGATGCTCTGATCGTTTCCGACCAGACCGTAAACCGAGCTGATGTTGATAATGGAACCGAAACGCTGCTCACACAACTGGTTGATGAAGGTTTTGCAGACGATGAACGGAACCGTGAGATTTCCACGCAGGCCTACTTCCCACCCTTCTACCGAAACCTGGTCGAACGGCAGGTAAAAGTCGTTGTATTTCGCGGTAACGGCGTTGATGATCACATCGATTTTGCCGTATTTCGGAACGATCTCGTCACGGAAAGCGATCAGATCGTTTTCGTTCCCTGCGTCGATTATGCGGTAATCAACCCCGGCGATCTGCTCTTCGGCTTCCGGGTCACGCAGGTCGCAGCTGATCACCTGCGCGTTGAAATCAACGAGTGCTTTGGTAAATTCTTTTCCCAGGATGCCCGAACCGCCAAAAAGCAGTACGGTTTTTCCTGCCAAATCAAATAGGTTTTTCATCTGCAATGATGTTCATTAAATCTACACTTTCATTGTATCCGGCTGCCACAGTGTCTTTTTTTCCTGATTGCACAAATTCCAGGAAAGCCTGCATCTGGTCGCGGTACATATTATTCGGCCCGATACGCTCTTCATGCATGCGTTTGCCGTCAAGACCGTATACTTCGATTGTCTGGGCCAGCACATCGTAATGAATATCGCCGGATTCGCAACAGATCATACCGTTTCGAACGGTCTTCTTACTGATAAAATCCATCTCGATACGGCACACATGACGACTATAAGTAAGCATCACTTGTGCGTAATCGTCGGTATCGATTTCCAGCGGCGACGTATGTGCTGTTCGTGTCGAAAAAGTATCGGGCTTCCCGAAGAAATACAAAGCGAGGTCCAACTCATGGGAAAGCGTTCGCAAAGCGCCTCCGCCCAGTTTTTGCTGTGAAAAATATTCTTCGCGGTAATCGGTATACGGATGCCACGTTGGCAAATATTGTCCTACAGCTAAACGACTGTGATGAACAGCTCCGAATTCCCGGCTATCGACCAGTGCTTTCACTTTCCGGATAATGGCCAGAAAGCGCAAACAAAAACCGACCTGGATAAGATCAGCCATCGAACCATCCAGCAGCTGCAGCTCCGAAGCATTGCTGCAAAGCGGTTTTTCAACGAAAACAGGTTTGTTCTTTTCTTTCAGCAGTGACAAGGCTTCCATGTGCAGCGAAGTCGGATTGGCTACAATATAACCGTCCAGATCCAGCTGAAGAAATTCCGCTGTATCATAAACGAATTGCACATGCTCCTGCAGGTTTTCAGGAATGACTTTCGCTCCTTTATTGGTCCGCAGCGCATAAACGTTCTGTACGCCCAGCGCAACCAGCTCTTCGACGTGTCGCACGCCGATCGAGCCAAGGCCGATAATGCCGATTTTCAGTGAGCTGTAATGTTTCTGCATGTTCTAATCTTTCGCGATCCTTCCGTATAACCAGCTCTTCACTTTGAGCGTCAGGATATCTTCGCTGTATCGCGCAATGACAAAACTAATGATATTGGACGCGAAAAAGCCTGCTAAAAATAACAGAACAGGACTTGCATCGTCACTAAAATGTGTAAAAATGAAGTCGAGCACACTGTAATGAACAAGGTAAAGCGTATAGGAAAACCCCGCATTCCAACGGATCAGCTTTTCCAGCGGCGCAGAAAACTTTACCTGGCTGAAAAGATCCGTCAGCAGCGCAATACACAACATGAGGATGAAAGCGAAAACAGCTTCGTACTCCACCATCGTGATCTTCATCCGTAATGCAGCGAGCAATAACAGCACAACCAGCATCGTCCACTTGATCCCATTGCTTATCCGTGAAAATGTATTGGTCACCATCAACAAATAAATGGCCGAGCCAAATAACCAGTACACGAAAAGACCATTGCCGCGGCCGCCTACCAGGTTCACAACCGGGACAATCGCAAACACAGCAATAACAGCCAGATGATGCAGCTTCAGCTTTTTTCGCAGGATCACCAGCACGAGGTAGCCGAAAAACAGGTAAATCCACCATTCTATGGCCAATGTCCAGAAAGGGCGGGCAGACCCGAAGCTAGTGATCGCATCTACAGGCGTATGTTTCAGAAAAGGGAAATCCTGGAGCATCAGCACGTTTCCGAAAAATGTTCGCAGGTCAAATGCCTTCCAGTGTGCGTAATTTTCGGGGGCTAAACGGATGCTGATGAAATCGAGCAGCAGAATGAATACCAATGCAGGGATAAATGCCGAATAGATGCGGGCAAACCGGTCGATAAAGTACTGTTTGAACGAATACGTTTCATCGGAACGCAGCTTTCGGACCGTGGAATAGGTGATCAGGAAGCCGGAAAGGATGAAAAAGACCAATACCGCGATGTTCTGTATCCACGGAAAATGCGGAGGACGCAAGCAATTGAGCACACCGAAAAATGAGATCCCGTGGCCAACAACCACCAGCTGCGCAGAAATTCCCCTGATGAGATCGAGCACAGTCGAGCTGCCACCGGTCAATCTGAACTGCTCCGACATGCTTATTCGTCTTTTCCTTCGATGTTGGATACACGCTGTCCATCCCAGCGTTGCTGATAATTTTGCTTGCAATGCGCATTCATGTTCACCACTTCAGGATGTGCATCCAGGAAAGCAGTAATATCAGCTGAAGAAGTCCGGTAGGTATCCCTGCCGAAATGATTGAAAACGGCTTCGAAGAAGGCGAAATCTTCCGGGTAATCGAGTGTGAGACGGAAATGCTCGCGTTTGTCTTCGGGAGCAACTTCCAGCTGTTCTACGGTAAACAAATCGGGATTGTTGTAGAAGTATTCGCCCCAGACCTCGGTTTGGTTCGTTTTTTTGATTTCGATGACTTTCGCCAGCGCTTCGGTTTTGATTCCGTATACGAAAAAGCCATGCGGCAGATCGATTCCCGTGATGAGGTCGGGTTGATTTCTGGCATAAAGCGCTTCGTATTGTGCAATGTAATCGAAACCAAACAACGGACAATCGGCCGTGATATTGATGAAAAAGTCGAAACCGTTTGCTTTGGCTGCATCATGCAAACGCTTCACCACATCTTCTTCATCGCCGCGGAATACTTTAATGGACTCGCGTCTGGCAATTGCTTCCAATATGTCGTCCTGCGGATTATCAGATGTTGCGATCACAATTTGTTCCGGCTGGAAATACAGCTTCGCGCGGTCGATCATCCAGGCAATTACTTCACGGTCGAGCAGCTTCAGCGTTGCTTTTTCCTTCAATCGGGTGGATTTCATCCGACCGGTAATTATAAATCCAGCAGTTGACATCAGCGGGTGTTTTTAAATTGACTGATCTCCGGCACGGCAAACTGGTAATCGACGTTCGACAAGTCGATGATCTCGTCTTTTTCGATCGTTCTGAGGGCTTTGTTCCGGATAATTTTGCTCCATTCGATCTGTTTGATGCTGCTGCTGACATTCGTTCGTTTGAAAGCAATTTTTTCAGGTGTAATCACCTCGCCTTCCGCAATGCGCTCACGGGCAACGATGGCTTTTTTCATAGGCCCTGTATTGCCGTATTTGCGCTCGGCTTCGGATAATTCCAATGGTGTATGCAAACCTATGCTGTCCCAGGTAATGGAAGCCAGGTCTTTGATCTGATTCAATTGTTCGATACTCACTGCCGACTGTGCATCGATGCGTTTTTCCCCGAAACGATTGGTGAAATGCTTTTCGATGACGTTGTATCCGTTGGCGATACCGAGACAGCTGATAAATGCATTGTTCGGGTGTTCCGGATCGGTGTGATCGGCATAACCGACCGGCAGACCGAAAAGCGCCGCCAGCTTGTTCATGCGTTCGAGTCGGATATCACGGAAATCGGTCGGATAGCTCTGGAAGCCGTGCATCAGGAACATATCGTCTTTCCCGTTCTTTTTGAGGAAATCGATTGCAAACTGGATTTCGTCGAGCGTAGAGCCACCGGTACCCAAAATTACGGTTCCCGAAAAACGCGAGGCAGCTTCCAGCAGGAAAATATCGTTGATGCCCGTTGCGTGAATCTCAATTGCTTTCACGGGAGTTTTGCTCTGAAGTGCATATTCTACAGATTTCACGTCGTTACATAGCAGGATGACGTCCATTCCTTCTACGTTTCCAAGAACCTGATCCCATTGTTCTGCTTTCAGACACCATGGACGCAGGATTTCCAGCGCTTCGTGCGTTGCGATCATGTAGTCGTCGAGGTCGAGCAGCAAATGAAATTTCACGGCATCCAGCCCGGTGTTTTTTGCATCGCGCACCAGCGTTTCGAGAAAAGCCGTGTCACCTTCGTGGTGAAAAGCCGTCTCGCCGATGATATAAGGTCTGTCAGATGGGAGCATGCGTTAGTCCAGTTTTAAATGCTTAATGTCCTCCTGCGCTTTGTCGAAATCGCCTTTTTTGCCTATATCCAGCCAGTAGCCGTTGATCGGATACGTAATTAGCTTCATGCCCATCTCGACGATTTTCTCCATCAGATCGGTGATATCGAAGAACTGACCTGCCGGAATCATACTCAAAACGTCCTTTTTCAGAATGTAAATACCGGCGTTCGAATAATACGTATAACGCGGCTTTTCCTTGAGCGATTTTACATGCTGATTGTGATCCGTTTCCAGTACGGCGTAAGGGACATCGACATTGTAGGCTGTTGCTGCAACCGCCATATCGGCTCCGGAATTTTTATAGGTCTTGTAGAAATCTTCGAAATCGATCGTTGTCAGAATGTCGCTGTTCATCACGATGATGTCGTCGTGTGCGAATTCGTTTGCCAGCAGAATCGATCCGATGGTGCCAAGCGGCTTGTTTTCCCGAAGGTAGTCAATGGTGATATTCTTCGCAGAGCCGTTGCCAAAGTAGCTTTCAATCTGCTCGGCAAGGTAGTTCACGCTGATGTGGATTTTCTTGATTCCCACATTGACCAGTCGGTCCACATTGTGTTCGATGATGGGCTTATTGCCAACCACCAGCAAGGGCTTCGGCGTCGTTTCTGTCAGCGGACGCAGTCGTTTCCCTTCGCCGCCGGCCATGATCACGGCTTCGGCAGGAATCAGCGTTTTTTTCAGACGGAAATTCAGAATGTCAATGATCCGGTTGTCAGTATCGAGGATAGGAATGATCTTTAGATTCCGTTTGCGGTAGTCATCCAGCTGCTCGGTCGTGTAATCGGTATCTTTGATATAGACCGGGTTCGGCTGAATAAACTCGAGAAGCGAATCTTCAAATCCCAGTCCCCGGATAAACCCCCTGCGCAGGTCACCGTCGGTAATCGATCCCACCAGCCGTTGCTGATCGTCGACCAGGAACAGAATGGCGTCGGAAGCCAGCATATCCAACTTCATCAGCGCCGAACGCACCGATTCGAATGATTGAATGATATGATCGTGGATGTCTCTCACTTTTTATCAATGTATTTGACAAGCTGGAATGCTTCAGCATATTCCACACCTGCCGTTGCGCCTCTAAAGGTAGCTAAAGCTTCGATGTTACGCATATTCCGCGGAAATGGATGCTGACCGAGCTCCGATTCATAAATCGCTGTAATTTCGATTTTCTGGCTAAAAAACTCCGTTATGTCTACGAAATAATTTGGCAGGAAAAGGTTTTCGGCCAGGTTCGGCGCGAATTCCGTTTCCGACATGCATTCATACATCAAGACCTGTTTTACAAAAGGATAACGGAACGATTTCGTACACGCCATCACTGCGTCGAAGGTTATACGGTGATCGGAATGTGCGTCCGAACGATTCACACAGTAAACGATCTCCGGCTTCACTTCGTTGAATACTTTCGAAATTTCCGGCACCAAGGTGATCAGCGAGCTGCCTGATAAGCCCATCGTCGGGTAATTCAGCTGATGAACCGATTCCATCCCAAACATATTTGCCACAGTCTCGATTTCTTTCGCCCGGCTTTCAACACGCTCTTTCGTGAAGCCTTTTTCTTCGGAAACACAAGTGATGATTAGCCAGTGTATGCGGTCACCATTGCTACGGTGCTTCAATAACGTTCCACCTGCACCGATTACTTCATCGTCGGGATGGGCCGATACCACAATTACAGTTTTCATAGCCTAATAGGTAATGTTTTTATGGATAAGCGCTTGATTTAATTCGATCTGCGCTAAAATATCAATGATCTTGTCAGCTGATTTTCCGTCTCCGTATGGATTTTGTTTCAACTTTACTTTCGCCAGGAATTCCTGATCGTTCAGAACTGTGTTGATAGCCGCTGCGATCTCTTCCGCATTTGTATCAACAAACAGTACGTTGTCGCCGTGTGCCCGGCCGCGTTGACGTTCACCCACATTGATTGCAGGCAGTCCCAGCGAACCGACTTCGACCAGTCCTGAGCTCGAATTTCCAATGAGGAACAAGGCATGTCGCAACAGGTTCACATAAATCTTGCGATCGAGGTTCTGGAACAGTGTAAACTGATCGGGATAACGCTGCACATATTCTCTGTATGCACTGATGATGTCTGCGCTGCCTGCATCCGAATTCGGGTAATTGACGAAGCAATGTTTGCCGGATTTCCGGATAGCTTCCAGGGTGACGCGAATGTGTTCGGCCTGCTGTTCGACCTGCGTAATAATGGAATGCTGAATAAGCACACAGTAATCGTCGATCGCTTTCGCTTCGTCGATCTCACGAATAGTTTCCGCTTTGGAAAGCTCTTCGGTTTCCAGAAAACGGTCCAGCGCCGGATTTCCAACAACATGAATGCGCCATTCGTCTTCGCCAAGCTTCAGCAGCGTTTGCTTGTGCTGCTCCAGTGTTGGAAAATGAATGTGAGCAAATTTACTACTCGCGTAACGCACAGAATTGTCGATGTTTCCGTCTTTGGCAATATCGCCACCGAAAAAATGCGCCAGCGGAATATCCATATAAGCGCAGGTAAGACTCACACTGATCGCTTCTTCCCTGTCACCAGCTACAAGTACGATGTCCGGTTTTTCCTGCAGGAGCAGGTGTGCCAATGAAGGAATCTGGTGACCGATGGAAACAACACGTCCAATTTTTTGACTGGAATCGATCAGGTTAAAAATGCGGCCGGCGATCCGGAAACCATCGTTTTCGATGTTTCCTGCCGTGTAGCCATAGGTTTCCGAAAGATTCGGCCCGGTAATGACAATCGAAAAATCGAAACGAGCGTCCTTGTTCAACTTATCGTAGACTTTGTACAACAAATCGTAATCCGATCGTGCACCGCTTACTGCTAGTATTTTTCTTTTTTCAGCCATTACTTTCAATATACGTCTGAATAACCCAGGGCATAATCCCACGACTTGTTGTCAAGCAGACGGTCGTATGCCGGGTCTATCAATTTTATTCCAAAATACGTTATTGGCGTAGCATTTACGAATCCGAGCTTTTCCAGCGTGATGTGTTTTGGATCGTTCAACGGTAGCCACATGTTGAATTTTATGGGGCTGCGGTCGGCATAGAAATGGTTGATTGCTGCCAAAAACGCTGCTATGATCGTTTCATCATTCGGAACGACAAGCTCGGCCAGATCTACTTCGAATTTACCTGAAACATCGAACGAAAGAAACACTTTCGTTACAGCAAAATACGTTTTGTCGCCATCGTTTAGCTGAAAAGTAACATACGTATTTTCCGGATGATCCTTATAACGCCACGTCAGGTATTCAGACGAACGCTCAACACGAACAGCGTACGGCTGCATCGTCGCCTCCACAGCTTTGGCATGTGCTTCGGTGAACGTATCAGCAATCGTTACGTGAGAATGCGACACAGTTTTGATCTTTCCGGTCGGAAGCGTAAATGTCGGAATGGTTTCCAGGTTCTGCCAGCGCAGGTTTTTCTGGAAAGCATAATGCGAATTGTTGTTGGGAAATCCCCAGACAGCTTTGAGATCACTTCGTTCGAGCTCCGATTGATAAAGCGCATCCGCGAGCTGAGAGAATATTCCCTGTCCTGCATAATCCGGATGCGTCATCGTTGTCATGGAAAGCGCCGACAAAATGGATTTGTCTTCGTATTGCAGCTTGACAGGTGATGCCGCGTAGTGTCCGACCAGCAGATTATCATCCCACATCAATTTAATCATGACTTTTTGCACCGAGTTATCAAGGAAGCGCCACTTCCAGAACTGTTCAGAAAGCGGTTTTCCGAATGTTTTCGCGAACAGCGGAAGAATATGCTGTTCATCACCCGTTTGATAATCGCGAATTTCCATGATCAATTTCCTGTTTCAATCTGTTCGCCCGCAGCGAAATCACGTTGGGCTATACTTCCGACAACTTCATCCCACTTCATAGGTGAAATACCCGTTCCCGGACGTTTGACCGTTATATTTTCTTCTGAAAGAATTTCTCCTTTTACAATATTTCTGCCCGCAACGATGCTTTTCCTTGCAATCGCGATATTCTTCAGCTCCGAAGCCGATGGTTCTTTACTCCCCGAGCCCGCAATTGCCTGTTCGATGTTGCGGATCGCTTGTACCATAGCTTTCAGCTCACCTGGCTCCAGCGAAGCCGCATGATCAGGTCCCGGTAAAGTGCGATCGAGCGTAAAATGCTTTTCAATAATAGTCGCGCCCAAAGCAACGGCCGCAACCGGCACTTCGATTCCAAGCGTATGATCGGAATAGCCGATGCTGACACCCAGCTCACGCTGAATTTCCGGCATGGCTTTGAGATTCACGTCGGACATCGGTGTCGGATATTCGGTATTGCAATGCAAAACGGTGATGTTTTCACGGCTGATGCCAGCTTGTGTAAACACCTCAGCGGCGGCTTTGATTTCGTCCATCGTTGACATTCCTGTCGACAGAATGATCTTCCGGAACAGCTGCGCTGCTTTTCGCAGATATGGCAGGTTCGTTATCTCACCGGAAGGAATTTTGACGTAATCCAGACCGATTTGAGCTAAATATTCAAGTGAATCCAGATCAAAGGCCGTGGAAAAAAAACGGATGTTTTTCTCTTTACAGTACGCGATCAGCTGTTCGTGCTGCTCGTGGCTCAATTCGAGCTTTTTGAGCATCTGGAACTGCGTTTCGTTTTCGTTGGCTGTGTTTTTAACCTGGTAATCGGCTTTCTGCGCATCAGGCGAAACAAGCTTTTCCGCTTTGAATGTCTGAAATTTGACCCAGTCGACTTTCGCTTCGACAGCCGCGTCGATCAATCGGTAAGCCATAGCCATATCACCATTGTGATTGACTCCTGCTTCTGCTATGATTAAAACACCGGCCATTTAATTCAACATTTTTGCAGGATTCCCCACCATTGTACAATTGTCGGGAACGTCGTTCAATACAACCGCTCCGGCGCCGATCACCACATTCGATCCGATCTTTACGCCCTGTTTCACAACGGCATTCGCACCAACAAAGGAACGATCGCCAACCTGTACGTTTCCAAGTAATGTAGCTCCGGGTGCAATATGCGTGTAATTTCCAATTACGCATTCATGTTCAATGATCGCTCCGGTATTGATGATAACGCCCTCGCCTATTGTGGCGACCGGGTTGACAACCGCGCGGGCACCGATCATCGTCGACATTCCGATCTTTGCATCGGCGGAAACTATTGCTGCCGGATGAATAAGCTGTAGAGTATTCAAAGGTTTTAAAACGCTACACAACTTCTCCCTTAATTCGTTGTCACCAACAGCCGGAAAAAAGCGGGCATTCGGATATTCTTCCGGAAAGTCAGCCGATTCTGCTCCCATATACGGAATTCCCGTCAGCAGTGAAGAAGGTTTCAGGTCAAAATAACCAGCTACGTTCCAGCCTTTCAACCGGGCGATTTCAATGACCACGAGCGCATGACCTGAGCCTCCTAATATGTACAATTCAACGCTCATAGGATCACACTGCTTGGAATATTGATAATGCGATCTTCCAGGTATTCCGCGTTGGTCTGGTGATCACGCTGGCAATCGGCAAACATCGGCAGCTTGTACATCAGTCGCCAGATCGGGCGTGTCATGACCTGCTGCTCGTTCGTTATTTTCAAAATTTCGTCGCGCTCTGCCTTATCTGCAGTTTCGATACACATCAGCCAGAAATTCGCTCTTGTGTTTTCGCGTTCCCACCGGAAATGAAGATTATTGGCTTCACAGGCCTGTTTATAAGCAAGCGCCAGCTTTCGTTTCTTTTCGATGAAGCCTTCAAGCTGTTCCATTTGGGCACACAACAAAGCCGCGTTCAGGTTCGGCATGCGGTAATTGTAGCCGATCTGATCGTGCACGAATTCATACGCATGTGGCTGCTTGGCGGTTGTTGTGAGGTATTTGGCTTTAACCATCCATTCCAGTTTCGGTGAAACGAGTGCGCCACCGCCTCCGGAGGTTATGATTTTATTGCCGTTGAAAGAAAACGTGCCGATCTCACCAAAGCTGCCCAGCGGTTTTCCGTTCGAGCTGCTTCCAATGGCTTCAGCAGCATCTTCGATGAGCGGAATATTCCACTCGGTACAAATGGAAACCAGTTCTTCTATGCGAGCCGCAAATCCGAACGTATGCATGACTACGCAGGCACCTATTTTTTTCTGTGTCTGCTTGTTGTAAGTCCCGTCTTCGCACTTGTCGCCAAATTCATTGAGAAAATCGGTCAACGCTTTCGGAGAAAGTCCCATTGTGTCGCGATCTACATCGATGAAAACGGGTTTTGCGCCACAGTAGGTGATCGCATTCGTTGTAGCGACAAAAGTCAACGCCTGTGTCAGCACTTCCTGGTTATGATCAACCCCCAGCAGCACAAGTGCACTGTGCAACGCCGCCGTTCCGTTGACTACAGCCACGCTTTTCGGCGTACCGGTAAGATCTGCCAGCTGTTGTTCGAACTGATCGACAAACGCTCCCACGCTGGAAACAAAGGTCGAATCGATGCACTCATTCAGGTATTTCTTCTCGTTTCCGGCAAAGGTAGGCGCATGCAAAGGAATGAACCCCGGCCCGGTGAACTGACTACGGACCATTTCAACAATCATGCGTGCACTTTCTGCCATCGTATTACATTTTAGCGTCCAGGTATTTGCCCTTGTCTTCGTAATCCAGCTCAGGCAAGAGCATGTGGAACAGCCTTACCAGATCTTCCTTACTCCATGCACCCTGTTCCATCAGCCGTGCGATTTCCTTCCGGAATTGCTGTAACAGCGACGGATCCACTTTGAGCACCTGTGTGACGATGCCAAGATCGGCATATTTATCGAGGGAAATGGCTTCGTCTTCCATGTAAAATTCCTCGTAGGCCTTTTCGCCTGTCGTATCGGAAGGACTGTAAAAGCACGGCCACTGTTTGTTCTGTCGCAGCGATTCAACCGAAGAACGCGCTTCTTCTTCCGAGGTGCAATAAAACGGCTCGAAACCTTTTGCTTCGAGAAATTTATCGGCGATATCGGTAAAGGAAACGAGGTGGGTGTCTTCATCCAGCTTCGGAAAATAGATTTCTCCCTTTTCACCGAACAGGCACGACATCAGGCACAAAATTCCTGACTCGCGCGGCGTTACAAAATAGCGTTTCACATCTGTAGGCGCCACGATCGGATGACCGAGCTTCAAACGCTCTTCAAAGCTGTGCAGCAAAGAACCGTCTGAAAAAGCTACATTGGCGAAACGCGCGGACGATATGGAAATTTTCTCTCCCAATTCGGAAAGGTACATTTCCATAATACGTTTCGAAGCACCCATCAGGTTGACCGGATTGGCCGCTTTATCGGTCGAAACGCAAAAATATTTCTTCGCTCCTGCTGCAATGGACTGCTCANNATCGTTTTGATCGTGTTCAGCACATTGACTTCGATCATTCGCATGAGCGTAAACGGGTCTTTTTCGCTTCGAACGTGTTTCAATGCAGACAGGTTCAACACGTAATCGTACCGGCCGTCTTCACGAATAAACGCATCGTAGATTTTGCTGCCGGCATCCAGCGCAAATGTGCGGAAATCACCATCGATATAGCCGTAAGTACTGCGCAGATCACGTACCAGCTCCACCAGGTTATTCTCGCTTATGTCGACAACATGCAGCTTAAGCGGATTTCGTTTGAAGATTTCCTTCACAACGGCTTTTCCGATAGAGCCTGCGCCACCGATCACGAGAAAACGGCTCGTACTAACCAAAAGATCGATCTCAGACCTGTGTTTCGCGATATCTTCGGAAAACAGCTCTTTTTTTCGTCCTATCAGCTCAAGTATATTCATTACAACGATTGATCGTTACGCAGTCGTGTCCGGTTGTTTCTTTTTCTTTCTCCACTGCACGAAAAAGCCTGCTGCGATGAGCAACACCAGCAGCGCACTTCCGACACGGGCAATGTTGTTCGCTTTCTGGTAACGGGTTTTATCGTAAACGAATTCGATCTTGTGATCGCCGTCCGATAATTCAACACCACGCAACAGGTAATTCACTTTACGGATCGGCGTTTCCTTACCATCTACAAAGGCTTTCCAGTCCGGATAGTAGATTTCGGAAAAGACCGCCAACTGCTTGCCTTTCACATTGGCTTTGTAAACCATTCTGTTCGGCGAATACTTCACCATACGGATCGTTCCTTCACCTGAGAACTGCTTCGCCGTAAGCTCTTTTGCTTCGGATTGCAGCATCACCGCTTCCTCCTGCGGCTTGAACTCGTTGGTTGCTTTCAGCGCCACCAACGGTGTGAACGATTTAGCCGTATCGAGTGACATCGTCATCATCGGCACGAGATCTGTTTTGCCGTTTACGTCCATCACCAGCATAGCTTCCATACCTTCAGTAATGCCATTACTCAGCGGAACACTAATCGTATCGCGCCCCTGCATGAGGTATTGGAGCTTTTCACCACCATAAATGGTTGCTTCTTTCATTGGTGTCTGGTTCACCAGCAGCGTACCTTGTCCGGCATTCGTGAGCTTAAACTGTGTTCCGAGCGCACGGATTTCGTCGTTTGGCGTAGCGTATTGCTCTACGCGTTTTACCAGCCATGCAGGCCCTATTGCCGTAGGATTCGGACGTGCCATGACCGCACCATCCTGTCCCTGTTGAAGGAAGTACTTCACATTTAATATGTCGTACACCTTGTTGTTCATTTTGGAAAGGTGGAACTCAAATATGTTATTGATATTGCGCAGTTTCGCACCATGGTAACCACCCAGCGATTTGTGGTAGTAAGACGCACGGCTGCTGCTGAATCCACCGTTGAGGTCAAATACACGGTAATTCGTATTCATATTCAAAGCTGAGAAGCGGTAGGAATTGATCAGGTTATTGCGGGCCATACCGGTGTAACCCAGCTCATCAGCCAGCAGCTTTCCTTCTCGTACGGCTTTATCTACTTTACTTTTCAGCGCAGGATTGAGCTGCAGCTCGTTTGCAAGGATTTGCTCGTCTCCTTCATTGGTCGAAATCGGGTAAGCGGAAAGTCCGCTTTCTACCCAGTATTTGTATTCTCCGCGATCATCTTCCTGGTTGCCGAGGTAGTTATAGGAAACCGGAAGCAAATCCGCCAGCGTCAGTACCACAAGACCGCTTACAAGGATGGTCGGAGCCATTTTCGACGAGGAAAAGACAAAGAACACGAACAACAGACCTGCCAGGAAAACAAACAAGATGGAACGGTTCATACTACTGTGGAAAATCTGCTTGCGCGCTTCTTTCACATTATCGTAATCCTTGTAGTATTTCTCTGCCTGCTGATCGGCAAATGCTGAAACCTGCTGTGGCTGTGTAATATCTACATTCAGCTGTGTTTTCGCCTGTACCGGATCGAGCTCGCGCACCTGCTGCTCAATGTTTGCCTTAATCTGGTCCATTTGGCTGCGTTCCGAAGTACTGGAATAGCCATCGCTGAGACCAACTGCTTTCACAACGATCAGGAATACAAAGAAGCCTCCCAGAGCGATCAGTAATGGTTTCTTTTTTTCACGAATATGCTCATGCTCTTTGATCAGCTGGTCAAGGAACAACACACCGATAATCGGAACGATCATTTCCACGAGCACAAGGATCATGGTTACCGTACGGAATTTGTTATAACCAGGTACATTCTCGATAAAGAAATCCGTCAGCCCCATGAAGTTTTTCCCCCATGAAAGCATGACTGCGAGCACTGCCACGATAAACAAAGGCCACTTAATCTTATCTCTGAGGAAGATCAATCCGAGGAAAGCCAGTAGAACGACCACCACTCCAAGGTAAACCGGCCCGGCTGTTCCCGGTTGTTCGCCCCAGTAGCTGTTGTTGCCCAAAACACTGTTGATTTCTTCGGTAGTAAGATCGCTGTTCTCAATTTGTTCGCGGAAAGGTGAATCGGCCAGCGCCATGGTACCTCCTCCTTTTACATAAGGAGAAATGAAGGTGAACGTTTCGCCCTTGCCGTATGACCAGCTTGTAATATAGTCCTTGTCGAGACCGTTAGACTGATTGACAGCCTTCGTACCGTCCGAAGCAATCGACACGTCATTTTTACCACGAATCGTATAATTCGAGTAATTGAGTGTCATCATGATGTTTCCACTGTTTGCCATGGCAGAAATCGCATACACGGCGATCACGCTGACCGTTGTAATGGCAAAGCTTTTCAGTTTCTTGTCACGAATGGCTTCGTAGAAGAAATACAAACCCGTAAACAACAGAATGAATGAGAAATAGTAGGTAACCTGCAGGTGATTCATCGCCAGCTCGATCGTCATGAAAATACCGGAAAGTATGACTCCCCACAGCCTGTTGGTCCGGTAAGCATAAATGAAAGCACCGAATATTGCCGGCAGCATCGATACCGTAGCTGATTTGGAAAAGTGTCCTGCCTGTATCACGATCAGCTCGTAGCTGGCGAAGGCAAATGCAATAGCGCCAACAAGTGAAACAAGCGGATTGAGACGTATCAATCGGGCAAAGACGTAAAAGCTCAGCATATGCAGCAGGACCATACTGATCGGATGAGGAATCGTCCTGTTATACCAATCGACAAGTTCCTTGAACCAGTTGCCCGGGTAAATGAGCGAGATCTGATCTGTCGGCATTCCTCCGAACATGGAATTCGTCCATAAAGCTTCATCACCGGTTTGTGTACGATAATTCTTCGCTTCATTGCTCATTCCGATCCATTGCTCCACGTCATGTTGTTTCAACGCATACCCCTCCAGCTGCGGCTTGAAGTAAATAATGGTCAGTAACACCATAAACGCCAGAACACCTATGTGGATGAGGTTCTTCTGAAAAAATGCTTTTAGATTCATAGACTTGTAAAAAAGTAGTCGAAAATAGTAAATGTTTTGCTTATGGACAGGGCGATTTTAGCATTGCAGCCAAAAACGCGATCATGCATTGGTGCGATTCCAGTTTACGGGATTGATTACATTTGTATGCGAATGCCCGAAAGGCTGTCAAACCACAAGCCATGTTGAACGACGTCCAGCGTATCCTGATTCTTGCTCCACATCCCGACGATGCCGAATTTGGCGTTGGCGGAACGATTTCCAAACTGGTAGATATGGGCAAGGAAGTCCATGTTGCCGTATTCAGTGATTGTGAAAAATCCACGCCTGCCGGCTTTCATGTGGGCGTGATCGAAGAAGAGCTGATGCAAAGCATGGCGTTTATGGGCATTCCGGAAACACAGATCCACATGCATCGCTACGAAGTGCGTCTGTTCCCGCAGCTGCGACAGGAGATCCTCGAGCGCATGATCGAGCTCAAGCGACAAGTTCAGCCGGACCTCGTATTCCTGCCAAGCTCCAGCGATATGCACCAGGACCACGCCACGATCCACAACGAAGGCATCCGCGCGTTCAAACACCAGAATATTCTGGGCTACGAAATGCCGTGGAATAACTTCAAGTTCCAGTCCTATATGTACGTGAAGCTGGAAGAAAAGCACATCGGCAAAAAGATCGACGCGATCAATATTTACAAATCGCAGGCACATCGTCCCTACAGCGCCGACGAATTCGTGCGTTCACTGGCAACCATCCGCGGAATTCAGATCAATACGGCTTTTGCAGAATCGTTTGAAGCCATTCGCTTAATTCATCACTGATTATGGTTACGCTCGTCAAGCTTATCAGCTTCCTGGCCGCTAACGGCGGAAAGATCGTTCACCGCGGCTCGCTGTCCGACGATCACCAGATCAAAGGCCCACGCAACGGCGATCAGGCTTCATCGGATGAATTCACGTTCTTCAACACGAAAGCAGGCGATGCGGTTTATGACAAGATCGCAGCTTCGGACGCGGCACTGATCATCGTGGAAGATTCGCTCGACGATACGCGTTTTTGTTTTCCGGAAACGGCTTGTGTATTCCTGAGCCCCGACGCAAAAAAAGCGATGATGGAAGCGGCAAAAACGTATTTCCTGCGTACGCCGGCAGCGACCATTCATCCACACGCTTCCATTCACCCGGAAGCGGTTATCGGGCGCAATGCGTCCATCGGCGCAGGTGTTGTGATCGAACAGGACGTTACCATCGGCGAGTATTGTACGATCGAACCGAATGTTTACATTCAGTCGGGAACCGTCATCGGAGACCGTGTTCACATCAAAGCCAACACCGTAATCGGTGGAAACGGCTTCGGCTATGTCAAAACCGACGACGGCTCGTTCGAGCACCTGCCGCATTTCCTTAAAGTGATCATCGAAGACGACGTTCACATCGGCAGCAATACCTGTGTCGACCGCGGCTCACTCAGCGACACGATCATCCGCAAAGGCGTGAAAATCGATAATCTCGTACATATCGCACACAATGTTGACATCGGTGAGCACACGCTCGTGATCGCTTGTTCCATGATCGCCGGAAGCGTGAAAATCGGCGAACAGGCCTGGATCGCGCCGGCTGCGAGCATCAAGAACGGTATTACGATCGGAAGTCATACGACTATCGGCATGTCGAGCCTCGTCCTGAAATCCGTTGAAGACGGCAAAACCGTAGCAGGCGTCCCGGCAAAAGAACTCACTAAATAAATTCGCAATTATCAATTTGATAATTATCAAGGTGATCGAATTTGACTCCCTTGATAATTGATAATTCGCGCATTGATAATTGTTTTTGAACTTTTTCAAAAGAGCGTTGTATTTCTGCATACAAAACCCGTTAGTATGCAACGACTGATCTGTTTAATTCTCTTTCTTCCTTCCGTATTCTTCGTGAAAGCAGAAGGAGACAATCTTACCACCCCGTCTTTCAATGTAATTAAAAGCGAAAAAGACGCTTCCGTTCCCGCCGATAAAGCGGTTTTTCATTTTGTTTTCAAGAATCCGCTTTTTATCGCTACTCCGGGCAACTCGAACTATCCGGTGATCATGGCCAGCTGCGATGGCAATTACATGGAAATAAAGCAGGATGACAATCTGTGGCAGGATCATACCGTCGATCCCGGCGTGCATATCTTCCAGTTTTATGCCTACACCATGAATAACCATTTCTACGAGATCTATTCCGATTCCGTGACCATTCAGCCGGGCTATCGCACCACGGTTGAGCTGAATTTCCAGGAATCGCGTGTGGAAATTATGGTCGATAAGCCGGTCGTTTATTTGTATCCCGAAACCGATCTGGAAGTTTGTACCGAAGTCAGGCCGCGTGGTGAATTCAGCTTTACCTATCCGGTTTACGAGAATGGCTGGCACGGTGTTGCTCATCCTGACGGCAGCATGACCATCGACGGAAAGAACTATCCGTACTTGTTCTGGGACGCGAAAATGCAGATCAGTCAGTCGGATCTGAAACAGGACGAAGGATTCCTCGTTCACAAAGACAATGTCATTGCGTTCCTGGAGGAAAAGCTCACCGCGATGGGCTTCACAACGCGCGAACAAACCGATTTCATCACGTACTGGGGACCGCGACTGACGCAAAATCCGCAGGTGTTTATCCAATTCGCCTGGAACGATGCCTGTGATCGCTTCGCCGAAATGGACGTTTATCCGCAGCCCGATCATGTGAACCGGTTGTACATTCTCTGGTCGGAAGTCGATAAACAACCCGATTTTACGATCATTCCGCAGCAGCTGCCTGTATTTGACCGTTCCGGCTTCGACGTGCTCGAATGGGGCGGCTCGGAAGTTCCTTTCCAATTCCTCGAAATCAAATCTTTGCACACCAGCCGATGAAAACGCTTCTTTTCGCTTCTGCCTTTTTCTGTTCCCTGGTCAGTTGGGGAGAGTATGTTCCGGCTTACATGGTAAACTACAGAGCTGATTCCGGTGTAGCTGCCAATGAAGGAAAAGTACTCGTAAGCTGCGATTTCAATACAAAGTCGTTGAATCAACAGCCGTTTATGCTGTATTACGGTGTTAACGGTTCTTCGGAGGAGCGGTCGATCGAAAAAGATCACCAACTGAGCTTGGCGGTTCAGCCGGGAAAATACGTTTTCCAGTACTACGTAGACGGTTTCGAGGAAATCACCACCGACTCTGTGGAAGTAAAACCCGGTATGCTCACAATCATCGATTTGTATTTCCGAAGTGCCCGAATTCCTGTCACGGCTGAAAAACCGGTGATCTATCTCTATCCGGAAACCGATCGATCTGTCACGACAACTGTTTACCCGAATGGCTCGTTTCTGTTTACTTATCCGGTCTACGAAAACGACTGGACAGGAATTGCTCATCCCGACGGAAGCATTTCCATCGGCGACAAAACCTATCCGTACCTGTTCTGGGAAGCGGAAATGGAACTATCGGAGGAAATGGTAACGAATGAAACCGGTTTTCTTATTCCGGGCAGCGAAGTTGTTGCGTTCCTCGAAGAACAACTGACATATATCGGTCTCAACGATCGTGAGAGAGCTGATCTCATCACTTATTGGGGACCGCGGATGGTTGCTCACGAACAGGTGGCGATCCAGTTTGCCTGGGACGACGCCTGTGATCATTTCGCCACCCTGAAGATCGACCCGCAGCCCGATCAGCTTCACCGTTTGTATTTGCTCTGGGCGCCTTGTGCCGATTGTTATAGCTCACTCACACCGCAAGCTCTGCCGGTATTTGATCGCACCGGTTTCAATGTACTCGAATGGGGCGGTATCGAAGTACCTTTTACGCTGTTTAAAAACCCGTCTGAACAATGAAAACGTTGCTTTTATTCGCGCTTTTGCTGCCCACACTGACCTTTGCCAAAAAGGCGATGCCTTACTACGTAAGCTATGAAGAAGACAGCACGCTTTCGGCGTCACAAACGAAAGTGGTGATCTACTGCTCCCAATTCAATCCTGAATTCGGAGTCGAAAGCACTATTTTACATTACAGTATGGGGAAACGAGAAGGCCAACTTCCGGCGGTAATGGAACAAGAGATTGGTAATCCACCGGAACCGGGAAGTTATCTATTCGAATTCTTCTACACGCCGGATTATGAAGAGATCGAAACGCGGCCAATCGAAGTGAAACCGGGCGTTGTTACACGTATTACGTTGCATTTCTACCTGTCGGACGAGCCCGTCCGCATGAAAAAACCGGTCATCTACCTCTACCCCGAAACCGATACGGAAGTCGAAGTGACGGTCGAAACGGAAAACGGACTCAGCTTCTCCTACCCTGTTTATGCCAACGGCTGGAAAGGAATCGCACACCCCGACGGCAGCATGACAATCGCCGGAAAAACCTATCCATATCTCTTTTGGGAAGCCGACAAACTATTGTCCGAATCGCTGATGAACCAATCCTCCGGTTATATCGTCAACAAAGAAAGCGTGATTGCATTCCTGGAAAGCAGTCGGACTTCTATGGGATTGAGGGCAAAAGAACAAACGGATTTCATTACCTTCTGGGGACCACAGCTGATGGAGCACGAAGAAGTTTTCCTGTACTTTATCTGGAACGAAGAAGTTGACCAGCTGTCAACGCTGACCGTTTCCGGAGAACCGCGTATCAATCGCCTGTACATGGTCTGGTCGTCGGAAATCCGGGATCTCACTACCGCTCTTCCGAAGCCGCTTCCTGTGTTCGACCGTTCGGGCTTCGACGTATTCGAATGGGGCGGTATGGAATTGCCTCCGCGACTGACCGAAGCTTCTATGAACCGTTAACCTGCAACGAGGCTCTTCCCTGCTTTCAGATCTCCCAGCAGCGCTTTGATTCTATCCTGCAAGCTGATCTGTTCAGCGAACGGATGCTCGATCGTCTTGGCCCATTCCATCAGGTCGGCCGGATGTTGCTCGCGTTTTCCTGTTTTCGGGTTAACCGGAATAAAGGTCGTACGAATCGCTGCTTTCAATTGATCCTGCTGCTCGTTCAGCATCAGCATTTCGACTTGAAGACTGTCGTTTTCGGCCTGTAATAAGGTTGAACGGATCAGCACCTGTTCATTGTAAACCGCCGGACGGATATAAATGATCTCGTGACTGCCGATCACCCACGCCAGTCCATTGGTGTAAAAATGGGTCAGATTGAAATCGTAGGCGTTCTTCAAATGTTCTTCCCTTGCATCGAGAAAATAATCCAGGTAACGGGCGTTGTTGAGGTGTCCGAACGGATCGCAGTCGCTGAAGCGAATTTTGTGGATGGAATGCGGGGTCTTATTCATAGTCGTTAATTTATTAAATACCAATCGGTATATTTTGAGTCAAAATTTTTAGCGTCTTAATTGAAGGATCATCGCTTCGAGGTAATCCATTGTGAGGTGCAATTCCTGGCTGCTTCCGGTCACTTTTGCCTGCATGGCCGCACCTTCAACAAGCGACATCAGGATCACGGCAAATTGCGGAACATGCGTTCGTGGATCGATCTCGCCATTCTCAATTCCTTTTTGCAGCAAACGCTCAACGGCGTTTCTCCAGAATTGAAGCGCTTCAGCAGCTTTCGCTTTGAGCTGCGGGTGCGTATCGTCGGCTTCGGTTGAAGTATTCAGCAGCGGACAACCTTCTTTCAGAAAAGGCAATTCGAGGAAATCGCGGTACGTTTCAGGATAAACCAGCAACTGATCGATGACAGACGTTTTTTCCTGCATTTTCGAGCGGATGTACTGCACCACTTTTCCGAAATTGTGATCGAAAGCGGCCAGCGCTACTTCGTCTTTGTTTTCAAAATTTCCGTAAATGCTTCCTTTGGTAAGCCCGGTCGCGGCTGTCAGATCGCTCATCGACGTGCCGGCATAGCCCTTGGCGTTGAAAACCGGAGCGGTCTTCTCGATGATAAACTGGCGCGTACGTTCTGCTTTGGTCTGCATGAAGCAAATGTACAAAAAATACCGATTGGTATAATTTATTCTGAAAAAGAATTGAGCAGACTTAGGATTTCAAGAATAAAAAATTCCAAAACTGATATTACGATAAAGCATTATTGCTTTTTGGTTTTCATGAAATTCATGGAACTTCATACGCTCCGATATCCGGCGGATTGCCACGCGGCGTAGTGCCGGTAATATCGAACGGCGTTGCATAAGCCGACGAGCCGTTGTTGTCGAGAATATTATTCCCCGAGGCCTGGTAACGGTGATAATCATCGTCGGACGGATTCACCAGATAAGGATTGCCGCTGAAGAAACAGTTCTGGAAAATGCCCGAATTGGTATTCTGAACACGTGCAATACGACAGTTCCGGAAGTTGAAATTCAAGGTCACGCCAACATCGACGATGGTATCGAAAGCCAGCTGTTCTTCCTGGTAGCCGTAAATCAGGCAATTATTAAAATCGCCGGTCGGAATGGAAGTAACCGTCATGACGCCATTTTGTGTAAAATGATTACTGATCCCGACGGCGGGCGTTGTTCCGTCTCCGGGCCCGAAACCGAGCAAATCGCAATGTGTGAACGTAAATTCGGCGCCTTGTAAAACGATCAGCGCGTGAACGCCGCTGCTGTGAATGAGCGTGTTTTCAACTTCCACTTTCGGGCGGTCGAAGAACAGCATTCCGTAGCTCGCGCAATTGCCGATCTCGGTATTTTTCAGCGTCAAAGTGGTTCCGGTAACCGAAGGATCTTTTGACTCGATGTGGATGCCCGTGATCGCGTTTTTGATCTTCGCATAGCTGATCGTCGACGGTCGCGCGCTATCGAGGTAAATGCCGTAATACTGCCCCGCGACATCGTCGTAAAAAGCCTCGAGCCGATCGCCCTGGAAAGTGACTTCATTGCCCGGCGCCCCGTTTACATTCAGCGTTCCGCGATACACATACAGAAAGCTGTTTTTGTGCAGGTAAACATCCGTTCCGGCCGGAATATCGAGTGTTTGTCCTTCGTCGACAGCAGCGTAGCCATAGATTACATGCGGCTTGTCATTCGGCCACGTTCCGGAATTAACGTCTTTGTAATGAAAATAGGCATCCTGTCCCCAGACAACCAGCTTGACGTATTGGTCCACTCCATTCGTCCGGAAACGGATCGAATCTTCGACGACCATCGGCAAAACGCCGCCATTCACGCTCAGCGTTACTTCGACAAAACAGAACAGGCTGTCTTTTGCTTCGATCTCGATATCGCTGAAAGAAGTTCCCTGTAAACCGTCGAAGTTGATTCGGAAAGGTGAAGCGGTTCCGCCCACCAATTCAATCTCTTCGATGAGCAGCTTTTTGTTGTCGTTGTTGTAAACTTTGAAAAGCTGGGTAGTCGAACCGATCGTCGTGAATACGGTATCGAACACGATCGTATCGGCAGAAAAAGCCAGGTTGCCGCTGGAGCTGAATTGCTTCTTTTTACAGGAAGATGTCAGCATAGCCGTTGCGGCCAGCGTGAGTGTAAAGCAAATCAGCAAGAGGTGTTTCATCATGACAAAAATAACGAAAGGATGCAGAGATTATTTCTTTGATGCGTAGAAGATGATTCGGTTCTAGAAATTGAATGTGAAGTTGCTATGACGCGATGCGCATGGTAGGCTTCCCACGAATACACGGATGACGTGCTGCATAGAATTATGGCGAATAAACAGACTTTGTCTGTTTGCACGAATGCGGGGAATATCTTCTTTGTTACGTCAATTTTTACTCGTATATTCAAGTATATGAGTCATTTAATCTACAAACAAGAATCCTACGAGATCATTGGAATCTGCATGGATATTCATAATCATCTCGGAGAAGGTTTTTCCGAAATCGTTTATAAAGACGCTTTGGAATATGAGTTCAACAAGCATCAAATTCCCTTTCAGCGAGAAAAGGAATACGCCGTTCATTACAAAGACGTTATTCTTCCACATAAATTCTATGCTGATTTTGTGGTCAGAGACAGTATCATACTGGAAGTAAAAACAGTTTCTCAACTGAATAACGATCATTTACAACAAACCCTGAATTACTTGTCCGTTTCGAATTCAAAGCTTGGAATTGTTGTCAATTTTCGAGAAAAACAGCTGAAATACAAACGAGTTGTTCGCTAGCGGGAAACAAAGTTTCCTGCATTCGCCTACATTGACACAAAGTACTTCATCCGTGTATTCGTGGGAAGAGAAAAGTACGTGCTGATTTTACGAGAGCAGGTATTTGTATCGCTGAATGGTATTTTCCAGGCCAAGATAAAGCGCGTCGGAAATGAGTGCGTGGCCGATGGAAACTTCTTCGAGCTGGGGAATGGATTGGCGGAAGAAACGCAGGTTATCCTGGTTGAGATCGTGGCCGGCGTTGAGTCCCAAGCCCAGTTCTAAGGCGCGATTCGCAGCGGTTACGTACGGAGCGATCGCCTGTTCTTTTCCGTGGTGGAATTCTTCTGCGTATGGACCGGTATAGAGCTCTACCCGATCGACGCCCGTTTTAGCTGCGTATTCGATGTTCTGCAGGTTCGTATCAACGAAAATCGACGTACGGACGCCCCAGGATTTCAGCTGTGCGATCAGCTCACTCAATTGCTCAAGGTGTTTCTGCGTATCCCATCCGGCGTTGCTGGTGAGCACATTCGGCGGATCGGGAACGAGCGTTGCCTGTGCCGGACGGATTTCCTGTACCATGTCCATGAACCGCTGATCGGGATAACCTTCGATGTTGAATTCCGTCGTGACGATCTTCGCCAGGTCATACGTATCCTGCTTTGTGATGTGCCGTTCGTCCGGTCGTGGATGCACGGTAATTCCCTCTGCTCCAAACCGTTCACAATCAACAGCAACAGCAACGACATCGGGTGTATTTCCACCTCGGGCATTACGGATTGTCGCAATTTTATTGATGTTCACGCTGAGCTTGGTCATTCGGCACAATTTTTAGACAGTACTACGAAGATAGCGAGGTTTTTAGTACTTTGGCACATAACATGACAGCAAGAGAAGTAATTACAGACGAGATCCCACCGTTAATCCATTCGGATTCAGGAGAGAAGGCGCTGCGCTGGATGGAAGAATTCAAAGTCTCCCATCTTCCGGTGCTGAAAAACGGCAACTTCGTGGGACTCATATCAGAAACCGAGATTCTCGATCGCAAGGACCTGGACCAGACGCTGGATGTGTTATTCGATCATCTGCCCCGTCCGTATGTGGGCGAAAACGCACACGTATTCGAGGTACTGGCAAAAATGGCTGAACACCGCATTTCCGTTTTGCCTATCCTCGACACGAACGAGCAATACCTCGGCTGCACCAGCGTTCACCAGCTGATGTGCCTGGTAGCCAATACCGGCAGTATCAAAGAAACCGGCGGCATCATCGTGCTGGAAATGAACCGCATCGACTACTCGCTTGCCCAGATTGCACAGATCGTGGAAAGCGACAACGCCAAGATTCTCAGCTCCTATATTATGTCCTCGCCCGATTCGATGAAGATCGAGATTACGCTCAAGATCAATGAAACGGATCTGAGCCGCATTATCCGATCGTTCGAGCGCTACGACATCACGGTAAAAGCCAGCTTCCAGCGAAGCATGGACGAAGATGACCTGCAATTCCGCTATGACGCACTCATGAATTACTTAAACATGTAACCATGCGCATTGCGATCTACGGCAGAAAAGTTACCAAACAAACCGTCCCGGTATTTCAGCAGTTCCTTGAGCTCATTGAAAGACTTGGATGGAAACCTGTCGTTGAAGCCGAATTGAAGCAGCAACTGACAAAAAAATGGGGACTTGAAATTTCCGGCGATACGTTTTCCAGCTTTCTCGATTTTCAAACGGGAATCGATATGGTTTTCAGCATCGGCGGCGACGGAACTTTTCTGAAAACCGTTTCCTACATCCGCGACAGCCAGGTGCCGATTCTCGGGATCAATACCGGTCGACTGGGATTCCTGGCCAATATCGGGGTAAAACACCTCGAAGAAGCGCTCGATCTCGTTTACCGGAAACAATTCGAATACCAGATGCGCTCATTGCTGCGCGTAGAAACGGAACGCAACCTGTTCGGCACCGAAAACGTGGCGCTGAACGAGCTTACCGTTCATAAAAAAGACATTTCATCAATGATCACGGTCCATGCGTATCTCGATGGAAAATTCCTGAACTCCTACTGGGCCGATGGTCTGATCGTTGCTACTCCGACAGGTTCCACGGCCTACAGCCTCAGTTGTGGCGGACCAATCATTACGCCCGGCTGCCAGGTCCATATTCTTACTCCTATTGCTCCACATAATCTGAACGTTCGCCCGATGGTCGTTCCGGACCGCATGCCCGTCAAGCTTTCTGTTGAAGGACGCGAGCGGAATTACCTCATCAACCTGGACGGCTATTCGAAAAGTCTGCGCCAGGGAGAAGAAGTGATCATTCGCAAAGCGGAATACATGATCAACGTGGTGAAATTCGAAGAAAACAACTTCCTGGATACGATCCGCAATAAAATGCATTGGGGAATCGACAGGAGAAACTAATCAATTAAAACCCACTCTGCATGAAAGCAAAACGTACTTCACTTGCCGACATCGCCGAAAGCCTTAACATCTCCAAATCAACCGTTTCGTTTGTATTGAACGGAAAGGGGAAACAGTTCAACATCAGCGAGACGACCCAAAAGCTCATTCTCGCCAAGGCAAAAGAGCTGAACTACGTGCCGAATTTCTACGCCAAAAGCCTGCGTGAAGGCAAAACGCAGACAATCGGGCTGGTACTTGCCGATATTTCGAATCCGTTCTATTCCGAGCTCTGTAAAGTGATACAGGAAAGCCTCTACGAACAAGGCTATAGCCTGTTCATTGTGAGCACGAACGACGATCCGGACATCGAAAAGAAATTGCTGCGCGATCTCATTCTGCGTTCCGTGGATGCGCTGATCATCGCGCCGTGCAATCCCGTTCCCGAATTGAAGCCTATTCTCGACGACACGCCGATTCCGGTGATCTTCATGGACCGTATCGCGGATGACAACGGTGATTTTGTGGGCGTGGACAATGCCCGGGAAGCCGGGAAGCTGATGGATTGCTTCGCCAAAAAACCGAAGAAAGTCGGGATTATTCATCCGGCAGCCGCTAACGTAATGACCGTCAGACTGCGCATCGCCGGGGCAAAAAGTGCTTGCGAAGAACGGAATCTTCCGTACGATCTGGTGAGTTTTTCCGACGATGCCGCACAGGCAGATAAGCAAATCCAGGAACTGCTGAAAGACGGTGTCGATTCACTCGTGCTGCTCAACAGCAAAGTAGCGTTGTCTACACTTGCGTCGCTGAAACGACTGAACGTCAAATTGCCTGAACAGCTGCGTGTGATCTCTTTCGAGGACAGTGAAGCATTTGCTTACTTCACGCCGCCGATTACAGCATTGCAGCAGCCTACGGACCAGATCGGAAAAGAAACCGTTGTGCGTTTGCTGGAGCGTTTGCGCGAGCCGACCGAGCAACGCAAGCACCGCATGATGGATTGTATGCTCGTGGAGCGCGCTTCGCATTGATCAGAACTGAACTTTCAGATACGGACTGAGTGCTCCAAGGCCTTTGAGCCAGTAATTGCGCTGGTAAACTTCGTCCATTCCGGGATTATCGTAATAGCCGAAACCAATCGGGAAATGAACGCCAAAGCTCAGGATCAAACGATCGTTTGTCCAGCCGATCTCGCCTCTGGGAAACGCAGCGATGCCGACATTGTACCAGTGATACGGTTCGCTGAATTGTTCATAAGCAAGGTACATCCCGGCATTTAATCCCAGGCACGAATAAAAATGTCCTTTGTTCCATTCCCGGAATTTGCCGATCGAGAGCGTGTGGTAATCGTAGCTATAAGTGCTGAAGGAACCCGTTCTTGTAAAGTGGTAAGCGTAATTCGTATACCAGCCCGGTTTTTTCGCGGAACGACTTAATCCCGCATTTGCATGAAGCACTTCGCCGATAAAAAACTGGCTTGGAGAATAGCCGGCCGAAAATTCCAGCCGTAGCTCCCGTTCGTTTTCCTGGGAAAACCCGAAGCATATCGGCAGCAGAAAAAGCAGGCAGGTCAGTCGTTTCATGTAACGAAGCGTTTGAATCAAATATAACGACAATTTGAAATGCTGTGTTCAAACAACTTTAAATACATTTTGTATTTAATACTATGGTGACTATTATTATCTTTGTCGCCACCGGGATCAAACAACTCCAATTTCATTAACGCAACTATTCGAATTCCGGAAGAAACAAAACTTACCATATGAAAATACTGTTATCCTATCTCAAACGCTATAAATACCTCGTTGTACTTTCCCTTTTCCTGGCAGCTGTCAACCAGGTGTTTTCCCTGCTCGATCCATATATTTTCGGGCAGATTATGGACAAATTCCTGACGCGCCCGCACGATTACGACCAGGATGCTTATGTAAGCGGTGTGCTGATGCTGATCGCAGCAGCTGTCGGCGTGGCCATGGTGAGCCGGATCGCCAAAGCTTTCCAGGATTACTGCATGAACCTCGTGATCCAGAAGCTGGGCGCCGATCTTTACACCGACGGACTCAAGCACACGCTCCAGATTCCTTTCCAGGAATTCGAAGATCGCCGAAGCGGTGAAACACTGAACGTTTTACAGAAAGTGCGCACCGATACCGAGCGCTTCATCATGAGCTTCGTGAACATCCTGTTTATGACCTTCATCGGTTTGGTCGTCGTGACCGTTTATACGATCAGCATCAACGCGTGGCTCATCCTGATTTACCTGATTTCAGCAACATTGCTGGCTTTGACGGTGAGCTACCTTTCGCGCCGCATTAAAAAAGTGCAGACGACCATCGTAAAAGAAACGAAAGACCTGGCCGGAAGCACAACAGAAAGTCTTCGCAACGTAGAGCTGATCAAGAGTCTCGGCCTCACGGACCAGGAAACGACACGTCTGAACGAAACGACGCGCAAGATCCTCAAGCTGGAGCTGAAAAAGGTGAAAGACATCCGCAGTATCAGCTTTATACAGGGAACGCTGGTGAATTTCACCCGCCAGTCGATCATGTTCCTGCTCTATTATTTGCTTTTCCGCGATGTTCTGACACTCGGACAGATCAGCATTCTGCAATTTTATTCCTTCTTCATCTTCGGACCGCTGCAGGAGATCGGGAACGTGCTCATCAGCTATCGTGAGACGCAGGCTTCGATGGAAAACTTCCAGCGCATTATTCAAACGAAAGTAGAAGAACGTCCTGCCGCGCCTGCAACATTGAACGCCATCGATGAATTGCGTTTCGACCACGTTTTCTTTCGTCACAAAACCGCGAATTACGACGCGTTATCGGATATTTCCTTCCACGTAACGAAAGGCGAAACGGTAGCTTTCGTCGGGCCGAGTGGCTCGGGAAAAAGTACGTTGGTAAAGCTGCTCGTCGGTTTATACACGCCGCATAAGGGCGATGTGTTCTACAACGGTTTGAGCGCAACGGCCATCGACAAGAACGAATTGCAGCAGCAGCTCGGATTTGTCACACAAGACACACAGCTCTTTGCCGGAACGATCCGTGAGAACCTCTTGTTCGTGAAGCCGAATGCTACGAACGAAGAGATCATGGAAGCCTTGAACAAAGCATCCTGTCAAAACTTGTTGGCTCGTAGCGAGCAAGGCATCGAGACCGTGATCGGTGAAGGAGGAATGAAGCTCAGCGGTGGTGAAAAACAGCGTTTATCGATCGCACGCGCGTTGCTGCGTCATCCGAGACTGATGGTCTTCGACGAAGCGACTTCGGCACTGGATTCGATTACGGAAGAAGCGATTTCTTCGACCATTCGTACGATTACGGAGAAGAAAGATCACATTACTGTTCTGATTGCGCACCGTTTGTCGACCATTATGCATGCCGATCGCATTTTCGTACTGGAAAAAGGCGAAATCATCGAAACCGGAAAGCACGAAGAGCTGCTCAATGAAAAAGGATTGTACTACGCGATGTGGCGCCAGCAGATTGGAGAACGCCGCGAGACAGTAGCCAATGCTTGATAGTTGGAAGTTTGAAGTTTGAAGTTAGAAGTTGGAAGTTTGTGCAACTACCAACTGCTTTAAACTCAAACGATCATTTCTGATGCGCTGCTTCGAGCAGATCGAGAATGGTTTTCACCGGGCTGAAGGTACTGCTTGGAATTTCCACGAACACGCTGTTCCAGTGCGCCATGCTGCCGTTCCATAAGCCCGGAAGCTCGGTGAAACGGATTTCCTTACCGCGGTAGTTCTTATTGACGATGAAATATTTCTCGTTGTCGCGGTAACGCAGAAAATCCACTTTCTCGCCGGAATGCAGCTTGCCTGCGCAAACCATCATCACCGGGTTGAAATGCGTTGACTGGATCATCAGGCGATACTGATCGGCGCTTGTACCGATCTGTGCTTTTTCGACGATCTGTTTGGAAATGCCATTGCTTTCACGAATCCAGAACGGACCTCCGCCCGGCTGTCCTTCGTTGCGCACCATTCCGCAAACACGCAAAGGTCGTTTCAGCATGCCGATCAGCTCATCGAGCGGTTTCTGCAATTCTTCTTCGTGAAAAAGCTGGTAACGATCGTTCAATTCGATGATCTGCTCACGGGAAGGAAGATCGATCAGCTTCGTGATTTCTTCCTGTACTTTCACCAGCAAGCCGCCCAGCAATTGCTGCGTTTCGATGGCTTCACCCGCATGATTGAGGTGCTGTACGTTATCGATGTTCTTGATGAAGATCATGTCAGCGTCGACCGCATTCAGGTTTTCGAGCAATGCTCCGTGTCCGGCCGGACGTTTCAGCGGCTCGCCGTTTTCGCAAAGCGCTGTTTCGCCTCCAGGCGTGAATGCAAACGCATCCGTTTCGGGGTTTTGAACGCTGAATGTGATATCGAGCTTCTTGCCCGTCATGCCTTCCATATGTTCAAGGCGTCTCTCGATCAATGAGCGGAAAGCCTTGCGGATCGTGAAATGAAAGCTGCATTCGTTGTTGCAAACCGACAGTCCTTGCAGAATATGCTCGTGGAACGGATTCAGCAGGAAAGGTCCGTGCTTATGGAAAGCGATCAGTCCTTTCGGCAGATGCGCGAGTCCCATCACGTTATCGTTCAGAATATACGCCACGAATGCATCGATATCCATCGTACGGCCCGTCAATTGGCGCTGCACTTCGATCGGAAACTGGTGAAAGAACGCGAAATCTTCCACGTGATTGAGGAAACGCTCTACTTGTCCGCGGTTTTCTTCCGTTGGATTATCGATGAAATTGAACAGGAACTCGAACATGCGCGAGCCCGATCCGGAAGCAGGAATAAAAAACGCTTTGGTCTGCGTGCTGTGCAGGAATAAATCCTGTAAGCGGCTTGCTTCTTCAGCTGGAAGCGCGATAATGCCTTCTCCGAGCTTGCAGGGCGCGTTCAGATGGACTTCCGGCTGAGCATGGGTAATACGATAGTATTGTTCTTCAAAAGTAGTGCTTGAAATGGACTGCATTCGTTCGTAGCGTTTTTTGTTTCTTTGTACTATGCAAAACGGTCGTTCATACCGCTCCTATTTTGTTCGTTCCAAAGGTCGGCATGGTGTACATTCGCCTTTTGTATTCCAATTGGCCGACACCTGTCTAACGGCAAAGGTTGACAAAAATTTTAAGACAGAACGAAAAAAGTGGTTCAGGCAGCTCACGCACGATCGCCATCTGTTTTCGATCGTCGACCTCGGAGCAGGCTCGAAAAAGCTTACACAGCAGCGTTCCGTTAGCAAGCTCCTGAAATCCAGTTCCAGTCGCGGAGTCTATGGCGATGTGCTTTACCAGCTCGCCCGTTTTTACCGTCCTGAAACCGTTCTCGAGCTGGGAACTTCGTTGGGCGTCGGAACGATTCATCTGAAAAAAGGCCATCCGTCGGCTCACATTATCACGGTCGAAGGCTGTTCGGAAACACAGCGCCGGGCTTTACAATCGCTCGATCATTGGAATCTCGATGGTGTTACAACGATTTGTGCACCGTTTGACGAATTCCTCCAATTGCCTGCTTCGATTCGCTACGACCTGGTTTTCATCGACGGAAACCACGACGGAAAAGCGACACTGTATTACCTGGAATCCTTGCTGAAACAGGTACACAACGAGACGCTGTTCATTTTCGACGATATCCGCTGGAGCGACGATATGTGGCAGGCATGGCAACAAATCGTTTCAGACGAGCGCTTTCACGTAACCATCGACCTCGGAAGAATGGGACTGGTCTGGCAGCGAACCCAGCAAACAAAAGAACACTTTACACTAAGACCGAAGATCTGGAAAACGAAGTGGTTTTAGAAACACCTCCTCCTTTGAGGGAGGATTGAGGAGGGTGGCTACCGGGTGGATGCTATCCTCCCCCTTTTATCCCCCTC
>DJFN01000106.1:0-245 GCA_002432085.1 Flavobacteriales bacterium UBA5871
TCGCTATTCCACACGGTGGTGGCGGTCCCGGAATGGGCCCGATCGGTGTAGCAGCTCACCTCGCTCCTTTCCTGCCGGGAAATCCGATTATCAAAGCCGGCGGTGACAAAGCTATTCATGCGGTATCTGCTGCTCCTTACGGAAGTGCGCTGATCCTGCTGATTTCGTATGGCTACATCAAAATGCTCGGCGCGCAAGGTCTGCGCGAATCCACCGAAGCGGCGATCCTGAATGCGAATTACATC
>DJFN01000106.1:285-9268 GCA_002432085.1 Flavobacteriales bacterium UBA5871
GGCCAAGCGCCTGATCGACTTCGGTTTCCATGCTCCTACCGTTTCTTTCCCGGTTGCCGGAACACTGATGATCGAGCCGACCGAATCGGAAGACAAGGAAGAGCTCGACCGCTTCATCGAAGCGATG
Organism: Flavobacteriales bacterium UBA5871; assembly: GCA_002432085.1. Lineage (GTDB taxonomy): Bacteria > Bacteroidota > Bacteroidia > Flavobacteriales_D > Crocinitomicaceae > Fluviicola. The sequence continues at coordinate 413 of DJFN01000106.1, forward strand.
ATCAAGATCCGCCAGGAGATCAAAGAGATCGAAAACGGCCACGCGGACAAGGAGAACAACCTCCTGAAAAACGCTCCGCACACGGCCGACTGTATTATCAACAAAGACTGGAACTATCCATACTCACCACAGGAAGCGGCCTACCCGGTTGCTTACCTGAAGGAATGGAAATACTGGGTGCCTGTTCGCCGCGTAGACAACGCCTACGGCGACCGCAACCTGGTTTGCTCCTGCCCGAGCGTGGAAAGCTATATGCACGTGGAGGCTTAATAGAAACCTTTTTAAGCGAAAGCCCTTCTCGGAAACGAGAGGGGTTTTCACATCTAAAAGAACATCTTACCTAATTTTATGATGAAGATTACCACCACATTTTTGTTTGCATTAGCAATTCAATATAGTTACGCACAAACCAGCATCTCCTTTCAGCAAGTTACTCCTGTTTTTCCTGACCCATCCAATATGGCGGAATTTGATGATCTCGCCGACGGCACTCTTGTCTTTTCAGATGTAGATGGTGATTCGGATCAGGATGTCCTAGTAAGTGGAGCAAATGCGAACTACGATTTGGTTGTCAAATTATTTGTTAATGATGGTTTAGGGAATTTCACATGGAATCAAGATGTGAACTTTGGAACTGGTTTTATAAGCAATGCTGATTTTTCTGATATTGACGGAGATGGAGACAATGATTTGATCACTATAGGAATCACCTCTGATTATGCCCCGGAAACTAATTTATATCTTAATGATGGATTCGGAAATTTTACAATTATTGAGGACTCATTCATAGATCTTTATCCAGGACTTTTTGATGGGGCTGTTGTTTTATTTGATTCGGATAATGACACAGATGTTGATGTAATTATTGCCGGAGAGGATGAGTATGGGGATCATCTTGTCAATCTATATATTAATGATGGTAATGGGAGTTATACTCTTAGTATAGGAAATGATTTTGATGGAGGGTATGGTGCCATATCCATTTCTGATATTGATGGGGATATCGATCTAGATGTTTTAATGATTGATATTGCTACCATTAATCTCTATTTAAATGACGGTGCAGGAAACTACACGTTTGTTAGTTCCCCTTTTGGTGAAGCAGATGACGGCACCATCAGTTTCGGTGATATGGATGGTGATGGAGATAATGATGTAGTTATTACCGGTCATACCACTGATGCGGGTAGTGATATCTATATTGCGAGTTTATACTCCAATGACGGCTTAGGGAATTTTAATTTAGTTCCCGGAACTCCATTTATACCAGTCCGAATGGGCTCTACCGCTATTTTTGATATTGATGGGGATGACGATAATGATATCCTTATTGTCGGGAAAGATGCTGCCGGCAACGGAACTACCCATCTATATAAAAATGAAGGAGCTAATAGCTTTATTCCTGTTACAATTTCTTTTGAAGGATTGGTAAATGGAGATGCTGTTTTTTCCGATGTCGATAATGATGAAGATCTAGATTTATTGATGACTGGTTTTGGAATCGGCCTTTTTCCAAGAACACATTTTTACCTGAATGATGGCGCTGGAAATTTTGCACTTATAAAAAGCTCCCCGTTTATGGGAGTTAACAATGCAAGAACTTTCTTTTCCGACGTGGATGGCGATTCTGATAAAGATGTACTTATTATGGGGATCGATAATTCTCATGTGGGTCAGGCGAGACTATATATAAATGATGGCAATGGTAATTATGCTATGACTGTCACACCTCCCTTCGAGGGGCTAAACATTGGGACTATGGGAATTGCCGATGTAGATGGAGACAATGATAACGATGTATTGGTTACTGGTCATTCTTTTCCTGCGAATCCGGTTGCAAGGTTATATCTTAATGATGGTACTGGAAATTTTACACTATTTGATAATACAACTTTTACACCACTTACAGAAGGCACCATTGATTTTGGAGATATTGATGCAGATGGCGACTTTGATGTCCTAATGACTGGAAGTGGAGATCCTTCTCCAGAAACTAACATATATAAGAACGATGGCAGCGGCCATTATACTCTGTCAGCTTCACTAATGGGTGTTTGGAGAAGCTCTGTAGCATTATCAGATATGGATAACGATTCTGACCTAGATTTAATTATTACCGGACAAGGTGGTGGTAGATTTTATACTAATGATGGAACAGGAAATTTTGTGTGGGAAGAGTTCGTTGGAATATTTGAGCTGGTAAATGGATCAATCGGCGTTTCAGACCTTGACAATGATGGGGATAATGATCTCTTGTTAACAGGAGAACCTGTTGGTAGCTGGTCTCAGTTTATGATCAACAATGGAGACCTTACATTTACCTCCCCGACTAATACACCTGTTGAAGGTTTAAGAAAAAGCGCACTGGGATTTATAGATATTGAAGGTGATGGAGATGACGATCTTGTAATTACCGGATTTAATATTTCGGATGTACCTGTTACGAAATTATATACCAATGATGGTACCGGGCAATTCTCCTTTTTTGAAGATACTCCCTTTGAGGCCATTTTTAATAGTGGAGTTGCATTTGCCGATATAGATAATGATGGCGATCAGGATTTTTTAATGGCTGGTTTAAAAGATACCAATTGGGCTATTGCTAAACTATACCGAAACAATTCTGTCTTTAATCCCTTTTTTACAGTTAACACATTTATAATTCCATCCGATATTAATAATTGTACTGGTGCAATTAGCATTTCAGCTTTTGGAAATCCGAATTTTAACTTCAATATAGACAATGGATCGATATTGCTGACGTCAGCCGGTTATGCCTTAGTTGATAGTCTCTGTCCTGGTATTCACAACCTGCTTACAGTTGACAACATCGGCGATAATCTCACTTCTACGTTCGTAATCCCGGTCGACTCCAACTACGTCTTCAACAATCCATTCATCGATTCTCTTGCACAGGATTCATTAGGTACAACATTGGAAAATTGCGAGATCTATTACAATTCCATCGACACGGCTTACATCGATTCTATTTGGGCCACCGGAAATACCGTTAATGTGGTCTGGAACATCGTAGATTCAAACGGTTCCAATTTTGACACAACCTCTTATGTACTCAACAATGGAAATGGCGTTTATTGGCTACAACTGAGTGTGTTCTGCCCAACAAAAGCGCTTGGAGATTATTTTACTGTAACTGAGGCCATCTATTTCGCAGACGGTGATGTTTCAACGGCAGGAATAAATGAGCTTGAAGAACTAGCGGTAACCCTTTATCCGAATCCAACCAATGATGTTGTCAGAATCGACTTTGACGGACATAGAGGCCAGTTAACAGTGTACGACCTGCATGGAAAATTCATACGAACCTCCGATTTGATTTCTGGCGATCAGGTTTCTCTGAAAGAAATGGAAAACGGCGTTTATCTGTTTGTTCTGGAAACTGATCGTGGAAAAGCGATCAAACGCGTAATCAAGCAATAAAATCTTGTATTTTATTCAAGCCGTTTTTCTGAAGAGGGCTTTTTTGTTTTTCAGACTTTCACCGCTTCCGTTCTATATGGCAGGAACAGCACCACGCGCGTACCTGTTTCGGTTTCCGGGTTGTAATCGGAAATGGCCATGGAGCCCTGGATGCGGTATTTGTAGCTCAGGTTGTCGATACGGTCCTGCGTGATCTTCATCGCCATGCTCTTGTGGTCCTTGCTTTTCTTGCTTTGACCGGAGCCTTTGCGGCCGATACCGTTGTCTTCGATGAGTATTTTGAGCATTTCCGCTTCCCTGGAAAAACGGATGTGAATGAAACCGCCTTCGATGGTATGCAGCTGACCGTGCTCGATCGCATTTTCAATGAACGGCTGGGTGATCATCGGTGGAATCACGAGACCATCGTCCAATAACGGCTGTTCGATGCTGATATCGAATTCGAAGCGGTCGGTGAAGCGCAATTTCTGCGTTTCGAGGTATTTCGTGAGGATATCGATCTCGGTTGTGATCGGGATGAATTCCTTGGACGAATTCTCGAGGATGAGTCGCATCAGCTTGGAGAAATTCACCAGAAACTTGGCCGAATTCTTCGTGTCGTTTTCGTAGATGTAGCTCTGGATCACCGACATGGCGTTGAAAACGAAATGCGGGTTCATCTGGGAACGCAGGAGCACCTGGGCCATTTCCGCTTCGCGCTGAAGCTGCACGATATTACGCTGTTTCCAGCGGTTGTAGAAAATGATGATCCCGAGTATCAGCAACAAGAGGAATCCGATGATCACATAGGTCTGGAAGATGTTCCGGAGCTCGGTATTTTCCAGCTTCGCGGAAGTAAGGTCTTTTTCCTTGCGCTGCAGCTCGATGGAATCCGCCTGCATGGCGATCATTCGCTCCAGTTGCTCCGAACGATACAATTCGGAGATCTCGGCGATTTTCGTGCTCACTTCGACCATACGCGCGCTGTCGGAATAGTCGGAATACATTTCCAGGTACTTGTAAGCCAGCTGAAGGTTCCCGGTTTTCTGATACACTTCGGCGATGGCGCGGTAAGAAGGATAAGCCGCTCCTTTGAACCCGAACTGCGAGCGGATTTCCACCGCGCGATTGAGGTAAACGAGCGCGTTGGCATATTTCCCCTGTTTTTCGAAAACGGTTCCTACAAGATGGTAAACCGATGCGATCTCGGCACGATTGGCCGCCGATTCGAAGTAAACGAGCGCTTTGTTGTAATCGCGCAGGGCTTCGTTGTAATTACCATTCTCGCGGTACACGTTACCGAGGTACATATGCGCGAATCCCAGACCGTCTTCGTCGTTGTATTTCTGAAGGATGCGAATGGCTTCCCGCAAGACCTGCGTAGCCCGGTTGTATTCCTTGCGGGCGGTATAAAGCAAACCGAGATCGATGGTCACCAACCCGATCAGGCGCTTATCACGGATGCGCTCGGCCGTTGCCCTTGATTCGAAGAAATTCCGACTGGCATCGTCGTAGTTGTAAATCGAAAACTGCGCTTCTCCCAACTCACGCTGGTAGTTGGCCACGTTTGGATAATCTTCGGCCTTGATAGCCAGCTCGACGGCGATGAGGTTTTTGGAAACGCTCAGCTCGATCTGCCCGAAATACAGGTAAATGCGCGACTGCATATTGAAACAGGTCGCCAGCAAAGCCTGATCGGTAGAACGCCGCGCATACTGAATGGCTTCGTCGACGTATTTAATGGCGAGCGCTTTGTTGTTCTGCTCCATTTCCAGCTGTGCTTTTAGCCGGAGATTTTCGCCCATGCAATCGTAATAACGCGCGCGTTTGGCGATCATGGCAGCTTCCGTGAGGTACAGCTCGGCCTGCTGGTATTCGCGGAAAGCAATGTGGTAATCGGCCAGGTAATGGAAGATGAGCACCTGCGAACGCGGATTTTTCACCCGTCCGAGGAAAGGCTGCAATTGCAGGATCTTGGTATAATAAGCCGCTTTATTTCCGCGCAGCTCGTCGATCTCAAGGTCGAACACCAACGCATACAACCGCGCCGAGTCGTTTTCCGCCCGGCTGCTCAGAAGAATGGAATGCCGGATGGAATCGGCCCGCTCGATGTCGTTGACCTGATAATATTTCCCAAGCGCGTGGAGTCGCCAGAATTTTTTGGTCGGATTTTTCTCTGCCAGGTAAGCGCGACGGTAATTTTCCGCATTGCCGCTTTGTGCTGCAGCCTTTCCGGCAACCAGCAACAGGAACATTATCAGAACAAAGCGCAGCCGTTTCATGACGGATAAAATTAATGGAATTAATGGCATGGCAAAGGGATAAGGGCTTACATTCAGAACAACTAGCCACCCTCCTCAATCCTCCCTCAAGGGAGGAGGTGTAACAATTTTCCCCCTTGAGGGGAACAAAAGGGGGTGGCCTTTTTTGCTCCTCTTTAAGCTACAGCGACTGAAAGTCTGCTGTAATTTGTGGTGCTTAATTGGTATCTTTGGCGTCCGCACAATGCGGACAAATCAAACTGTAAGATGGAATACAATTTTCGCGAGATCGAATCCAAATGGCGTGGGCAATGGAAGGACAAACAAACTTTCCGTGCCGAAGACAACAGCTCGAAGCCCAAGTACTATGTGCTCGATATGTTTCCGTATCCTTCAGGAGCCGGGCTGCACGTTGGTCACCCGCTCGGCTACATCGCTTCGGATATTTTCGCGCGCTACAAACGCCTGAAAGGCTTCAATGTACTCCATCCGATGGGTTATGATTCGTTCGGTCTGCCGGCCGAGCAATACGCGATCCAAACCGGTCAGCACCCCGCCGTGACAACTGCGGAAAACATTGAGCGTTACCGCGATCAGCTCGACAAAATCGGTTTCTCGTTCGACTGGTCGCGTGAGGTCCGCACCTCATCGCCGGAATACTACAAATGGACGCAGTGGATCTTCATCCAACTGTTCAACAGCTGGTACAATCCGCGCACGAATAAAGCAGAAGACATCGGCACGCTGGAAGCGATCTTCGAACAGGAAGGCTTCAGCGGCTCCGACCACGATATTTTAACCGGCGACATCGAAAAAGACCTTTCGGCGTTCACGGCAGCAGAATGGAAAACGTTCGACGAAGAGCGGAAACGCGCCATTCTCATGTATTTCCGCCTGGCGTATCTCGGCGAAGCGTATGTGAACTGGTGTCCGGCTCTGGGAACCGTTCTCGCCAACGACGAAGTGATCAACGGCGTTTCCGAGCGCGGCGGTCATCCGGTAGAGCGCAAATTGTTGAAGCAATGGAGCATGCGCATTACGGCTTATGCTCAGCGACTGCTGGACGGACTCGACACGCTCGACTGGACCGACAGCATCAAGGAAGCTCAGCGCAACTGGATCGGCCGCAGCGAAGGTGCTTCTATTAATTTCCCCCTTTGGAGGGGGACCGAGGGGGAGGAAAACGCTCCCGAAGATCACATCCAGGTCTTCACCACACGTCCGGATACCGTTTTCGGAGTTGCTTTCGTAACGCTGGCGCCGGAACACGAGCTGGTAGCTCAGGTAACGACTCCGGAGCAAAAAGCGGACGTAGAAGCGTATGTGGAAAAAGCGAAAAACCGCAGCGAACGCGAGCGCATGGCCGATGTGAATACCATCAGCGGCGTCTTCACGGGATCGTATGTAAAACATCCGTTTACCGGTCAGCCGGTTCCGATCTGGGTCGGCGACTACGTGCTGGTAGGTTATGGAACAGGCGCCGTAATGGCCGTTCCGGGCCATGACGAACGCGATTATAAATTTGCGAAGCATTTCGGGATCGAGATCAAACAAGTGATCACTCCGACCGGAGAACACGATTTCGATCAGGCAGCCTGGACGGAAAAAGAAGGAACGCTGGTGAACTCCGATTTCCTGGATGGGCTCGACGTTAAGTCGGCGATCAAAAAAGCCGTGAGCGAGATCGATGCGCGCGGTTTTGGACAGAAACGCATCAATTATCGTCTGCGCGACGCGGTTTTCGGCCGTCAGCGCTATTGGGGCGAACCGATCCCGGTTTATTACAAGAACGGCGTTCCGTACGTAATGCCGGAAAACGAATTGCCGCTGGTTCTGCCGGAGGTCGATAAGTACCTGCCGACCGAAGATGGCGAACCGCCACTGGCACGTGCTACAGGCTGGAAATACAAAGGCGAATACGATTACGAATTCTCGACCATGCCGGGCTGGGCCGGGAGCTCATGGTATTTCCTCCGCTACATGGATCCGCACAACCCGGATGTTTTCGCGTCGAGACAACAGGTGGATTACTGGAAACAGGTCGATCTGTACATCGGTGGCTCGGAGCACGCAACCGGCCATTTGCTCTATGCCCGTTTCTGGAACAAATTCCTCTTCGATCGCGGCTACATTGGCTTCGACGAGCCGTTCCAGAAGATGATCAACCAGGGGATGNNTTATCGTGGCCAATTAGTAGAGGAAATTCCTACTCTTTTCTTTTCGAAAAGTTGGGTAGAAAAAATAAATAGTACTCGTCAAATTGATCCTGAGATAATCGATTCGATCAATAAACAAACTAACGTAGGATTGATTGATATTAGGTTGTCCGCGGATAGAACTAGTTATTTCCTTCCTCGACATTTGGACATTAAATATGTAAATAACGATGTCTTAGATATTGAAAGAGCATCTAAAGACCCTTTGTTTAGCTATCTTCAAGACGGCCTCTTCTTTTTAGAAGATAATGACTTGTATATCTGCGGTCACGAAGTCGAAAAGATGTCGAAGTCGAAGTACAACGTTCAGACGCCCGACGAGCTGGTAGAGAAATTCGGCGCCGACACACTCCGCATGTACGAAATGTTCCTCNNGATCGTAACCGATGCCGAGCCTTCGAAAGATTCGTTGAAGTCGCTGCATAAAACCATTCGCAAGATCGAGGAAGACCTCGAGCGCTTTTCATTCAACACGGGCGTTTCGAGCTTCATGATCTGCGTAAACGAGCTCACCGATCAGAAATGCCATGCACGTTCTGTTCTCGAGCCATTGGTCGTATTGCTTTCTCCCTATGCGCCGCACATCTCGGAAGAATTATGGCAGGCGCTTGGTCACGAAGCCGGCACGATTTCCACCGCAGCTTTCCCGGTGTTTAATCCGGAACATTTGGTGGAATCGAGTGTTTCCTACCCGGTTTCGTTCAACGGAAAAATGCGCTTCACGGTCGAGCTGGCTGCCGATCTGTCGGCTAAAGACGTCGAAGCGGCCGTACTCGCCATGCCGGAAACGGAAAAATGGCTGGAAGGCAAGGCTCCGAAGAAGATCATTGTGGTGCCGGGACGGATTGTAAACATGGTTATGTAGTGATTTATCTCCCTCCTTGAGGAGGGATAAAGGGAGGTGGCCTATCTCGATAAAGAACCGTTTGCCACCCTCCTCAATCCTTCCGCCACGGCGG
>DJFN01000106.1:9282-9921 GCA_002432085.1 Flavobacteriales bacterium UBA5871
GAGGAACGATTCGGAAAGCACCGCGTGGAGGTGAAGCCCAATCCGCTGCACCCGGAACAATCACTGGTGTTTTTGTATCTCGAGCTGCACGTTCCGATAACGATCGTGATGACCAACGGCTTGTCGGACTACACAATGCCGGTTTCCGAAAAATGGATAGGCCGCGAGCACAACGAGCTGTTTNNGTTTTTTACGCTGCCGACTTACTGGGATTTTGAAGACATAAACAATCCGAACGGCAACTGGATCTACGACTGGATCTTCCGCCTGGAAAACTTCGTGCGCGAAAAGCAGACCTGGTTCGGTCCGGGCCATACGATTCCCTGTGGAAATCCGCCGGCTTCGCTTTCGGCAATCATGAAGCAGGACCATTTCATTTTCCTCGATCCGCTCTTCACCGAGTCGACCATGCAGCCGCTGGAGGTCGGAGGAAAAACCATTTACTTCCTGGCCATCGTTCCTGTTTTCGGCGATGAGGTCGACTACAAAATGGGCAAAGGAACGCACAAGTTGGTTCGCCGGTTCATCAGCCGTAAAATCGATGAGCGCCTCGACGATTACCGGGCTTCGGCGCTGAAGGGCCGAATGCGGTTTTGGTGATTCTTGCCTTTTCCTCCTTGGGAGGGGGATAAAAGGGGG
>DJFN01000094.1:0-2827 GCA_002432085.1 Flavobacteriales bacterium UBA5871
ATATTGATTCCCGCAATCCGATTGCCGAATAAACCGTTTAATTACTTTTGTTCAACTATTTAAAACCCTATATACGCTCCTTATGGAAAAGAAAACCATCATCGTTCCGCATGACTTCAGTCCGGTCGCCGATAACGCATTGAAACACGCTATTAACACGGCTACCATCACCGGAGCTTCCGTTTATGTGCTTCATGTTGTCTCCAAAGAGAAAGAAATTGCCGAGGCTGAAGCTAAGCTGAAAGAAATACTGGCCGGTTTCCAAACGGACGTAGCACTCATTCCTGCCGTGCGCATCGGGAACATCTTCGACGATATCGGCGATTTCGCGAGTGAAGTGCATGCAGAGCTGATTTTCATGGGAACGCACGGACAACACGGATGGCAATACATCACCGGAAGCCACGCGCTGAAAGTGATCACACATTCTTCCGTTCCGTTTATCGTGGTGCAGGAGAAAGAGATTAAATCAAGCGGCTACGACGATATCGTTGTTCCACTCGATCTCAATAAAGAAACGAAACAAAAACTGGCTTATGTAGCCAATATCGCAACGTATTTCAAATCGCGTGTACACGTGATCACGCCGGACGAATCGGATGAATTCCTTCGTCACCAGGTGAACGCGAATATCCAGTTCGCCGTGAAGTTCTTCCAGGAGCGCGGTATCGAAGTAACGACCAAGATCGCGCCTTCGAACGGTTTCGACAAGGAAACGGTGAAACACGCCGTGAGCCTCGACGCCGACCTCATCGCGATCATGAACCTGAACCGCAACAACATGCTGGGTGTGATCACGGCGAGCCACGAGCAGTACATCATTACCAACGATGCACAGATCCCGACACTGATCGTGAACCCGGTTGAAAGCAAATACGGACAGAGCGTTCTGTTCAGCTAATCGATATCTTTCAAAGATTGAGGGCTCCTTTCGGAGCCTTTTTTTGCCCCGCGAATTAGCGAATTTGCACGAATATCTCTTGGTAGGATTATTGGTGAAAGTTGTGTGGTTTGGTGAATTTTAGTCTTTCAAGATCTGTTCCCAGCGGGTGAGCAAGAGCTTTGTGTAGAGCTTGCGGTCCAGCTCGTAACAGCCGAGCGCGAAGCCGTCGTTCCATTCGATGAGCAGCGTTTCTCCTTTTTCAGTTACACCGAAATCGAGTGAATAGCCTAATGCGGCTTTTTCCGAAGCTCCGTAAATGGCAATAGCCTGTTCGATAATCGTTCGGTCGGGTTCTGTTTTTTCTGAGCCGGCATACCAATCCATTCCTGCGATTTCCGACCCGATAATATACACACGGTATTCCGAAATGAAGTGCACGACTTCCGAGCAGTAAACCTCGGTGTCTTTGGGATAATGGCTCAATGCAAGCAGGTCCGATTCGCTTTCCACAACGAAGCCGGTGAACAATTTTGCGCGGTTTTTCGGTTTCACAAAAAACGGTGCTGAAATCTGCTGGTTTGCCAATCGAAGTAGCTGTACAATGCTTGAATTCCAGATTTTCCTTCCCAGAAACGGTATTAAGCATTCCGGGTAGCTGGTTTCGGAATAGTCGTATCCCAATCGTTTCAGCACCAATGAAATCGTCGGATGATCGCCCACGACCAAGGTCTGGTTGTCGAGCTTAAGCTGGTTGCGCTGCAGGCGTTTGGTGGTAAACAATTCGACGCTTATGCCCAGCTCCTGAAGCGTTTCGGCAACGGCCTTGTGCTCCGGCTCCATGTTATCGTTTCCGTATTCGTGGATGTAGGCGCGCGTGATCAAAGGATTTAATCTGCGTATTCGTTTCGTTCGAGGCGATCGATAACTTCCTGCAGGTTTTTCATTTTCNNNNAAGTAACGGTGCATGTTCAGGAAAGCTACCTGCATTTCGTCCCACTTGCGGTCGCTGTCGATCTTGCCGTGTTCTTTCAGCTCGAGGCGCAGCTTGTCGGCGATCTGGTGGAAATCGTCGCGGCCAAGGTAATCCAGGTCGGCGTCGCAGATGATCTCTTCGAGGTGATTCTTCGGCTGGTGCGGGATCTGGGTTACGAAGATGAGCTCCTTGATCTTCTCGATGTGCTGTTCCGAGTAGCCGTATTTCGGCAGGATCTCTTCAGCCATGCGTGCACCGATCGGCNNGTTTTTTTCATAGCTTTCCACGAAACCGGCATCGTGGTAAGTCGCCGCGGATTTCAGCAGAAACAAACCTTCATCGGTCACGCCTTCGAGGAGCGCGTAGTGTTCCACCGCACGAACCACGTCTTTCGTATGCGCAATACTGTGGTAATGCAGCGATTTCGACAATCCTTTTTCGAGGACTTTCATGATGTGACGCTCGGCCTTGTAGTAGTTGATACTACTGTATAAGTGCAGGTTGACGATCTGCTGGAAGCGCTCGTTCGGGTAAATACCTTCACCGTTAACGGACAACTCGGGCTTGATGCGTTCCACGGTGAACATATCGATCATACCCTTGCTCTTCGACTGCACTTTTCCCCGGAAAGTACATTCGAAATACGGCTCGATGAGCTTGAAGGTCGCTCCGGAAATCGTTACGCGACCCGGCTCGCCCATCATTTCCATGCGTTGCGCCTGGTTCACGGTCGAGCCCCAGATATCGTAGGCCAGACGCTCGGAACCGATCACGCCCGCGGTCACTTCACCGGTATTGATCCCGAGACGCAGGTCCCAGTATTCGGTGCCATTGGCGATCGCGTCGTTTTTGAGACGCAGCATGTAATCCTGGATCTGCAAGGCAGCCAGAACGCTGTCGATCGGATTGGTGTTGTTGCGCACGGGCACGCCGCCGGCACACATGTACGCATCGCCGATGGTCTTGATCTT
>DJFN01000094.1:2955-7524 GCA_002432085.1 Flavobacteriales bacterium UBA5871
TTCGGATTTGTCCTTTTCGATCTGGAGCAGGCGTTTCTGCTCTTCCACTTTTTCCTTTTCCTCCTGGATGATCTGGTTCTGCTGCTCGATCTTGGCGCTCTGAGCACGGATTTCGCGGGTCCGTTCGGCAATCTTCATTTCGAGACGCACCTGTTCCCTTCTGCCCTGCTCGATGCGTCCGCGGATGATAATGTAAGTTGCCAACCCGATCACGACGGCTACAATTGCCCAGAACCACCATTTCCACCAGAACGGCGAAGCGATTTCGATTTCGATTGATGCCGGTACCAATGACCAGTTGCCGCCCGTCCGTCGTACATACACTTCGAGTACATACGTTCCCGGTGAAAGCGAGTTGAAGCGGATTTCGTTGGTGTTTCCGAGGAACAATTCTTCTTCATCGGAACCGTTGAGGCGGTATTTGTATTCCAGCAGCTCCTGGTTCAAGAGGTCGGAAGCCACAAAACGCAGGGTAAAGCTGCGCTGGTCGTAGGGCNNTCGTAGGGCAATTCGATCTTGTTCGTTTCGGAAATGGTGGTTTTGAACGGCGCGTCCGGATCGCCGGGATGCAGCCAGTTGCCGTCGAGCTTGAATTTGGTGAAGCGCACCTGCAGTTCCTTTTCGGCCACACCGAGTTTTTTCGGCTGGAAGAAGTTGTAGCCGCTGATGCCTCCGAAGAAGAGCTCGCCCGTTCGGGAAGCCAGGAAGGCGCCGGTGTTGAACTCGTTGCTGAGCAGGCCGTGTACTTCCGAATAGTTGACGCAGGTTTGAGTCTGAATATCGAAGCAAGCCAATCCTTTGTTGGTGCTCAGCCACAGGTTTCCTCTGTGGTCCGGCAGAATTCCGTAAACGAAGTTGTTCGGCAAGCCCTGCTGCCGGGTGAAATTATCGAGCTTTCCGTTTTTCAGGTTGATGCGGATGAGCCCCGTTCCCGTCGTACCGATCCACAATTCGGAAACATTTTCCTGGTAAAGCGTGGAAATATAGTCTTTGGTCACGGCCAGCAATGCCGGATTGTAGCGGAACGGTGCAAAGCTGATGCTGCCGTCGGGACGTTCTTTCAGGACGTATAGACCGCCGGTGCTGGTTCCGAAATAGATGGTGCCGTCGAGACCTTTCCAGGCCAGGCGACAGATTCCCGCACCGATGCTCGTTCGCGGTTTGGCCGGATCGTGAGCGAAGGCCTGAACGGCTTTCGTTTTATGGTCATACAGCAAAACGCCGCCGCTGGTCGCCAGCAGGTATTTCCCGCTTTTATACGGCAGAATGCTATAGACTTTGTCGAAGCTGGCCGGATTGGCGATCTTGTAATCGATCTTTTTGTAGGAATACGTCGTCGGAGAATAGTTCAGCAGGTACAAGCCGTCTTTGCAGCCAACGAGCAGCTCGTGGTCGTTGACGTAACGCACCGAGAGAATGCTGGATTCCTTGTTGGCGAACTGTTTGTCAAGGTCCATTTGCCGGAAAACGCCGGTTTTGCGGTCGAGCTGGGAAATGCCCACATCGGTAGCGATGAAGAGCATGGTCGCTTCGGGATTTTCATCGAAGCCCCAGACGCTGGCCGAAGGCAATCCCTGCTTCAGATTTCGCGTTGGCCCGATACCGAGAAAGCCCTGGTTGGCCGGATCGAAGCAGCTGAGTCCGCGGAGCGTTCCGACCCACAGCATGCCGTTGGCGTCTTCGAACAGCTCGTTGATCTCATCGAACAGCAGGGCGTTTTTCTGGAAAATATCCTGCCTGCTCGATCGAATGGTGTAATCGCCGGATTCTTTTTTAACGGTGAGCAAACCTTTACTCTGTGTCGCGACGTAAAATTCAGACGTGGATTTCAGGCACACATCGGCGATCTCGATAATGCCGTAGTCTTTTTCGATCTCCGGCAGGAAAGGCACCACGCGGTTCGTGCTCAGGTTATAGAGCCACAGGCCTTTGTTGGTGCTGAGCAGGTAAACGGAGCCGGTAAAATGTTCCACGTCGTTGACGGCCCAATCGGCGATCGCTCCTTTTTCCGGGATGATTTTCGTCCACTGGCCGTTGGCGATCGTGTATATGAATACGCCTTGTTCTTCGGTCGAAATCAGCAATTGCTTCCCCGCCTGATCGGCATTCGGATCCTCGAGCAATTTGAGGAAATGAAAGCGCCGGCTGGGAATCGTAGAAGCAACGAGGGTCATACGCCGCGAAGCATGGTCCCATTTCGCCAGACCTTGGGTGGAAGTCGCCAGCCAGATATTGCCCTGCTGGTCTTCGTCCATGGCTTCGATGGAAAACGTATTCGACGCGTTGCCGAGATAGGTTGTGAATTGTTCCGTTTCGCTATCGTAGGCCGTAAGACCGTTAGCCGTTCCGAACCAGAGCTTGCCGTCACGGTCTTTGTGGGCGCAGCGGATGTAGCCGCTTTCGAGTCCTTTGGTGTCGTCGGAAGTAAAGACTTCGAACTGTTGTCCGTCGAAACGGTTGAGCCCGTCCTGTGTTCCTATCCACAGCGTACCGATGTCGTCCTGGATGATACAGGTCACGGAGCTTTGGGAAAGTCCGTCGGTAATGGTAAAATTCCGGAAACGGTAAGCCAGCTGACCAAACGACAGGGAACCCCACAGGAGCAGGAAGCCAATAGTAAGCAGCCGGTTTAACATAACGGACTAAAGTACCATTTTCCTACGTAACAGGTAGTTTTTTGTTACGATTTACAAAAACAGGGGGGAAAGATGATCTTTCGTGATTGAAAAGTGCAACGGGATTTCTTTTCACCACAAAAGGCACAAAAGTCATGGGACGTACCGGCATGGTCAGAAGCGCCTCCGACAAAGTCGGAGCCTTCACAAAAGAGATTTTCGATTTTCGAAATCGGTTTTACTTTTTACCATCTTCTTCAGAGGATCTTCGACAAAAGGCACAAAAGAAATGTTACGTGCTAGCGAAGTTTAAAGCGCTCTCCGCTGCACGGAGTGCTACACAAAAGTCTGGGCTCAAGGGGATAACAACAATTCGCTATCCCTTTTTCAATACTATTTTTCTTTCTTCTGCGTCGCGGTGTTGGCAGCGGCCTGAGCGGCTGTTTGTTCCATGTCGCGGTCAAAGAGGTACAAACCGCCTTTGTCGTTGCCGATCAGGCGCAGCTTGTCGAGAATATGACGGGCCGATGCTTCTTCTTCGAGCTGCTCGGAGACGTACCATTGTGCAAAGTTGTGTGTGGAGTGGTCTCTTTCTGCCAGGCAGATATCTACGAGGTCGTTGATGCTGTTCGAAACCTTGATCTCGTGCTCGAGCAGCAATTCGAATACCTGCTGAAGAGAATCGAATGTTGCCGGTGGCTGCGGAACCTGCGGAACAACCGCTACACCGCCCCGCTCGTTGATGAACTTGATAAGCTTCAGCATGTGGAACCGCTCTTCGTCGGATTGCTGGTACATAAACTTCGCCGTTCCGTTCAGTCCGTTGTTTTCCGCCCAGGAAGCCATCGCGAGGTAAAACTGCGAAGACGAGCTTTCTTTTTCTACCTGGTCGTTCAGTGCTGCTTCGATGCGCTTGTTCATGGTAAGTTGCTTTTAGATGTGAAACTATCCCAAAGTTACGCTTCTGGTCGTTGCGTTTAACGTACTCAGCCCTAATAAATCGTAATTTAGCACGAGTATAAATTAGAAGCGGTTTGAAGCCCTTTTGTGCTGGTCGTTTTTAGTACTGACCGAACCTGCTTCTGAATGAGATTAAAGTATTTCCTATGGGGAAAAAAGGACCGAAAAAAACCGGCGATAAAAAAGACCGCAAACTGAAAACAGGATTATTCCACATCATCCGCCGGCTTTTCCAGCAGCATACCGATGCCTCGCTGAACTACAAACAAGTGTGCAGCCTTTTGCATATCAAAGATCCCGAGTCGCGCAAGCTGGTTGTTTCCATTCTGGCCGATCTGAACAATGAAGGATTTCTTCGCCAGGAAGGCCACGCGACTTACCGCTATTCGAACGAACAGGAAACGATCGAAGGTGAGCTGGAGCTTACGCAGCGCGGCTCTGGCTTCGTTACGACAGGTACCAAATCCGACGCCGATATTTTCATTCCGCCACACCTCATTGGTCAGGCCATTCATGGCGATATCGTGAAAGTGGTGGTTACCAAAAAAGGCAGTCGCCCTGAAGGACGCATTGTGGACGTTGTTTCCCGCGAGCGGACACAGTTCGTGGGCGTCATCCAGATGCACGATAAATTCGCTTACCTCATCCCGGATAATTCGCGCACAGGTGTGCAGATCCACATTCCGCTGGAAAAGCTCAACGGTGCTAAAAACAAGGACAAGGCGCTGGCGAAGATCAACGTCTGGCCGAAATCTGCCGATTATCCGTTCGGGGAAGTGATCCAGACACTGGGCGGCAATTCGCTTCACGATAACGAAATGATCAGCATCCTGGTGAGCCACGGCCTCGACATCGAATTCGAAAACGATGTGATGTCGGAAGCCGAGCAGGTAACGATGGAGCTCGATCCGAAGGAAGTGGCAAAACGCCGCGATTTCCGCGATATTCTCACGTTTACCATCGACCCGATCGATGCCAAGGATTTCGACGACGC
>DJFN01000103.1:0-2092 GCA_002432085.1 Flavobacteriales bacterium UBA5871
CGGTGAACGACCTCGACATGGAAGTATGCTGTACGCTGGGAATGATGAGCGAAGAGCAGGCCGTTCGACTGAAGAATGCCGGTTTGTTTGCCTACAACCACAACCTCGATACATCGAAAGATTTTTACGACGATATTATTTCGACGCGTGAATACGAAGATCGTCTGAACACGATCGACAACGCACGCAAGGCAGGGATCAGCGTTTGCTCCGGTGGAATCATCGGAATGGGTGAAGCGATCGAAGNNGCTGGAAGATCAGAAACCGATCGAGCAGTGGGAAATGATCCGCATGGTCGCTACGACGCGTATCGCATTCCCGCAATCCGTTGTGCGCCTTTCTGCCGGAAGAACCAAAATGACGATGGAAGGTCAGGCATTATGCTTCCTTGCCGGAGCCGGTTCTATCTTTGCCGGTGACAAGCTGCTCACGACGCCGAATCCGGAATTCAACGAAGACAAGGAAATGTTCGACATCCTTGGCCTGATCCCGAAAGAAGCATTTGCCGATGGGGAGAAACCGGTTTCACAGCCCGATCCGATCATCGAAGCACGCAAGGAACGTGAAGCGCAGCGCGCAGCCGAGCTGGAAGCAGCCAAAGCCAACCGCGATCCGCAGTTCAATCCGCGGAAAGTTACCGTACAAGGATAAGCTTTGCGATGGAACCGCGTTTCCTGGAAAAATTAAACGAACGAAAGAACAAAGGGAGTTTGCGCTCCCTTTCTTTATTTGAAGGCTACACCGATTTCTTTTCCAATGATTACCTCGGCATCGCCCGGAACTCAACGACCGCATCGACTCATAACGGTAGTACAGGCTCGCGACTGATTTCCGGCAATTCACCGGAAGCCATCGAAGCCGAACAATTCCTGGCCGGTTTTTTCGAGTCGGAAGCGGCTTTGGTTTTCAATTCGGGATACGATGCCAACCTCGGTTTTTTTTCGGCTGTTCCACAGAAAGGCGATACGGTGCTCTACGATCAGCTCATTCATGCTTCGGTGCGCGACGGCATTCGTCTGAGTCACGCGAAAAGCTATGCGTTTGGTCACAACGACCTCGAAGACCTGGAGAAAAAGCTGCAACGGGCCGAAGGAACGGTTTTCGTCGCGGTGGAATCGCTTTACTCGATGGACGGCGATATCGCGCCGCTGGAAGCGTTGACAACGATCTGTGAGCGTTATAATGCTTTGCTGGTAGTCGACGAAGCACACGCTGGAGGCGTTTTCGGAAAAGACGGCCGCGGACTGATGGAAGCACTGAATTTGCAACACCGCTGTTTTGCGAGACTGATCACTTTCGGAAAAGCTTACGGAACACACGGCGCGGTGATTTGCGGCAGTGCCGTACTTCGGGAATACCTTTACAACTTCGCACGTTCGTTCATTTACACGACCGCGTTACCGCCGGCACATTACACGATGCTTCAGCAAGTAGTCGAAACGGCAATGAATGAAAACCTCCGGACGCAGCTGCAGAAAAACATTGCTTATTTCCGAAAAGCAGCCAAAGATCTTCCGTTGATCAGCGACGAAAACTCTCCGATTCAAATTCTGCCGTACGATTCCATGGAAGCGTGTTTGGCCGCAAGCGCTCGTTTACAGGCAAATAAGCTGGCGGTGAAAGCGATCCTTCCGCCAACGGTTCCTGAAAACGGACAACGTTTGCGTATTTGCCTGCATGCATTCAATACGTTCGAAGAAATCGATCACTTATTGAGAATAGTTATCAGTGAATAGTAAACAGTGAGCAGAATTTTTTACTGCTTACTAATGACTGCTCACTACAAAAAACAACACCTCCTGCGTGAAATGCCAGACCTGTTAACAGGCATTCCGAAGCAAGAGGTGTGCGCTAACGTATGGTTTTATATATGCTATTCTATACAGATTTTTTTGCTGACTGCTGTTTGGCCGTCTTCCAGGCGAATGAGGTAGAGGCCTTTCGATAGCTGTAATTCAGCCACGTTCAAAGTCACAGACGAAGTTCCGCTCGGCAGATTCGTTGACAGCAATTCTTTTCCGGACAGATCGCAGAGTGCAATGCGGCAATTGCTGCTGTTTCCGTTGTAAGCGATCGTAATGTGATCGTTTGC
>DJFN01000103.1:2115-10237 GCA_002432085.1 Flavobacteriales bacterium UBA5871
CGTGTAGAAAATATCGTTCGACGGCCCTAACCAAACGTGATTGGCGCCGGTTACTTTGTAAAACTCGACCTCGCTTGCGTCATCGCCGCCCGTATAGCGGTAATGATCTACGGTGTAGCCGTCGCTTTGCGTGTTTGGCAGCGCGGTGTGGACCGGAACGGCGTTGCAGTTGTTGTTCATGTGCCAGAAGCTCACAATCGAGTCGGCGCCGATGCCTGAATCGTTACCGGCGTATGGAACCGTTTCGTCGGCTGTGCCATGAAAGTGANNACCATGGAAACCGCGCGTCCCGGTTGGTAATCCGGCAATCCGAAGCCAAATGTACCGGCCACGGAACCAAAAGCCGTGATCTTGTCATTCAATTCAACTGCCAAACGGTTCGTCATGAAGCCGCCCATAGAAAAACCGCAGGCGTAAACGCGGTCGTCGTTGATCACGTAATTCGCTTTAATAGTATCGATCAATGCACTGATGAACGCTACGTCGTTGATGCTGGAATTCGGATAATAACCGAACATGCCGGTCCCGGAATTCCATGCTGTTCCTGCGAGCGCATCCGTCATGGCTTGCGGAACGACGACGATGATATTGGCCGTGTCGGCTATGTAGTTCATCCCGATACCGCTGAAATTAGTCATGTTGTCGCCCAGACCGTGGAGCGTAATGACCATCGAAGCGGGAATGGAAGGATTGTAATTCGGTGATTGATAAACGCGGTACTGGCGGTTGTTTCCCTGGTGAGTGAAGCTTTCATTCTGCCATTGTCCGTAGCTCTGTCCGATACTGCCAATAGCGAGCAGAAGACCTAATAATCGTATAGTTTTGTTCATGGGGTAAATAATTTGAAGCAAAACTAAGCGACGACTTCCGCTTGTCCTTTGATGTAGATCAAGAAAGAATTTGACTTTTGTCAAATCTATTTTTGTGCACGAATACGGCTGAGCGTTTCCTGCGTAATTCCCAAAAAGGAAGCCACAAAGTGCAAAGGAAGACGGTGAATAATATCGGGAAAGCGTTCCTGCAGCTTCTGATAACGCGTTTGCGCCGACTCGGTCACAAGGTCTTCGATGCGCTGCTGTTGCACCATGATCACGTAATTGTAAAGCAGCCGACCGATACGCTCCGATTCCGGGAAATCGCGGTAAAAAGCCTCCAGCTGACGGTAATTGATCACCCACAGAACGGAAGGCTCGAGTAATTTCACCGTTCGCTGCGAGGGATTGCGTGTCAGAAAGCTGATGATATCTCCACCGATGCCGCCTTCAGCATAAAAACCGGCGCCGATCTCTTTTCCGTCGGCCAGCATGAAATTGCAGATCAGTCCCTGTTCGATGAGGTAAACTTCTTCGGCGGGCTTTCCCGGAACGCTGAGCACATAGCCTTTTGGGAATTCTTTCCGTTCGAGAAGCGAAACGAATGCCAGCTTGGTTTCGATCGGCAATTTTACGATCGCTTCGGCATTTTCGGGACCGCTGGCGTAGCTGATCAGCTTGTAAAGAGCTTCAATAATTTTTTCCATGGTGGAGTCATAAGGAGCTCAAATGTATCAAATACCCTGAAAACCGGCTCGCCGTTCGTCCGTTCCTGTCGTAAAAATTCGGACAGTCTGTAATCAGTGACGCTCGATCTCTTTCAGGTTTTCCAGCTTCTTGGTGGCCAGGAATCCGTTGATATCCTCGAAATGCGTTTTGATGCGCTTGTTCCCGAATTCATACACTTTCGTTACGAGTCCGTCGAGGAAATCGCGGTCGTGTGAAACAAGAATGAGCGTTCCGTCGAAGCTTTTCAGCGCGTCCTTGATGATATCCTTTGTTTTCATGTCGAGGTGGTTCGTCGGCTCATCGAGGATCAGCAGGTTCACCGGCTCGAGCAATAATTTGATCATGGCCAGACGTGTTTTTTCTCCTCCCGAAAGCACTTTGACTTTTTTCGTACTGTTGTCGCCACCAAACATGAAAGCGCCGAGAATGTCTTTGACTTTCGTACGAATATCGCCTTCCGCGATGCCGTCGATCGTTTCGAAAACGGTCATGGATTCGTCGAGCAAAGAGGCCTGGTTCTGCGCGAAATAACCGATCTGGATATTGTGACCGATCTCGAGACTGCCTTCGAAATCGATTTCTTTCATGATGGCTTTGATCATCGTCGATTTTCCTTCACCGTTTTTCCCGACGAAAGCGACTTTTTCACCACGTTCGATGGTCATCGATCCGTCTTTGAACACAACATGATCGCCGTAGCTTTTGGAAAGCTCATTCACCACAACCGGGTAATTTCCGGAGCGTGGAGCAGGCGGAAATTTAAGACGCAGTGCCGATGTATCGACTTCGTCCACTTCGATGATACCGAGTTTTTCCAGCATTTTGACGCGGGATTGCACTTGCAGCGTTTTCGAATACGTTCCTTTGAAACGCTCGATGAATTCGGTGGTTTCCGCAATGAATTTCTGCTGCTCGTCGTATTGTTTCTGCTGCTGGGCACGACGGTCCTGGCGCAGCACGAGGTAATCGGAATATTTCGCACGGTAGTCGTAAATACGACCCATCGTGACTTCGATCGTACGCGTCGTAATAGCGTCGACAAAGGCGCGGTCGTGGGAAATCACCACAACGGCTTTCGCGCTGTTGATGAGGAAATCTTCCAGCCACTGGATGGATTCGATGTCCATGTGGTTGGTCGGCTCATCGAGCAGGATGAGATCCGGTTTTTGCAAAAGGATTTTCGCCAGCTCGATACGCATGCGCCATCCGCCGCTGAATTCCGATGTCGGACGGGTGAAATCGCTGCGCAGGAAGCCCATTCCCTGGAGTACTTTTTCGACTTCCGCTTCGTAGTTGATCTCTTCGATGGAGTAGTATTTTTCACTGAGCTCGGATACTTTTTCGATGATCTTGTAGTATTCTTCGGAATCGTAGTCGGTGCGAACAGTCAGCTCCTGGTTCAACGCCTCGATCTCGTCGCGCATGGTAAAGATGGAAGCAAACGCCTTGCTGGTTTCCTCGAAAACCGTTGCGTTGTCTTCGGTGAGCAGGTGCTGCGGCAGGTAAGCTACGATGTACTCTTTCGGAGAAGAGACGGATCCGCCTGTCGGTTTGTTGATTCCGGCGAGGATCT
Organism: Flavobacteriales bacterium UBA5871; assembly: GCA_002432085.1. Lineage (GTDB taxonomy): Bacteria > Bacteroidota > Bacteroidia > Flavobacteriales_D > Crocinitomicaceae > Fluviicola. Next base: position 5,230 of record DJFN01000103.1, read on the forward strand.
TCAGCAGGGTGGACTTTCCGGCGCCGTTTTTCCCCATGAGTGCGATCTTGTCGTTCTCGTTGATGGAAAAGGAAACGTCACTGAACAGCGTTCTGCCGCTGAATTCTACCTTAAGACTGTCAACTGTGAGCATGCTTGCGTATTGTTTTGAGGGCCTGCCTTTGCCGGTAGGCGGGTGCAAAGATACGGTGAATAAACAATCTTTTCTCCCGCGAATTAACGAATTGGCGCGAATGGCTGTCAGAGTGCTGACAGCTGGTGAATATTCGCTTTGATTGTATAATGCTGATATTCGTGTATTCGTGGGAAGGAATAATCTGACGGTATTGGTAAGCAAGCATAATCTTAAATACATGGAAGAAATAGCTCGAAAATCGGATCGCCGTTCATGCATTGTTGCGTATTTTTACGCGCAAAAATCACGACTATGAATGTGTCTTCTACACTCGGTGCGCTTCGCCTGATCGGTTTCCTGGAAGGATGCTCGTTCCTGCTTTTCGGACTCACGATGCCGATGAAATACATGATGGAAATCCCATTGCCGAATCAGATCGTTGGAATTTTACACGGAATTCTGTTCATCGCTTATGTGATGATGGTATTTGTGGTTGCGCGCGAAAAAAAGTGGCCGGCTGCGACACAATTCTGGGCGTATCTCGCTTCGTTGCTGCCGTTCGGAACATTCGTCGTGGATGCTAAGATCTTCAAGCACTACGCTTAATACACTTTTTCCACTCAATCAGCGTTCCTGATCGCATGACAATCCAACGGTTCCAACTCGTCGAATCGCTACGTACCGTTTCGGCGCTGCTCGTCGGACTTTACCATCTGTTGTTGTTTGCCGTTGAAGGAAACCGTCTTTTCCCCGGAATGGATGCTTCCCAGCTGTTTTTTGAATTTCTGAAAACCACCGTTCTCACGTTCTTTATTCTGACGGCGATCGTGATTCCCGTTCACTTCGAGCAGGAAGGCTACACGGCGCGGAATTACGGCACGTTTTTGCTGAAACGACTCGTTCGCGTTCACTTGCCGTTCCTGGCCGTGATCACGCTGATTTTGCTGATCGAACAGTTTTTTCTGGTTTACAATGGCCAATCACTGCATGTAGACTGGTTCCGTTTCCTGGCGAATATTTCCCTGACAGCTGAATTTGTGCACGTGAATTGGTACAACACCATTTTCTGGACATTGGCCATCGAAATGCAGTTTTACATCCTGATCGGGATCCTTTATCCGCTGATCCGAAAACAGCCTTTCTGGGGAACACTCGGCTATTTCGTTGGAGGTGAAATCCTGCACATGATCTGGCCCGACAGTCGTTTTGTCTGGTATTACACACCGTATTTCGCCATCGGGATCGTGTTGTATTTTCTGCTCATCAAACGACTCGATAAGCTGCAGGTGCTGGGAATTATCGTGCTCGAAGCTGCTACGGTGTTTTTCCTGCATGGGCAGATCGAAACGATCGTTGCGTTCGTGGTTCCCGTCTTGTTCCTTGTTCTTCCGGACGCGCGAAGCATCTTCAGCTACCTTGGTCGATACACTTACAGCTTTTACCTCGTTCACGGACTTTCCGGCGGCTTGCTGCTCTATTTTACGCGCTCGCTGGGCGAAGGAACGTTATGGGGAATCGTGCGATTGCTGCTCGCGTTGCTGTTCTCTTTCGCAGCCAGCTGGGCTTTTTACAAACTGATGGAAAAACCGGCTATGCGGCTCACACACAGGATACGGTACCGTCGTTCGTGATTTTTCTTACCTTCGCAGCACCTTATGGACAGAAGAAAACATGTTGAAGTGTGCTTTACACCCGGTGAGTACACGTATTTCAAGGACGAATTTGAGATTGTAGTAGTGATCGACGTGCTGCGTGCGACGTCGGCGATCTGTGCCGCTTTTGACAACGGCATTCAGTCCATTATTCCCGTTCCGACCGTTGAAGAAGCGTGGGAATACAAGCAGAAAGGCTATCTTGCCGGTGCCGAGCGCAAAGGTCAGATCGTGGAAGGATTCGATTTCGGAAACTCGCCGTTCAGCTATATGAAGGAAGAATTCCGCGGGAAGGAAGTCGTGCTGACAACTACCAACGGAACCAAATCGCTCGACGTGGCCAAAGAAGCGGAAGTCGTGGTCGTGGGCTCGTTCCTGAATCTGGCGGCGTTGTCCCAATGGCTTTCGAAGCAGGATAAAAACATTCTTTGCCTGTGCTCCGGATGGCAGGATAAATTCAACCTCGAAGACACGATCTGTGCAGGTGCGATCTGCGATTTCCTGATCAACACAGGGAATTTCATTTCGGAAGAGGATTCATCGATTGCTGCGAAATATTTGTACCTTTCCGCCAAGGACAATTATTTGGGGTACCTCAAATCCAGCTCACATCGTCGACGGTTGAAAAACCTGAACCTGAACGAGGACATCAAATATTGCCTTACGCCGAATCAGACAACCGTTATTCCGATCCTGCAAGATGGCAAACTTGTTTCCCTTTCTGCGAATTAACCTGCTGACAGTTTTTTTCCTGTTGCCGGCTTTGTTGCTGGCCAAACCTTTACCCGTTAAACCGTTATCGTCCGAAGCTCAAAAGGCCGTCTGGGGATTTTTCGGTCATAAACGCATCAATCGCGTAGCCGTTTTTACGCTTCCGCCGGAAATGCTCGGCTTTTTCAAAGAGCACATCGAGTACATCACCGAACATTCCGTTGATCCGGACAAGCGTCGTTATGCGGTCGAAGGCGAAGAGCAGCGTCATTACATCGACATCGATCATTACGAAACGGAAGGTGAAGATCCGTTTGTTCATGTTCCGAGAAGGTGGGACGAAGCCGTGGCGAAATTCACCGAAGACACGCTGCAGTCCTATGGAATCGTTCCATGGCATATCGGCATCATGAAGCTGCGGTTGCAGAAAGCGTTCGAATCGAAAAACGTCGATTTGATTCTGAAATACGCTTCCGAAATCGGGCATTACATCGGTGATGCGCATGTGCCGTTGCATACGACGGAAAATTACAACGGCCAGCTTACAGGTCAGAAAGGCATTCACGGTTTATGGGAAAGCCGGATCGTGGAAATCGACGCCGAAGAATACGACTACTTCGTTGGGAAAAGCGTTTACGTTGCTTCTGTGCTCGACTTTGCGTGGGAAGCCGTGGAAGAATCACACCGGGCTGTGGATTCCGTTTTAACGATCGAAAAAGCGCTCACAGCCGAATTCCCGAGCGACAAAAAATACACGTACGAACAACGCGGCTCCGTACTCGTTCAAACCTATTCCCGTGAATTTTGCGAAGAATACAGCAAACGACTCAACGGCATGATCGAACGCCGGATGCGTCAGGCGATTATCGCAGTCGGCTCCATTTGGTACACCGCCTGGGTCGATGCCGGACAGCCCGATCTTTCGACACTAACGAACACGCCGCCGTCTGCAGAATTGCTCAAGGAGCTCGAAGAATTGGAGCAATTGTATCAGCACGCGGAGCATAAGGGAACGATCTGTGATTGATGGACATCAGGATATCAGGAAACCAAGATTTCAAGATATCAGGACTCCAGATGCCAGGATATGAAGACGGGTACGAACTGTTCACTGCTCACCATTCACGAAAAAGCGATAACATTCCTTAACTAGCAACTCTTAACTTCCAACTCGCAACTCAAAAACTAATCCGTACTTTTAGCGCATACACAAACAATATGAAGATAGACAACAACAAGGTTGTAACGTTACAGTATAAGCTGACCAACCACACAACAGGCGAAAAAATCGAAGAAACAAGCCCGGAGCATCCGATGGAATTCCTGTATGGAATCGAGCGTATTATTCCGGCTTTCGAAGAAAATATCCACGGTCTGGAGGCCGGACAGAAATTCAGTTTTGACATTCCTTCAGCCGAAGCATACGGTGATCGCCAGGAAAACCAGGTAGCGACTATTCCTGCGAACGTTTTCTACGACGAAAGCGGCAAGATCAATGAAGAACATATTTTCGTAGGTGCTTTGGTGCCTATGTCCGACAACGAAGGCAACCATTTGCGTGGCCGCGTGCTCGAAATGAATTCGGAGAGCGTAAAAATGGATTTCAATCATCCGCTTGCGGGAACCGATCTGCACTTCGAAGGAACCATCGAGGCTGTTCGTGAAGCAACGCAGGAAGAGATCAGCCATGGTCACTCGCACGGTACACACGGTCACCATCACTAAGAAAACAGAAAGAAAATGAAGCCCTTGTTCCGTCCCGATAGCAATCGGGAACCGGAATCGGGGCTTTTTGTTTTAGAGATGTCAACTCTTGCTTTGAGCGATTTGCCGTTCAATGGCAATTGATAGCAGTTGATCATCGGGCAACTACCGGTTGCATTTGTTCTTGAAAAACAGAGCTGTATATTCTCTCTGAAATAGCCTTTCGGAATTTTTCACGGCCCCGATTTGATTCGGCACATTTGATCAAAACGTATGCTATGAAAACACACTCTCTGCTTTTGATCGCCCTGTTCGTGGCGAATTTCGTATTTGGACAGGATTCCATTCCAGCGGCCGAAATCTTACTCGATAAACGCATTCCTGCCTGGGTAAAACCTGTGATTGAAAAATCCGAAGTGGCGAAGAATTACAAGATCACCGACGCCATCAACCCGTTTTACCTCGAAGGCGATTTAACGGGCGACAAGCTCGAGGACATCGTGTTTTTCGTAGAAAGCAAACTGGACGGCAAAAAAGGGATTATGATCATCAACCGCGGAAAAAACACCGTTTACATCGTGGGCGGAGGCAAGGACATCGGGATGGGCGATCACATGAACTGGTGTCAAACCTGGTTCGTTTACCCCGACAAAGGCATCTACGACGGGCTCGGCAGCCGGAAAGTGCAGCTGAAATACCCGGCCATCCAGATGATCAAATCCGAAAAGCTCACTCTGTTCATCTACTGGACGGGGAAAAAATACAAGACTTATGTTCAGATGTTTAGTGAGTGATTTTCTTCCACCACAAAGGAGCAAAGATTCTT
>DJFN01000103.1:10292-15985 GCA_002432085.1 Flavobacteriales bacterium UBA5871
AATGCTCGTTGGAATCTATTCTGTAGTCCGTCCGGCGGCGGACGAAAATTGAATTTCGGGCTTAAAAAATTACATGGAATCCCTTTGCTCCCTGAGCAAACACAGCCAAGCATTTATTCTTTGCTCCTTTGTGGTGAAATTGGGCCATGGGCATCGCGTCATAACCATCACTCAACATCGAAAAGCCCCGATCACCAACAGCAACAACCGACGCTCATTTAGTCAGTCTCGGTTTCTGTCATTCGCGCTTCCATCTCGGCGATCTTGTTATCTTCGTGAGGTAAATAAACCGCATGATTCACGTCGAACATCTGAAAAAGACATTTTCGCTGAATGCCCGCCAGCGAAAGGAGCTGAATACCAAAGCGACGACTGTAGCCGCCGTTGACGACCTCAGTTTTTCCTGTCAGCCGGGCCGTGTTTTCGCTTTGCTTGGACCAAACGGTGCCGGTAAAACGACTACGCTTCGTATGTTGGCAACGATTTTCGAGCCGACTTCCGGAAACATTACGATCAACGGGATCGATGCNNTGCCGTTCGCAATCCGCAGGAAGCGCGTAAACACATTGGCTTTCTGACCGGCTCGGCTGGTTTGTATGCCCGCCTGACACCCAACGAGCTGATCACATACTTCGCCCAGCTGTATAGCATTCCGAAAGCGGAATACGAGGCCCGAAAGAAAAAGCTGTACGATCTGCTTGATATGCACGACTTCCAGAATAAATACATCGGGAAGCTGAGTACCGGGATGAAGCAGAAAGTGTCGATCTGCCGCACCATGATCCACGATCCGCAGGTAGTGATCTTCGACGAGCCGACGAGCGGACTGGACGTTATCACGGCGGAAAGCATTATCCAGCTCGTCAACGATTGCCGCAACGAAGGAAAGACCGTTATTTTCTCGAGTCACATTATGAGTGAAGTCGACTTGCTGTGCGATGACATCAGCATCATCTACCAGGGCAAGCTCCTGTTCAACGATACCATGGATGCCTTCCGTTCACAGATGCAGGCACCGAATCTCACCGCAGAATTCATCCGTCGGGTGAACGAGCATAAAATTGCAGCAGTATGATCGGAACGATATTCAAAAAAGAGCTCAAAGACACGCTCCGCGACCGCCGCACGATCATCATGATGATGGTCATTCCGGTACTGATCTTTCCCGTTATCCTCAACATCGTTGTGGGCATTTCGAGCAGTTTCCAAAAAGAAGCCGCTGAAAAAACGGTGAAAATCGGCCTGGTNNCTGGTTTCTGAAATGCCTTCCCGTTTAGATACAGAATTGGCGAACCTGCCGAAAGAGCTGGGTAAAAAAGAAATTATTCCTGTTAAAGACACAGCAGAGCTGATCCAGCTTATCCGGAAAGACTCGCTCCAGTTCGGAATTTACATTCCCGGCGAAACAGATGCCTGTCTCGAAGAAAAAGAGCCGGTTATGCTGAGCATTTTCTTCAACGGTACGGATGTCGGGATGATCGAACGCGCCAAAGCTTACATCGAATACGTGAGCGAGAAGCTGAAAAAAGAGCGTTACCGCGAGCTGAACATCAAGGAAACGGCTCTCACACCGATTGCAAGTACGTATCGAAATATCGCCTCCAACAAGGAAATGATCGGTAAGCTGGCGGGTGGAATTCTGCCGTATATTTTCATTGCTTTCGGTTTTCTCGGCTGTATGTACCCGGCCATCGATCTGTTTACGGGCGAAAAAGAGCGCGGAACGATCGAAACGCTCCTGACTACGCCGGTACCGCGCTGGAAGCTCTTGTTCGGAAAAATGGGTGTTGTGGTACTTTCAGGCTTGCTGGCGGCGACCTTTGCGCTGCTCGGACTGATCTTATCGATCGAAGTTTTCCATCTGATCGAAGACCCGGAATTCCTCGACGTTATCCACGAGATCCTTTCACCGGGATTCATCCTGCTGTTGTATTTATTGCTCTTGCCGCTCACGGTCTTCTTTGCCGGCGTAATGATTCCGCTGGCTGTACGCGCGAAAAGCTTCAAAGAGGCCCAAAGCGTGATCTCGCCGCTGAATATCGTTATTGTACTTCCTGCCATGATCGGTATGTTCCCGGGAATTGAGCTGAACGCCGTTACGGCATTGATTCCTGTGGTGAACGTGGTGCTGGCAACCAAAGAGCTGATTGCCGGAACACTCGAGTGGTCGCTCATCGGGTTGTCGTTTGCCGTTATGTGCGGATTGGCGATCATAATGGTGCTGTTGTCGTACAAGCGCTTCGGCAGCGAACGAAGTGTGCTTTGATGGAATTGGAAAACGAAAATTCGGTCTGCTTGCCGGTAGGAAAGCTATTTGACACCATTCGAAATATTTCGAATTTGCGAATTCTGAAATTTCCTGACTTACACAGATCATGAGCTCACGCATTGCGGATCTGAAAGCTGCGCTGGCGGCCGAAAAGCAGGAAACCGATTTGGCTTACCAGGCTCAGCTGCAATTGTCGCCAGCCGAACAGCGACGACAAGGCATTCTGTTGTTTCCGCTAACGATCGCCGGTCAGGAAACGGCTGGCTCGCGAACGCTGGTTTCGTTTAAAACATCGTTTCCGATCAATGAAACGTATTTCCGCAGAGGAGCCACGGTCCGTTACCGTTGCGGCGACAACACCGGTGAAGGACGTTTGCTCGAGCTCGACGGCCACGAAGGCGTTTTTGCCGTTTCGGAAGACGATGTGCCGAATTTCCGGGACGAAGCGGTGGAGCTGCAATACCTTCCCGACGATCGGACGATGCAATGTATGGAGCTCGGATTACGGCTCGCAGAAGAACATCCCGTTTTGCAAACCATCCGGGAAGACCTGAATACGTCTTTACAGCCGGAACCGTCTTCGCATGCTGAGCTGAACGAAAATCAGCAGAAAGCGCTGTCGGCTATGCTGAGTGAAAAACCGGTGGTGTTGATACAAGGTCCGCCCGGAACCGGGAAAACCCATACGCTGGCATTGGCGATCAACGAGCTGGTGAAGCGAAAAAAACAGATCGTTGTCAGCGCGCCGAGCAATACTGCCGTCGATCATTTGTGCCACCAGCTGCTGAAAATGAACATTCCGCTGCTGCGCGTCGGCAACGAAGAAAAAATGAGCGACAGGGTGGAAGCCTTTACCATCGATGGCTATCTCGAGCTCGGACANNTAGCGTGCTCGATCAACTTCGGAAAGATTTGCGCAGGGCCGACGACCTGGCGAATAAATTCATCCGAAACTTTACGAAAGATGCTGCTGCGGAACGTCAGGCTGCGCGAAAAGAACGCAACGAGCTGCGAAAAGAGATCCGTAAAATGGAGCAGGATGCACGCAGTTATCTGCTGGAAACCATTCCTGTGATCGCCGGAACGCCGGTGGGTTTATTCAACCAACTTTCCAAAACTTTTAGTGCCGATGTCGTGGTGATCGACGAAGCCGGGCAAAGTCTCGAACCGCTTACGTGGCTTGCCGCGAGCTTTGGTAAACGACTCATTTTATGCGGCGATCCACAGCAATTGCCACCGGTTGTTTTTTCCCGGAAAGCGCAACAGCTGGGCTTACAGCAATCACTGATCGAAACCGCGATGACGCCGGAAAATACCATCGTGCTTACGGAACAATACCGCATGGCACCGGAGATTGTGGCGGGGATCAACCCGTATTTTTATCAGAATGCCCTGCAAACGGTGTTCAGCGAACTTGCCGGTTTTCTGCGTTTTGTGGATATGGCCGGCTACGGAGAAGGCGAGCAGCAGGACGAAGCTTCGGGCAGTACGTTCAATCCCGATGAGGTGAAAATCGTTGCGGCGATCATTCGTTCAAACGATTTCAGGCCCGATACGACGGTGGTTTTATCGCCCTACAACGCCCAGATCGATTTACTGAAAGCAAAGCTGGGAAGCAATTGGAAAGTTTCCACGATCGACGCCATCCAGGGACAGGAAGCCGAGAACATCGTCATCAGCCTTACGCGCAGTAATTTCGAGCAGGAAATCGGCTTTTTGAAAGACTACCGTCGCACGAATGTGGCGATCAGTCGTGCAAAGACGCATTGCATCGTTATCGGCGACAGCGCCACACTGGGAAACGATCCGTTTTACAGTGAGCTTATCGGTTTGATCGAAACGACCGGCGGTTATCAAAGCGCCTGGGATTTTTACGAGGAATAACGACCGTTGAATCACGATTCACAACTATTGAGTAGATGAGCATAAAGCTGGAGGCTAAAATCAACCTGTAAACGTTAATAGCTGAAATACCCGACTATGAAACCTACATCATCAAGCCTTTTGAATTTCAGTTGTTTGCTATTGATCGGCTTATGCCTGTTGAGCTCCTGCAACGAGGAAAAAGCGGTCAACTGGCGGGAAGAGCTGACCGGAGTCGGAATCTTATCTGCCGATACGACAAACAAGGTTATTGTTTTCGATTTCAACAGGACCTTGCGCAATGGGCCTATCGTATATGTCAAGCTCATGAACGACACTCTGCGATTAACTCCGATGGATTTACGCGATTTTGTTAAGGACAAGAATCTTTTCCCTTTTGCCGATGACTCGCTTGAATACCTGCTGACAAAATTGCCGGGAAAAGTTTGTCTTACGAGAATATCGGGAGGCTCGATGTATCCTGAAGTATTGTTTTTCAAAAGGTCTGTTCATGTTGATCGAAAAATGGGTTTTTACCTGGAACAAGGTTGGGGAGATCGAGGTCCATATCAATTGAAAGTGGATTCAATGCTGCATATTTCAGCCATTTTTTACGAGCCCTGTAAACAAAAAGGCGAGATATTTGAGTTAACAAAACTAAGTCGCGAAGACAGCATTTTTGTTCGCTCGTTTCTTCACCTCTTAATCAAGAAACGGTACGATACAGAACGCATAACCGATAAGATCCTCTGCGGTTTGGGAGGTGAAAGTATTTTGCTCTACAATGATTCGCTGTATAATTACGAGATGTACCGGCCTTTACCATTATCGATGTCACTGATGCCTTATCTTGAAGAACATTTTGTCAAAAGCTTTCGCAAAAAAGGTTCGGTCACAATGGAAATGCTCGAGCAACCAATCCTTTTGAGAAAAAAATACCCTTCGGCTATAACGGCAGTTCCGCCTCCGCCTATACCAGAGGTAATTGAATTCCTGCCGCCTGTCGCGGAATAAAGTAGTCCGACCCGTTTGGTGTGACAGCCTGAATTGTCGTACCTTTAAGCTATGCCCCGTCTTTATTTCGATTCCCGCAAATTTGCCGACCTTCCATTGCATTACGGAAAGGTGCCGCCGTGGCTGGCGCAGCGCATGCAATCGTTGGGCGGAGCTGTCGTGGAAGCCATCATTCTCGATTACGGTCGTAACGGTTTGCTGTCGCGCATGAGCGATCCGTTCTGGTTCCAGGCCTTTGGCTGCGTGCTCGGCATGGACTGGCATTCGTCGGGCNNACAACGACCTGGGTTTGTACATCGCCGGCGGAAAGGGCAATCATTCACGTCAGACACCGAACGAATTACTTCGGTTAGGCGATCGCACAGGCTTAAATGGCGACGAGCTTGTGCGGAATAGTCGCTTGACGGCAAAAGTCGATAACACGGCTATCCAGGACGGTTTCCAGATTTATATGCACAGTTTTCTCGTGACGAAAGAAGGGGAGTGGGCCGTTATTCAGCAGGGAATGAACGACAATACCGGAATGGCGCGCCGTTACCATTGGCAT